>NZ_SSOF01000088.1:139451-234248 GCF_029873115.1 Pseudomonas sp. BN606 | reverse complement strand
CGTTCACGCAGTTGCCGGGCTTCGGCTTTTCCGTCGATCAGGAATGCGGACATTGTTTCTCCGGGTCTTACAGATGAAGCAGGCCCTGAGACCCAGGGCCTTGCCGACTCAGCTGCGGCGGTTGTCGGTTTTGTACGGTGCGGGCTGGACAGTGGCGCGGATGGGCAGTTGCGGCTCGCCCGGATTGCCCCAGATAACCGTGACTTCAGTACCTACTTCTGCCTGGGCGATGTCCAGGGTGCACAGCGAGAGCATCTCGCGGAAGAAGTAGCTGTAGCCACGAGAGGTGGAAACGCCGACCTCACGGCCGTTCACCAGCACCTTGTCGGCATACATGAAACCGCGCTGATCCCGGGGCATCTCCATGAAGGCGTAGTGCTCGCCCTTCTGGAACAGGGATGCGAATACCTTGAGCACATCATCGGGATTCCACACCAGGGTGCGAATCACCCGGCGTGGGTTGGCCACTTCCTTTTCCAGGGCCTCGCGGCCGATGAAGTCGTGATCGAACTTGATGTTGCGCCCCCAACCGAGCTCGACAGGGCTGCGGTACCAGGCGCTGACATCATCAGCCTCGAAGCTGCCGGCAACGTTGAAGGTCGAGGCGAACGCCGGCAGAGACGCTTCGAATTCGGCGCGATACTCAGCCATGTCCTCGCTGAAGATCGCCGGCAGGTAGTCGGTCACGATAGTGGGGAAACAGGCTTCCAGGTGGTTGATGAAGGCAGCTCGACCACCCAGCTTGCGAATCCCGAACGCTTCGCCGGCTCGCACCACTGCCTCATACACCTCGGCAGCATGTTCGGCAGGACCTTGCAGCTCCACACCAGGCTCCCCGGACATGCCCTGTCGCAGCGCGTAGACCTCATGCCCGGCAATCTTCACCACTTGCGAGTGCATGAACTTGATGTCCGCCAGGGCCACGCCTGTCAGCTTCTCGATCAATGCGGCAGCCTTGGGCCCAGCAACCTGGAATTTGAACCCTTCGACAACCTCCGAGCTGACGTTGTAATCACCCTTGCGTAGGTGGAAGTCCATGAGGAAGCCGCCGCGACCGAAGAGCATGAAGTCATCCTCCCCCCAGCGGCTGAGGATACCCTCATGGATCACCTTGCCATCACGATTGCAGTGGGTGACATGCTTGGACTGCATGATGTCGAACTTGGCGAAGCTGTTGATGGAGGTATCGGAGAAAAGCTTCAACACGTCCGGTCCACGGTAACGCCGCTGCCAAAGGAACGACCAATCACCGATGTAGCAGTGGTCCTTCCAGGACATGCTCTCGTCGAGCCAGTCCGTGTACTCAGGCTGCCCCCAACGGGACGTGAAATAGCCCTCTGGAGTCTTTCTGAAATTCTTGGGG
This sequence comes from Pseudomonas sp. BN606, assembly GCF_029873115.1. Taxonomy (NCBI): domain Bacteria; kingdom Pseudomonadati; phylum Pseudomonadota; class Gammaproteobacteria; order Pseudomonadales; family Pseudomonadaceae; genus Pseudomonas; species Pseudomonas sp. BN606. The sequence continues at coordinate 232,885 of NZ_SSOF01000088.1, read as the reverse complement.
AGCATGTCTTTACCTCGGTTACTTCAACGAATTGTTGTTATGCGTGGCCAGGCGTCAGCCTTCGAACACGATGGTTTTGCGACCGTTCGGAATGACGCGGTCTTCCAGATAGGCGCGCACTGCCCTGGCCAGGACGCGTCGTTCGATGTCACGCCCCTTACGTACGAGATCTTCCGCGCTATCGCGGTGGGAAATGCGCTCGACGTCTTGCTCGATGATCGGGCCCTCGTCCAGGTCGGCGGTGACGAAGTGCGAGGTCGCGCCAATCAGCTTCACGCCACGCTCATGGGCCTGGTGATAGGGACGCGCGCCCTTGAATCCCGGCAGGAAGCTGTGATGGATGTTGATGCAGCGCCCATCCAGCTTGCGCGAGAGGTCATCGGAGAGGATCTGCATGTAGCGAGCGAGCACAACTAGGTCGGTCCTGGTGGACTCGATCAAGGCAAGCAGTTTCTCTTCCTGCTGGGACTTGTTATCCCGGGTCACTGGCAGGTAGTGAAACGCTATGCCCTGCAGATCAACCGCGGCGTATCGCTCCTGGGGATGGTTGGCGACAACGGCCGATATCTCCATCGGCAGCTCGCCGATTCGGCTGCGGTAAAGCAGGTCGCGCAGGCAATGGTCATAGCCGGACACGAGCAGCATTACGCGCTTGCGCTGGTCCTGCGGACGCAGCGACCACTCCATGCCGTACCGATGGGCAACATCGGCGAATCCAGCCTTGATGTCCTCGAGTACCAGTTGCGTCGCGCTGTCTATCGCGTCGAACACCACCCGCATGAAGAACTGCTGAGTATCCAGATCATCGAATTGCTGCGCATCGAGGATGTTGCATCCCTGGTCAAAGAGGTAGCTGGAAACATCCTTCACGATTCCGGCGGTATTACGGCACGACAACAGCAGAATGAATTTTGGATTGGACACAGCGGTCTCCGATCATCGTTTTTATTGGAGTGGGCATCAGCGCAGCCGCACTGACGTCTGAGTCACTATAAAAACTAGATAAAATGAGATCCACGCATGCCATAGATGCACAGAATGCACGCCGTGCATAATGATCCAGCCAGTTTTCTCGCTCATGTGCGAATTGCTCAGCGCGTCGTAGCAACGGCACCAGCTACACCAAAAAAGGCCAAGCGAGAACGCGCTGTTCGAGACTCCATCCTATGTCGATCAGCACGCTCGCCAGGTAGGGATCGAGCACAGCGCCTACCCGCCCCACTCTCCTGGTGGCGGGAATATCGCAGTCGCGGTGAGTTGCCCACTGGTTCAGCGATGCCGAATCCCATCCGGCGTTTCAAGTAACGAACCTCTTGGAATACCTTAATGCATCACGATCACAAAAATACTCGACCCCATGCACAGCATTCATAGCGAAAAGAAGCTCGACCTAAACCTCCTGCCGGTCTTCGATGCTCTGATTCGGGAGGGCAGCGTGACCCGGGCCGCTGACAGCCTGGATCTCTCGCAAAGCGCGGTCAGTCACGCGCTGAAACGATTGCGGGACTTCTTCAACGATCCGCTGTTTATCAAGGTCGGTGACGGCATGAGGCCGACGCCCAAGGCCGAGCAGTTAGCAGTCTCGATACTGGGGGTCATCAGCACGGTACAAAACTCGCTACTCACCCAAACTCGCTTCGACCCGAGCACGGCGATCCGTACGTTCAAGTTCTGCATGACCGACATGGGCGAACTCGTGTTTCTACCCAGGATGATCCAGGAGCTAAAGCGCAGAGCACCACACTGCACCATTCAAACGCTGCAGGTCAGGCCCGAAAACATAGCTGCGACGCTAGAGTCGGGCGAGGCTGACCTTGCGATGGGATCGCAGCTTGCCGTAAACGACGAACTCTTCCAGCAGAATCTGTTCTTCCACAAGTTTGTCACGATCGTCAGTCGGGAAAACCGACAGGTTGGGGACTCGATCAGCCTTGAGCAATTCACCCGTATGAAGCACATCGTGATCAATCTCGGGGGCAAGACCACGCACTACGATCGAGCGCTGGACGAGCACGGTATCAAGCGTGGTGTGTTCCTGCTGACCCCCCACTACCTGGTCATTCCCATGCTGATCAAGAATGACCCTGAGCTGATTGCGACCGTTCCAGGAGAGATCGGCCGTATCTTCGATGAGTACGGCTGGGTTCGACGCCTGAAACCCCCAGTGGATCTCGCGCCATTCCCAATTTGTCAGTACTGGCATCCCCGCTTTCACCACGATGAGGCGAATCGCTGGCTCAGGCAGTTGATGAAGGAAATCTACGATGACTTCCTACCGGAATCTGGGAATGCCTGGTGAGGACGCTGGTGGAATGCCGACGCCGAAGGAGGAGGAGCAGTAGAAAAGGTCGGTGAGTGTTGCATGCCGGTCCTACTTTCATGCTGCCGCTTCGCACTAGGTCACCCCTATTCCGAGATGGCCAGCACAGCTATCGAAAGATAGGACCTTTTTGAAACGCAAATAGAGACGCTATGGCTGTCCTGCTCCAACCAGAGGCATAGCCATGAGAACAAAAATAATTTCCATCGGCCTCGCAGTTACCATCGCCATCCTGCTGATCGTCGCTGCCGCCCAAACCACCCCACAACGCTACACCGCAGACATCCCTGAAGCTTGCATGCATTCCAGCGTCAATTGCACATTGCCGCCGGGCTTTCGAGGCTGGCCTTCGATTCCGTGAGCCAACCGCGACCATAGTAATGCATACAACCTCCACGAGGCGCGCGACGAAGCCACGCACTTAGCATGGACAGGTGTTGCCCCGGGCAGAAAATCGACTTCCCGGGGCATAAGGCCTGGCCCAAAAGGTGGCTTCGCTTGCTGTGAAGGAATTGGGGGGGGGGAAGGAGCAAGAGAAAGCGCCGGCGGGCAGCGCTCACCGGCGCTTTTTCATTGGCGGGCAGTTCGGCCTCCGACCTCTACTTTGGCGGCTAGGGGTAGCGACAAGCGCTTGTACAGAACACCGAATGCATCCTGTACAAGAGGCACTAGGCAACAAGACGATTACTGATGGTTCTCACGCCAGTTTTTCGGTAACGGTCCAAGCGTAGTGCCGCCATCTACCAAATACTCACCGCCAGTAATAAAGCCCGAATCCTGGTGCGCAATAAACAACACCATACGGCTGATTTCTTCCGGCTGTGCCGCCCGCGGGATAGCCTGAATAGAAAGCATTCCACTGAGATCATGTGGCGCAGTCATCGGCGTGTGAACTGCCCCAGGGAACACCGCATTTACTCGAATATTGTCGTGAGCGAGCTCCAACGCCGCCGCCTTAGTCAGACCACGCACGCCCCACTTGCTGGCGCAATAAGCAGAAGCCAAAGGATATCCCTGGACGGCGGCAGTGGAACCAATGTTGATGATACTGCCGCGACCCAGTTCCTTCATTCCAGCGACAACAGAGCAGATTCCAAGATATACGCCCGTAAGGTTGATATCGAGCGTCCGTTGAAAAATGGCCTTCTCGCGGCCATCAAGCGGGTCAAAGCCAATAATACCGGCGTTATTAACTAATACAGAGACCAGACCAAAGGTGCGAGCCTGCTCCAGAGCAGCATCCCAAGACTCTTCATCAGTTACATCCAGAGTAACGAACATCGCACGTTCGCCCAACTCGTCTGCAAGCGCCTGGCCTTTGTCCTTTGCGATATCGCCAATGACAACATTCGCGCCCAGACGATGGAACGCGCGCGCATGAGACTCCCCCATGCCGCTGGCTGCGCCGGTAATCAGGACAGTTTCATTTTCGAAGCTCATCATCTTATTTATTTCCTTTTATGAGACTACTACTTAGAACGCATGTACATAAGCGTTTCAGCCGGGGACGGCCGATTTATCATGCCTATGCAGGCTAGACAAACATTCCAAGTAATTCCCCCTATCTGAGGATAGGGGATTAAGCACTCACACACGCTTATCTTGAGCCTATGCACATCCGGAGCTTTTACTGCATCGAATCGGCCTCACTAGAAAATACCGATCGTGACATTGGCGGCGTAGGGACTAGGGCTTACATCACCGTCTCTTAGTGTCCAAACACCGTAAGAACACGCTGCTCATCGATTCAAATCTGTCCAAGTTAACCGCAATAACGCAAGTGTTACGCGCCGCGGCGGCAATCTCAGTTTTTATGTCCGAAGCTTGGAACTGGATGATAGCCGTTAACCTTTTGTTCGACACTTCAATACAAGAAAGTTAAGGAAATACCATGAGCAAAGCAAATCCGCAGCCTCTATACCACGTAGCGCAAGTACCGGACGACCCTCGCACCACCTCTTACACACGTTTCTTCTTCGAGCTTGAGCCCACGGAATACACCAACTGGATCGATGAGTGCGAGTCTTGGAAGAAAACTTGCTTCATCGGCGACTGGTCCCCGCTAATGAAACTGAAAATTACTGGGCCGGACGCTCTGTCTTTCTTCTCCTCAATTTCCGTAAACAGCTTTGCAAAATTCGACATCGGTCAAGCCAAACATGCGGTTCTTTGTAATGTATCCGGCAAGATAATGGGAGATGGCGTCCTGATGCGCCTCTCCGAAGAAAGCTTCATTTACACCAGTGGGCCCGGAGTCGCCTGGGCGATGTATCAATTTGCAAAGGGTAATTACAACGCCAAGGCCGAAGTCGTTACCGAAGACTATTTCGCATTCCAGGTCCAAGGCCCCAACTCCTTGCTTCTCCTGGAGGAGCTCACGGGCGAAAGTTTGCGCGACATCGGCTTCATGCGATTCCGCAAGTCCAGCATCAATGGCATGACCTTCAACGTGCTCCGCCAAGGCATGGCCGGTGAACTCGGATACGAACTTCACGGCGAGAGCCACAACGGTGTCGAAATCTACAACACGATTCTTAAGGTGGGAGAGCGATATGGCATCCGCCGTCTTGGCGGACGCAGCAAGATGGTGAATCACGTCGAAGCCTGCTTCCCCACACCGACCGTGGACTATTTACCGGCAATGTTCGGTGACGATCAACGCGACTTTCTCGGTGTGATCCTGCAGAGCATGCCTTACTTCATGGAGTGGCTTGCTGTCGCCGGTAGTGCTCAAAGCAGGGACTTCACAACTTATGCCCGCACGCCGTTCGAGCTCGGCTGGGGTAAGAACGTGAAGTTCGACCACGAATTCATCGGTCGCGCCGCTCTAGAAGAAGCGGCCAATCCACGTCGGACAATGGTCACTCTCGTCTGGAATGGCGAAGATGTATCCGACGTTTCAGCCTCGTTTCTGAGCAAGGACGCAGAGCCATACACCTATATGGAAATGCCCCGAAACCTGCTGGGTTTGACCTGGATGGACAAAGTGCTAGTGGATGGCCACGAAATCGGCGTTTCGAGCTCGCGATGCTACAGCTACACCTTCCGCGAAATGCTGTCGTTGTGTGTTATCGACCAAGAGTACGCGACCCCAGGTACGGAGGTTGTAGTGGTTTGGGGCCATCCCGGCACCCGTCAGAAGCACATCCGCGCCCGCGTCGCGCCTGCCCCCTACAAGAAGGACAATCGTCGAATCGACGTCACCGGCCTTCCTTCAGCGCAAACCGTCTGAAATTAACGCCATTTATGCCGGGGTCTCTCCCGGCATTCATTCCTCGGCAGGTCTCGTACGCCGCTCGCCTCGAATCTTCCATCGTCAGCCAAGGCGCAAACAATTCATTCTGATAGATCACAGATGAAACCTGCGGAACATTTGATAAATCCGAGAAGTTTTTATTAAGAGCTCTCCAAGATCAGTATCACAAGAGGACCATAACAAGATGACTACCACTCTCGGTGATGAACGATTATCTCAACTGACAAACTCAGTCATTGCACAAATGTCTACAACACCCTCCACACGCCTACGCACGTTGATGGAATGCGCAGTTCGACATTTGCATGCATTTGCCATTGAAGCAAACCTGACACCTGAAGAATGGTTGACTGGAATTGCATTTCTCACAGCGACCGGTCAAATGTGTAATAGCGATCGACAAGAGTTCATCCTCCTCTCGGATGCCCTCGGTCTGAGCACTATCGTTAATCTGCTTCAGGATGGGAGTGGGGTAAACCAAGCCACCGAAAGCAGTCTGCTCGGTCCGTTCTATCGGGAGAATGCACCGAACTACCAGGCCAGTGAATCAATGGCACGCCGCTGCAATGGCCCCCAGCTTCAGCTCTATGGCCGAATCCTGAATACGGATGGAAATCCGATCCCCAATGCCACAGTGCAGATCTGGCAGACCGATTCAGAAGGGGTTTATGACATTCAGCGCGGACAGGAAATGGATACGCGGGGCGTCTACAGCACTGACGAGAACGGTTGTTACCATGCCTTCACGGTCATGCCGAAAAGCTACCCGCTACCTGACGACGGGCCGGTAAGACGCATGCTAGATGCCCAAAGTCGCCATGGGTACCGACCAGCTCATATCCACTACCTGATCAGCGCCCCCGAGCACAAAGAGCTCGTAACCGCCCTCTACATAGCTGGGGATTGCTACATCGATGACGACGCAGTCTTCGGAGTGAGTTCAACCACGCTGATCGTGACCCCAACCCTGGACAACAACGCTCCCCACCCTGAAGTACCAGCTATCTCGTACGACTTCCACTTGGCCCCTGGCATGACGGCAAGCGGTAGAATTGGTGCAGACGTTGCCACATTGAGCTTCTAGTTCGCCTTGCAAGCCCGCACGATGGAGAAAGGGCACGGTCTTCATACTGGCCGTGTCCTTATCCTCTGTCTTTGACTCTTTCCCGATGCTCGTACAATGCCACCGGAAGGCTAAGGCAGATTCGCGGCTAGGAACTCCGCCCCCTGGAGCAAGGCAGCATCACCCTCCTCCAACTCTGACGCATGGTTGTGCCAGAGATGGAACATATTCGGCCACACGTCCAATCTCACCCGCACTCCCATCCCACCTGCGTGCCTTGCCAGCCTAAGCGAGTCATCGAGAAGCAATTCGTTTGAGCCCACCTGTATCATCATGGGGGGCAATCCGATCATGCTGTTCTGCAGCACTGACACTCTTGGATCTACCGCGGAAATCTCTCCCAAGTAAAGAGAGGCGCAGTTCGCCAGCCACTCTGGGGTAAGGCAAATGTCGCTAGCTGCTTTGGTCGTGAAGCTCTCGTGCTGCAAACTGAGGTCGACCCAAGGCGATATAAGAAGTGCCGCTGCGGGCAAAGGTAGACATTGGCACTTAGCATCTTCCAGCAACGAAAGAATCAGATTCGCCCCTGACGAATCTCCTGCGAACACTATTTCTTCCGCAGCAATACCATTGCCAAGAAGCGCATGGTAAGCAGCAAGAATGTCTTCGCGTGCAGACGGGAATGGGTGTTCGGGTGCCAAACGATAGTCAAGGATCAACGCCCGTGCACCCGCCTGCAGAGCCAGATTGCCGGCCAGCCCCACGAAGGCCTCGGCAGATCCCAACACAAACCCTCCACCATGCACGTATACGAGTGTCCTGGACCCGACGTAGTCCTCTGGGATGGCCCACATCGCACTTACACCGTTCAGGTTAACCCGCTCCACCTGCATATCTGCCGGGGGCTGCAACTGTTTACAACGGGTATCAAAACTGAACCGCGCCAACTCCAGAGAGCTGAAATTCCGCATATGGGTATCAGGAAAATGCTGAGCGAGTGCTGGAGGTCGAGGCTGGGTCATGGCGGCTAGTTGTGACTCAATTGATGGAGGTGCTGGGTAAGCGTCCAGCCAAGTCACCTTCCGAACTCCAGCATTAAGGGCGATGGTGTCCGCGTATTTTTAAGCGGACGCGATAGCCCTTATCGCCGGGATTTCCATGCGCCAACGAAGCTCTTACCCCAAATTATTCAAGGCCCAGGTTGTTCAGGAATGCCTGCAACCCGGTGCGACCCTCTCCAGCGTTGCCATCAGCCACGGCATCAACGCCAACGTCATCCGCAAGTGGCTACCGCTTTACCGAGATCAGCCACCAGCGGCGTTGCCGGCGTTCGTTCCATTGAGGGCCACGCCCAAACGAACCACTGAGGCGTTCGCAATCATTGAGTTGTCCCTTGGCGAGCAAGCGGTCACGGTGAAATGGCCAGCCTCCGATCCTGAAGGTTGCGCCCGCTTTGTGCGTGGGCTCACCCCGTGATCCGCATCGATACCATCTGGCTCGCCACCGAGCCGATGGACATGCGCGCCGGCACCGACACCGCGTTGGCCCGTGTGGTGGCCGTGTTCGGTGCGGCGAAGCCGCACTGTGCCTATCTGTTCGCGAATCGCCGCGCCAACCGCATGAAAGTCCTGGTGCATGACGGCGTGGGTATCTGGCTGGCCGCGCGGAGATTAAACCAGGGCAAGTTTCACTGGCCAGGCATCCGGCATGGCTCGGAGGTCGAGCTCGACACCGAGCAACTTCAGGCTTTGGTTCTTGGCCTACCCTGGCAGCGTGTCGGCGCCGCCGGCGCGATCACAGTGCTGTAGCACCTGCCATTAGCCCATCGGTTTATCTCCGCTGACCGCCGGCTCTGGCACAATCAGCGGCATGACTGCTTCGCCCAATCTCGACCAACTGACTCCTGACCAGCTGCGCGCCCTGGCTGCGCAGTTGCTCACGCAGGTCGACGTGATGGGCAAGAAGATCCACCGCGACCAAACGGTGATCGAGAACCTCACCCACGAAATCGCCATCCTCAAGCGGCACAAGTTTGCCAAGCGCAGCGAGCAACTGAGCCCTGACCAGGGCCGCCTGCTGGATGACCTGCTCGACACCGACATCGTGGCCATCGAGGCGGAGCTGAAAGCGGTCAATCCGCCGGCTGCGCCGGCCGAAGCACGCCAGCAGCCCAAGCGTGCACCGCTGCCACCGCAACTCCCGCGCACCGTGATCCATCACGAACCGGAGAACACCCAGTGCGTCTGCGGCTGCCAGCTGCAACGCGTGGGTGAAGACGTCAGCGAAAAGCTGGATTACACGCCGGGCGTGTTCACCGTCGAGCAGCATGTGCGTGGGAAATGGGCCTGCCGCCAGTGCGAAACGCTGATCCAGGCGCCGGTGCCGGCGCAGGTGATCGACAAGGGTATCCCCACCGCTGGCCTGTTGGCGCACGTGATGGTGGCCAAATTCGCCGACCACCTGCCGCTGTACCGGCAGGAAAAGATCTTCGGCCGTGCCGGCCTGGCTATCGCTCGTTCGACGCTGGCGCAGTGGGTCGGGCAAACCGGCGTGCAGCTCCAGCCGCTGGTCGATGCGCTGCGCGAAGCGGTGCTGGGCCAACGCGTGATCCACGCTGACGAAACCCCGGTGCAAATGCTCGCGCCGGGCGAAAAGAAAACCCATCGGGCTTACGTCTGGGCCTACAGCACCACGCCCTTCGCCGATCTGAAGGCCGTGGTCTACGACTTCAGCCCCAGCCGTGCCGGCGAGCATGCGCGCAATTTTCTTGGCCAGTGGAATGGCAAGCTGGTCTGCGACGACTTTGCTGGCTACAAGGCCGGTTTCGAGCAAGGCATCACCGAAATCGGCTGCATGGCCCACGCCCGCCGCAAGTTCTTCGATCTGCACGCGGCGAACAAAAGCCAACTGGCTGAACAAGCGCTGCACTCGATCGCTGGGCTGTACGAAGTCGAACGCCAAGTGCGCGACATGAGCGATGAAGAACGCGGGCGAATACGGCAGGAAAAGGCCTCACCGATCCTCGCCGCGCTGCATGACTGGATGCTGGCCCAACGTGATCGGGTGCCCAACGGATCAGCCACGGCGAAAGCCTTGGATTACAGCCTCAAACGCTGGCAGGCACTGACTCGCTATGTCGAGGATGGTGCTGTGCCCATCGACAATAACCAAGTCGAGAACCAGATCCGCCCGTGGGCTCTAGGTCGCTCCAATTGGCTGTTTGCCGGGTCGCTACGCAGCGGCAAACGGGCGGCGGCAATCATGAGCCTGATCCAGTCGGCCCGCATGAACGGACATGATCCGTATGCCTATCTCAAGGACGTGCTGACACGACTGCCGACGCAGCGAGCAAGTGATATCGGCCAACTGCTGCCGCATCAGTGGGTGCCTGCCTGAATCACGCAAGGTGAGTTCGGCGTACGCTTACGGTGCTGGAGAGAAACACTCGTAATAAGAGGTTCCGGCTCACAGAGAGATGCTGCAATCTGGAGAATAGGAAGAGACAGCCAACGCAGTACCTATCGCAAGATAGTAATGCGGAGCCAGAGGAGACTTTCATGGGAGTGGTGCCAAGGGCCAATGCAGGCGCGTGCTCTTAGACCTGGTCACACCGCTGTTTAGCTCATATCCCAGCTCTGAACCGTGGAGACTTTAACTACGCCCCACATGGTCCCCTGTATAAAAAAGAACCCACCGGAGTGGGTTCAAAGGGTGACACTTTTAGGAGCCAATCATACAGCTTCGCACTTTTCCTTAAGCCGAACGTCCGCCTCAACTTTCTCCTTAGCTACCTTGCTCGGTTTCAGGAGGAAAGCCGCTAGACTCGGAAGTAGGATCAATGCACCAAACATATTAACGAGGAACATAAACGCCAGCAACAAACCCATATCAGCTTGGAACTTAATTGGCGAGAACATCCACGTGGCCACGCCAGCGGCTAGCGTCATACCAGTCAGCAACACCACCCTGCCAACAAACATCAGTGAACGTGCATACGCTTCTTCTAAGCTATACCCCATCCTCAACCAGAGCAGCATTATGCTAAGAATATATAGTGCGTAGTCGATACCGATCCCCACGCCCAACGCAGTAACTGGCAATGTGGAAACCTTAAGCCCTACCCCTACGAGCACCATCAGAGCTTCAGCCAATATACTAGTCAGCGCAAGCGGCAATATCGCTACCAATACCGCCCGCCACGATTTGAACGTTATTAGACTCAGAACTATAACCGCGACATACACCCCCAAAAGCATCAGGTAGTTATTTTTTTTAACCACCTGATTAGTGGCTGCCTCAATCCCAGCGTTACCTGCCGCCAGCAAAAACTTTACTTCCTTAGTGTTTGACTCTGCAGCGAAGCGCTCAACCACCTCTACAGCTTGCTGTAAAGTCTCAGCTTTGTGATCGCGCAGGTAAGCGTAGACCGTGAGCATGTTGCAATCACCATTGAACAACCCACGCGTGGCCTGAGTCATAACAGTGTTGAGCACTACCTGATTAGGGACGATCTCAGCCCATTTAAAGCTACCTTCATTGAAAGCCGCCCCCATCTGACGCACTAGGTCGGCAAATGAATTGGTAGCCTCTACTCCAGGAAGCTGCTGCAGGCGCCCCTGCAGATCGCGCACAGCAACCACCGTATCGTAATCAGCGCACTGTTCATCAGCAGTAGTCACCATGATTGCCATCACGTCACTACTGGTTGAGTAGTTTGTGGTGATGTACGCATTGTCCCGGTTGTATCGTGAGTCCGGATTGAGCTCCGGGGCGCCAGCATCAAGATCACCAATCTTCAGCTGTGAGGCCAATATGGCCCCCCCGATAGCCAGGCATGATGCAACGCAGACTGCACCAAATGCCCAACGGCGCTGAGTGAACCGGACAAGCAGTCCCCACGGCCCGCTATTGCCATTTAAAGCGCGTTCTTCGCTACGAAGGGCACGCTCAGCGGCATGACGGTTGACGCCCGTATAAGTGAGCAGAATCGGCAACAGGATCAAGTTGGTAAAGATAAGGATAGCGACGCCAAGGCTTGCGGCTAGTGCCAGCTCCCTGATTGCCTGAATATTGACCATAAACAGAACAGCAAAGCCTACGGCATCGCATACCAGGGCAGTAAATCCAGCCATGAACAGACGTCGGAATGTGTTACGCGCAGCGTCCACTTTTGATAGCCCGCGCCCGACATCCTGCATCACGCCGTTCATCTTCTGTGCGCCATGGCTCATGCCAATGGCAAAAATCAAGAACGGCACAAGGATCGAATATGGATCAAGGTGGAAGCCCATAAGCGGCAGCATGCCGAGCAGCCACAGTACGGCCACAAGGGAACACAGCACTACCAGCATCGTGCTGCGCAGGCAGCGGGTAAACCAGTACACCATGACAGTGGCAATGGCGATTGCCACACCGAAGAAGATCAGAATCTCTACCAAGCCATCGATCAAATCCCCCATTACCTTAGCGAATCCGATGATGTAAATGCCGACGTTATCGCTTTCGTACTTTGCCCGGATCACCTCCAACTGCTTGGATAGCTGTCCGTAGTCGAGGCTCTGGCCAACCTGGGCATCGTACTCAAGGAGGGGCACAATAATTGCGCTGGATTGAAAGTCACTGGCGACCAAACGACCGACTTCCCCGGACCGCATAATATTGAGTCGCAACTCTTCCAAGCTGGCCTTTGAACCATCATAGGCGTCCGGCATGACGGGCCCACCGTCAATACCCTGCTCGGTTACTGCAAGCCAGCGCGTGCTGCGCGTCCAGAGTGATTGCAAATACGGCCGTTCGACCCCTGGCAGCGCAAAAATCTCGTCGTTGACTTTGCGCAGAGTATCCAGGTAGTGGGGGTCCAAAATGCTCCCAGATTTATTTTCCACAACCACACGAAGAGTATTCCCCAACCCCTTCAAATCCTTTTCGTGGGTAAGATAGTTCTGGATATATGGATGATCATGGGGAATTACCGATTTATAACTAGCATTCAATCCAAGGTAGCGTGCCTGATACCCTAGAAACACCGTTATCAGCAGGCAAAGGAGAAGGATGACTCCGCGATTCTCAAACAACAGTCGCTCGAGGAACGAACTATCACCAACTTGAAACGAACTAGAGGATGCCCCGGTTTGGAATTGCATTTTACTTTGCCTCCAGCTGAACAATTTCTACACCAAGAGGTCCCACAACCAACAACTTCTCCCTTGAAAGTTGAAGGATGTCAGCGACAGGCTGATTGGACTGCGCAAGAGGAGAGAACTTTTCTCCCCCATCTCGGCTTACAATGATCTGGCCGTTATCGCTACCGAGAACTACCGCACCATCATCCAATATCTCACTGGCCTGCAATGAGGCAGAGACACCGCTTTCAATTCTGCTCCAGCTCTGCCCATGGTCACTTGAGCGCACCAAGTTACCTCTGAGACCAAACGCTAGAACATCACTGTTCTTGGTAACCACAGCACCAAACAATGTGCCCTCGTAAGGTTGTTGAAGCGCCCGGAATCGTTTCCCATCTTCACTACTCAGCAGCAAGCCCTGCTCACCGGCCACGTACAGAGGCCCCTGGGACTGTGTAAGAGCGTAGAAATGAAGACTTCCCGGGTTAACTTGCGCACTGTTTTCGGAAGTCCATGAAAGCCCCCCATTTACGGTGCGGTACATCAATCCATAGGCACCAGCAACCAAGACCTCTCTTGCGCCGCGAATGCTTAACGATAGAAATGGCTTGTCAGGTCCGTCCGCAACAAGATTCTGGGCACTAGTCAGCGCATCCAATGGCTGATCTACGGAAGAAGCGGTGCCAGCAGTGCTGTGGTGGACGGCTTCCGCGAGTACCAACTGCGCCGCCTGGATTCCATCGAGCTGACGGCTCCAGGTCTCCCCACCGTCCTCTGTGTGCAAAACCACCCCCAGATGCCCAACGGCCCAACCGGAAGTATCATTTGCGAAGGCAACATCGGTCAGCAGGACGCTCGCTGGTACTTCACGAGCCTGTCTCCAGGTAGCTCCCTGATCATCGGAAAGAACGATCAAACCTTTCTCACCAACGGCCACCAACCTATTGCCGGCCCGTGCCGCTGCCAACAAAAACCCTTTATCTGGATGCTTGATAGTGACCGCCGGTCGATCTAGGACCACGGGCCGAGTACGCTCACCTGCATGCGCATGACTAGTGCACCAGGTAATCGACAATAGCAAGGTCAGCAGCAAGGCCTTTTTATTTGCACGCATAGCTTTGTCCACGGGGCGATTAAACCCCTATTTGTTATTATCTTTACGAGCCCATTACTCAGCGAATGAACTAGCCACCTTCACGCGGATCCCGAAGAATCCTAGCGTCTAGGCTAAAATCTACACCGACCTGAAGAGCGCATAACCTATCTTAAGATAGACGCTATTCAATCCCTAAAAACACACAACCACCGCAACTGCCCACAATATAAAAAAGCCCTCGCAAAGCGAGGGCAAGACCAGCCTAAGCTGTAAACTAGAAGCTTGTGCTTAGCGTAAGCGCTACAAAGTCACGACCGACATAACGGTTATCATCATCATTACCAAAGAATTTGGTGTAGTTAATAGCCGCTTGCCAAGTTTGCTTATAGGTAGTAGCCAGACCGACGGTGACGTCCCCGCCTTGGTTTTCCCCATAGTTGCCGAATGCCCCCGAGGTCGGGGACCTACCTTTGAACACATAACCAATACCGATAGGCACGGACAGATCAAGACTTGGAGCAACTTGGTAGTAATCCAAGGTAACCACACCACGCGCACCATAGGCAAAACTATTCAAAGTGGTATCGCGCTGATCGCCATTCCGAGTAACCTTCGCCAATTTATGACCAGCAATCTCACCAGCAAAAGTTATATTGTCCCAGAGCATGCCTGCATTGCCGACATAAATGGCGGAAACCTGAGCATTCACTGTATCCCCCAAGGAGTCCGGCTGAAGGACACTGGTCGATACGCGCAGCGGGATATTATGGCGGTAACTGAGCTCGGCACCCAAATTGAGATTATCAATACTGGAGTTAACGCTAACTCCATACAGTTCGATATTCTCTTTATACTCCAGATGATAAGTACCAACAGAACCTGTTGCCGGATCAAATCCACCAGACAACTCCGTCATTACACGGGGTTCTTTGTAGTTGTAGCGAATAGCGTATAGCCCTAGGTCAAAATTGTATTGAGCCGGCCGCCAGCGAAGTGATACCCCAAATTGAGGAGCATCCGCTTCATCATCCGAGCCCCGGTAAAGGAACGCACCGGGCCCCACGATGATACGTTCGCCACCTTCGTCCAGGACGTCCGTCGACGCAAAGAACGTACCTACAGGCGGGAGGCGCGACTTTTCCCATTCAAACTGATAGAAGGCCTCCACCGTCCACTCATCGCTCAGCAGCGCACTCGCAGACAACTGGTTTACCGGAAGGAACACTTCCTGAGCCTTGATGTTAGGTACGCTGAGGGCCTTGTAGACATCGACCGGCGCCATAGCGGATGCAATGCCGTTGTCCGTAAAGAACAAGCTTTCGCCCCAGAGCAACGTGTGCCGCCCCAAACGGAAACTCAAAGGCATTCCACCTGGCTCGAATTGCGCGCCGATAAAGGCATTCATCAACTCAAAGCTTTGTCCCGCCCAGCGCTTGGTAGCAGAAGTAAATTGATCATTTTCAACACTGAACGGGTTGAACGTTTCAGGGGAGTCGTTACTGTTGCTGGAATTATAGACATCGTCATACCAGCCAGCGCCGCTCAAGTTGAACGTAAAATTCTGGTATTTCAGGTTGAGCTCTGTGAGCAGATCCACCCGGTTCATCACCAGATCGCCCTCATCAAAATTTCGCTCAATCTCATCAGAGTTCGGATCATTCAGGTTATTAGAGTTTCCACTCCCAGTTCTAACCCCAGCGGTATATTTAACTGTATTTGTCCAGTCTGCCGTAATCTCAGGACCAAGATCGAACGCCATGCCCTGACTTACCGCACTAAACCCGACGCCCGCAACAATTATTGCCCCTCGCGAAGCAGCTTTAATCAGCTTCGCTTCGCTTCCACGAACGGCATTTTCAAGAAAATCAGCGCAGGCACTTTTGCAGACGCGATTTATTATCATTGTTTTGCCTCCACACTCACGCGAGAGAAAAGCAGCACTTGCTTTCCCAATGTATTTAAACGTACCAACTCGAAGGCTGGCAAATTTAAGATAGAGGCATTCCACCAACTAAAAAACCTATCAAAAGATAGTAACCGCCCGATATCCAGTTGATATCCATAAATTTCGGCGTGTACTCAACGCATGAGCCCCAGCTGTCGAGCTCTGCTGGCCGCCTGCGCACGGCGACGCGTTCCAATCTTGTCAAATACCTGTTGCAGGTACCACTTCACACATCCCTCCGTGATACTCAGCTTTCGACCTATTTCTTTGTTTCTGAGGCCTTCATCAACCAGTTGAAGTATCTCGATTTCACGTCCATTCAAAGCTCCCAGGACGTTTTCAACGACTGCTGGCTCTGCCCTCTTTGCAACGGAGTTTTTCGTATCACGGAATGAAATTAGGACTTCCTCAATAAACTCCTCGGCGGACTTTCCTTCTTCTCCACTTGCTGACTCCGCTCCCATTAGCAGACCACTGAGCCAAGCTCCCTCGTCCGAGAAGGTGCGAATGAAACGCCCCCGAGCCGCAAGCTCTAGAGAGCGCTTAAGGTTTCGCTGAGCCCCGCGCTCATCGCCAGTTAGGACTAGCAAATGAGTGTGCACCACATCCCAACGGAGGAAGTTGCGGGTAGCGTCAGCTTTAGCCAAATAACGCTGCCAATGCTTGGCCAGATCCATCGCTTCGTTGAGCCGATTCTGCGCAATGGCCACACGTACGCTACAAAGTGCCTTTACCTCATCCTTGGTGGTCACGCCCAGCGACGGCTTCAAATGACTGAATTGCCCAATCAAGCCATGCTTCCGGCCCTGACGGATCATTTCATTCACTTCCCCCATGCGTAACAGGCAGCGCAGGCGTTCAGCCAGGGCCGAATAATGCAGACGGTCAAAACCATGCTTGGCGGCGGCTACTTCAGCTTTGTCGAGCAAATCGAATGCGGTTTCTGGATCACCATCATTGAACGCGAGACGCGCTGCGGTGAGCCATCCTGCGATCGCTTGATCTACGAAGCCCTCGGCCTCCACGTGCGGCAAGTATATTTCTAGCAGCCGACGCGCCTGATCCAGTTCGTTGCGCTCGTAATGCACTTCCGCCAGCGGCAGAGCAAGGATAGTTGCATAGGGCGACCCTATGCCAGCGATCGACTCCGCTGCAGTGAGCGCTTTAGTGAGTCCAGTGATAACGGCCTCGGTTTGTCCGCCCATAAATCGGGAAGGACCAATTACCGCCTCATGCACAATAATGGAGAGCTTGCTTTCACCCCGACTGAGATATTCACGCGTCAGGTTACTCAACCTTTCAATCTCATCGAGTTTGAAGCGCTCCCTCTGCGCATACAGCAACGCGTTGTAGATGCTACCGCGAATGATGGGATGCGCGTCACTGTACTTCTCAACAAGGCTACGAGCCTGCGTCTCCAACAGTGGCGTATCGTCAATCATCATTGACAACATGGCCTCTCGATGAAGAAGCTCGCTCCGCATTACCTCAATAAATTCCGGCGAGTACTTTGCTATGTATTCCGGATCACCGAGACAACGCCTAGCCTGGGCGAGCAACTCCTTGGCCGTCTCAAACTTCCATAGATGAAGCATGGACCAAGCTTGCGAGATCAGAATCCGGGGGTAACGACTTATTAGTGAGGAAGGAAGCTGCTCAACCATTCGCCAAGCGATGTCATCGCTTCGCTCAAAGAAAGCCACATGGTTATCTTCAATAATGCTCGCGGCCAGCTCTTGGTCTCCGGAGCTCAACGCATGATTGAACGCCTTGAAGAATTCCTCTTTGAGCACGTAGAAGTCGCTTGCCTCCCGGTGCAAATAGCTCAGCTTGGCCCCATCATTTTCCGATAGATACGTGAGCAGGAACTCACGAAACAGGGTATGCAACCGATAAGACTGCGATTTGGGGTGATCAGTAAAAACAAACAGGTCTCTGGACTGGCACTCCTTAAGCAGGCTCAGACCGTCTATTCGCTTGCTGACTATCGCGCAGGCTTCGGGCTCCAAACGCTCCAGAATGGCACAGGACACTAGGAAATCCTGGAGATCAGATTCCAGCGGCTCAAAAACCTCTTCGAAGAAAAACTCCTGAAAGAGCGCTCTTTCCTCAATACTGGTGAGATTGCTGACTTGACCACCGTCCGATCTGATCGCGCGGCTCAAGAGATTCAGACCACCAACCCATCCCTCAATACGCTGAAAAGGAGTTGGTACATCTGAAACCAAGGAGGACTCCAAGCCCTGATTCCCAAAGTGACAGGCGACTTCGTCTTCATCGAAAGCCATATCGTGGACATCCAGGTCCAACAACTCACCTCGCATGCGAAAGCGAGCCAGCCGAAGCGAAGGCTGGCCGCGCCCGGAAAGCAGAAAATGGAGGTTGGCAGGCGCCCGCTCCAACAGCTCGTCAATTGCCTCAAGGGCTGCGCCCTCTACGCACTGCAGATCGTCGATAAAGACAAACAAGGGCGTCCTGATGTCCCTTAGCTGCGTCGCACTACGCAGACAGGAGCCCGGGTCAGCATGCAAAGATGCCAGATCGGCTCGACGACAAAACACATCGCGCAAAGCAATGAGCATCTCCGTGGCGTCAGCATCATTGCGACACCCGACCCAGAAGCATGCAACTCCCGACGCTTGTAGCTCGATGAAATACTGCGACAGTAGTGTGGATCGACCATACCCCGCGGGAGCGCGTAGAGAGATCACTCTCTGGCCCTGAGCAGCTCGGAGCTGTTTCATCAACCGAGGACGTACGATCAATCCCTGGGTATTAAAGGCTGGACTCCTGGTGGCCGACAGCGGCGTGCGACTTTCTGGCTTTATCGCGACGACGGGGGCAACGGCATAGGTGTCACGGTGCATCTCGAACCTCCGTCAGGGCGGTAGGTAGCCTCTTGTAGTGACGCTTCAGCCAGTGAAAGTCTCGCTAGCTAGCTTCTTCTTATCAGGTCAGCGCGGGCGGCGCGGCCCGTATCATTGAATGCGCGAATCGAGGGGGGCACAGGCAGTCTGCCCCCCTTTCTTTTCGTCAGCGCTGCGCGCTCTGCACCAAGGACTCCGCGGAATAGAAGGAGCGTGGTCGAGCCTGTCGTGGGGTGTAATGGTCACTCCACTCACCGACTACATACGCATTCTGCTGGAAGTCGATGTTCTGGAAAGGCAATGCCACGATACCCGGCAGATCACAGGAAATGCTCGAGTACATGATGCCGCCGCGCCAGTGCTTGCCTTGAGTGTCCCACAGGTCACTCAACACGATGTTCCACGTGTCTTCATCCAGGTACAGGGTACGGCTCGCCACGGCGTTCCGCACACCGCTTCGCACTTTGCCTTCTACCTGCCAGACGCGATGCAGCTCCCAACGGACATGGTCAGGGTTGAAGAAGCGCTCGCCAATCGCCGCATCCTGGCCGGCCTTGAGCAGCTTGTTGGTGTTGTAGGGGATGTACATCTCCTTCGACCCAACCAGCTTCCACTCGTACTGCTCTGGCGAACCGAAGAAACCGTAGGCTTCGTCAAAGTTGGCAACGCCAGAGACGAAGAAGTTCGGAGTGTCAAATTGCACGTTCGGCAGCTTGCGTACGCGGCGCTGGCCTGGCATGTACTGCCAGGAGCCGAAGGGCACGTTCTGGTAATCCATCGGCAAGGTCCCGACTGTAGCCTCCCCTACTCGACGTGCGGGAGCCTTAATCTCTGCGCGGGAAAGCTGCCAATGCTTGCCGTCGAACTGCGCCTCGCCATTCTGGACGTAGTACGGGAAGACGCGACTGGCGTCTATCCGAGCGGTCAGAGACTTGGAACCATTGGTGTCAACGACTATGAGGTCCGCGAGGGTGTCCACCGCCTCACCTTTCCACGAAAGGTAGTGGTTCCACAGCGCTTCACCGCCGGTTTTGGCGATCGGGAATGGGACGCCGCCATAGGCACCGTGCACCGCTTTATCGCTATCGCTAATCGTAGCGTTGGTTGCGTTCTTTTTGGTGTCGTCATACACCCACTGCGGCGCAGTCGCGGTCCGGTGAGTCGGGTAAACGTCAATTCGGTAATCAGGATTGTTCTTCAGCAGGGTCTGAACACTGAGAGACAGTCGCCCCTCGTACTCAGCCATGTTCTTCGACGTGATGGTCAGCGTTGGCTTCTCGTCCGCGAAAGGTTCCCATGCCAGACTTCCCTTCGGGAGATTTGCAGGACATTGCGAATTATCCCCGCTCCACGCAGGAATGGTTCCCTCCGCATTGCCCGCTTTGACAGCCCCCATCGGGGTGAGCGTCGTGCCCAGCTGCTGAGCCTCTTGCGAAGAAACGGCGGCAGCGGCCATACCGCAGGAAACCTGAGCAATAGCGAAGACCAACGAGAGCTGCCAACGCTTGTTTGAAAGCAGATTTTGCATGTAATCCTCCGACCTTTCGGTCTTTCTTATTTTCACGCCTTGAGGATGCTTGGTTGGGTGCCTTTCGCCGGCCCCCCAGAAAAGTTGAGCTTTCTGAAGGACCAACCAGCTGGCATCGCTTCACCTATCCCTGCGGCCTCTCCTTCTGAGTGGTTCCGTCGGAGCCGAACCGGTGAGCAATCAAGCACGCGTCTCGACGGTACCCAAGGCACTTCATGCATCCACCTATCGATGGATAGGCCGAGCCACAAGCGGGAAGGCAGCAATCGGGGACTGAAATCGTCGCAGCTACCGCAAAGCGGCGAAGTGTGCAGCGCCGCCGGCCTCGAACAGAGTGAAGCGCCACAGCAGGTCTGCCCCAGGCCTTAAATGGATATTGCGCCACGCAACTCAGCGCCCTCCGAGCACGCAGATCGGGATACCCCCAGGTCATACCCAGCGGCGTTAAAAGCTCCCGATGGGTAATGTCGCGCAGCAGCCACGACCGCTCGCACAGCGATGGTATGGGCCGGCATTGGAGTGAGGCGATTCGACGCCAGAGCGGTCGCCCTGTCGTTAATGGCGAGCTCATTGCTCCATCTGTCCTGCCCGCGATCACCTGACCGAGCGCCTCGCTCGCTCGTATTTCGGTGGTGTAGATCGCCCCATCTATGGAAGTAGGAGCAGCGTCGTACACGGCGCCACCTAACCAAGCAGGTTCACCCCCAGTCACCACAGCCGAAGCCGCCCACAATGAAACTGCCCCCCTCTCCCCTGCCCGGGGCGAAACAGCAGTAGACCCTTCCTGAACCGGCAGGTACGGCGACCTAGCTAAGTGCGAGGCTTTCACGCTGCAAAGATCCTCGATATGCCGGAGAGGAAGGCCAACGCCGGGAAGCACTATCTTTCGGCAGGTGATCCGCCTGTTAGACAAGCAGAACCTGCGCGCACAATAAATTTAGATAAGCCACTGCAGGAGATTAAGCCGAATCATGTATCGCTTAATTCAATAAATATATTGCGATCCACCCACCACAAACCAGTGCCTTTTAACGAGCTTTTGTATTCGACTCCTGGCCCATTAAAAGCTCTCTCTTAAAGCAGCCAGAAGGATAATAAGATGCTGCAACGCACCATATTTTTTCTCGCAGACCTAAACGTTGGCAAAAAAATGATGCTGGCCTTTGGTTTGGTCTCATTGCTGTCCATCGCGGCAATTGCCATGGCCTTAAAGACAGCCGAGCTTCTACTGGATGGCAATAGACAGAGCCAAGCAATCGGTGAACTAAACCTTCTTCTGCAGGAAGCTCGTGGAGCCGAGAAAGACTTCTCTCTGACGGGCAAACAAGAGAACGCTGACCTCCTAGAGCTCAAGCTCTCCAAGCTAGACATTCGAGTCAACGAAATCCTGGAAGATAGAAGTACAGTTAACCATGAGCAATTGAAAAAAATTAGACTCAATGCTCGTGCCTATCGAGAGCAGTTTGACCATTTCCACGCCACTAAGACTCAATCAGACTTAGCGTTAGCCGAAATGCAGAAACAAGCCGACAACGCTCGAATTCAACTTGAGTTCGTAGAGCTAGACATGTTCAGTGCTTTACGGGAATCGGTGAACGGTCAAGGCGAACTAGATCCAAACACCCTAACATTTGCAGAAAACTCCTCGACGCTATTGCGCCTACTCCTGCAAATGCGGGGCTATGAATTTGGATATGTTCAGCGGGACGATAAGCAAGAACTCTCCGCTTGGAAGGAGATAATGAGCGATGCCGAGGCAGATGTGTCGCGGCTTCGGGGTCGGATTGGCGAGGAACACCAGGACATCCTCCAGGCAGCACAAGAAGCCCTTACCAATTACCACTCGGCCTTCAAGCGATACAGTGAAAGCCGCGCAGCCAACCAGCACAGCGCGATGCAAATGCAAGAGCTGGCCGACCGCGTATTGCAGGGTGCCAATGAGGCCTTGAATAGCCATCGAGACTGGTTGGAAAACTATGCTGATACCATTCTGCATCTGCTGGTTGTCAGCGCCGGCGTCATTCTCACGCTTGCACTGCTGGCAGGATGGGGGATCCGCCAATTGATCCTGCCACCACTCCATCAGACGCTGGACCTCGCCAAACGCATAGCCGCTGGAGACCTCAGCCAGAACATCACAACAGCGCGGCGCGACGAACTCGGTCAGCTTTACCGAGCGATGGGAGGCATGACCTCCAACCTGCGCGAGCTCATACGTCGGATCCTGGATGGCGTGGATCAACTGCGTGGTGCAGCGGGTGCGTTACAGGAAGCCAGTCAACAAAGTAGTGGCGGTGCGCTTGACCAGCAACGCCAGACAGCGCTCGCGGCTAACGCCACGCGCCAGATGGCAACCTCTGCCGAGGCGGTCGCCAACTATGCAGAGAATGCTTCCGGAGCAGCCGCAGATGCAAACAAGCACGCCAAAGCTGGCGAGCATGTAGTGCGTAAAAGCGCGGAGCAAATCGGCCGCCTTGCCAACGACGTGAAGTCATCCACTGATGTAATTAGGGACCTTCACCAAAGCAGTGAGCGCATAGGTGGCGTGTTGGACGTCATCAAAATGGTGGCTGAGCAGACCAATCTGTTGGCACTCAATGCGGCGATTGAGGCGGCTCGTGCCGGCGAGCAGGGGCGTGGCTTCGCGGTAGTGGCCGACGAAGTCAGGGCCCTAGCACGGCGAACTCAAGAGTCGACACACGAGATCGAAGCTCTTGTCGCAGAGCTGCAAGGTATTTCCTTGCGTGCTCTACAGCAAATGACCGAGAGCTCCGAGCTAAGCAACCAGGCAGTGGCGTACGGTGAACAGGCACGGCAGTCACTCAACCGAATCACCTCGGCGGTAAGCAGCATCGAGCTACTTAACGGACAGATTGCCGCCGCTGCCGGAGAGCAGAGTACCGTTGCGGTGGAGATAAGCCTGAACGTCGAGAATGTTCGCAGTGTTGCTAACCAAGGCGCCGATGCCACCCAACGTGTCGCGCTAGCCAGCACTGAGCTGACTCGCTTGGGCACGGAGCTCCAACAATTGGTTCAGCAATTTCGGATTTAGCTTTCGCGGTCCGAGACAGGCCAGCAAACCGCCGGGCATCCATCTGCTACGGCCATCCAAAGATAGGATCATTTCGATCCTGAGGCAGCACACCCTTCTGCCATCTTGGACGAACAGGGCTCGCCACCAAGAGATTGGAGAGTTTGATCAACCGCGCCTCTGTAGTCAGGGCAACGACTATTGGTTGGGCGCGCGTCATCACATGGTGCCCGCTCAGCCCCCAAACCAATGGATATTGGAATGATTTTCACCGTCGCAAACATACAAGCAACGTCGGATATTCGGTTCGACGTCAACGAGCGAGAGCTGCAGATCGTCTACACAAATCCACATCCAGGCAATCAGCGGCGCACACTACAGGTTCGCTTTGGCCCTCAAGCCACCAGAGAACTGGTTGAAGCTGTTCGTGCCCTTGACGCACAGCTCGACTCGCCACTGGATAGAGTTCTTTCTTCGGATTAGGTCGCTAAACCCGCGATTGACGACCGCACGAGACACCAGCGCTTGAGCAATTGGGAAGCCTGCTCACGGGGCTTTCGACTCGAAGGCACGATGTTGCCTCAACGTCTGCAACGCGGCCATGGGATGGCTAGCGCGGCAGCAATACGCTAGGGTTGAGCTACCCGCCAGGCCACCTTGCTGCTGCAGAGTTACTTCGGCATATTCCGCTGAGGGTACCAATACCAATAAGAAGAGCTATGGCCATGATTCCTGCCTCTACTAAGGACCAAGGGCCGCACAACCGTGACGCCCTTGAACCGAACCAGATATATCTGATCGCATCCAGACTGCAGCCACCGGTTGACGCTCGCAACCTTGTAGCCCGAGCGAAGCTAAGCAGCTTGGTACTATCGGGTGCGCATAAAACGCTGACGCTTGTGAGTTCGCCGGCAGGCTACGGCAAAACCTGCTTGCTAGCCGAGCTCCAGCAGGAGCTGCAAAAGTCAGGGATGCAGACTGCTTGGCTCTCGATAACCCCACTAGACCAGAGCCTGCCGGTCTTCAGTGCCTATCTCCGAGCAGCCATCGAGCTGGCATCCAATGTGGATCAAATCCATGGCCCGATTAGTCGGGTTGGCTCCAACACACTAAGTGAAGCCTTCAATCGAACCATGGCCCTGATTGAGGCGAGCGAAGAATCCCCGCTGTACCTCTTTCTGGATGATGTTCACCATTTGGCAGGCACCGACTCGGTGCGTCTCCTCTCCATGCTCATCGACCACACTCCGCAAGGAGTACGATTTGTACTCTCCTTTCGTGGCGAGCCATGTCTGTCAGTCGCAAGACACCGAATGCATGGCAAAGTGACTGACTTTACCAGCCAGGACCTACGTTTCGAAGAAAACGAAACGACCGCTTTGCTGGCGGCAGACGCAGTGACAGCAATCACCCCCGAAGACATTCGGTCCTTGGTACAGCGCCTTGAAGGGTGGGCAGGAGGTCTGAAGCTGGCTGCGCTGCTACTTAAGCGCACTCCCGAGCTTATTCAAGACCTAAAGAACTTTAGCGGCGAACGGCGCCAATTTGCCGACTTCTTCCTTCAAGATGTCTTGGCAGATCAACCTAACGACGTTCAAGAGTTCCTTATTTTGACGTCGATACTTTCCACCTTGAATGCTTCCACCTGTAACTTCCTGACAAAACGCACTGACGCCCAGCAAAAACTTCTTCAGTGTCTTTCCCAAGGGCTTTTTCTACTCCCATTGGATGGCGAAAATCGGGACTTCCGACTACATCCATTATTCTCTGAATTCCTCTATCGCACACTACTGGAGCGATATTCAGATCGAGTGTCAGAACTTCACATCAGCGCAAGTCGAGTTCTTGAAAACACCGGCAATTTTAACGAAGCATTTAGTCATGCGATCCAGGCGCAAGATGATCTGCGGGCCGCCGAGATAATGAACTCTCATTTGGAGGAAATTTTTGACGCCAAGGAAGAAGCCTTAGCACTGGTCAAGAAAATCCCTATGGATACTATGATGGAGTATCCAAAGATTGTCATGGCCCATGTATGGAAGCTTCTGACACTTTGGCAGTTCGAGACTTGCAAAAGGCTGCTCTCTACACTCCGACAGCGCTTGGACGAGAAAGAGAGAAAGAATGGTATTAATGAAGAGTCTCGCGAGCTACGCCTCATTTTCCATCATCGCGAAATGATGCTATCACTACTCTCCGACAACCTGGAAAACGTTGAAGAAAGTGCACAGTATTTAATTGATAACTATCATGACGCACACCCTCTTCTTAAAGGCAGCCTTTATAGTTCACTGATGTACGCTCGACGGGAGCGCTTCAAGTTCGATGATATGGAGCGCCTTAACTCTCTCGCCCTCGAGTATTTCAGTAACTTTGAACGCGGGCTTACCGATATATACCACCAAGCGATGATCGGCCCCTCCCGATTCGTAGCGGGTCAGACGCGTCGTGCTATCGATGAATTAAATGTGGCTTTACAACTGGCTGAAAAGATTGACGGGAAAGGCTCACCATTAGCCGCGCTGATTGCCATGCATCTCGCCAAAATCCACTACGAGTTGGACGATCTGGAACAATCACGCGAGCTGCTCTCCCAATACCTACCCTCTGCGAGCCAAAGGGGCTTTGTAGATCAGGCAATCGCTGGTTGGCTAACCGCCGCACGACTGGCGATGATCGATGGAAAGCCCACTAAAGCCTTTAGCCTACTCGATGAAGCTGACGCCTTTGCTGCGAAACACCAGTTTGATCGCTTGAAGTTCTTCAGTCTTGCTGAGCGCTTGAAGCTTCTGTTGCGTCGAGGTGAGATCGATGACGTAATTCGCCTCGGTAAGAAGCATGGCTTGCGCGGAGAGCCAGCCGCAACAGTAGCACCGCACGCAACCTCTAGGAGCCGCGACGAAGCCAGAGCCTTAGCATGGACACGTGTTGCCCAGGCAGAAGATCGAATTCCCGAGGCAATAGGCTTGGCCAAGCAGTGGCACCGCTACCTTAACGGCAGAGATGCCGTGAGGAGCTGCCTCCGTTGGGAGTTGGTGATAGCCCACTTGCTACTCCTCTCCGGAGACAAACGGGCCGCACAGCGCACGCTGAGAGAGGCGTTATCAACAGCTGAACCTGGTGGCTTTATTCGCTTGTTCCTCGATGAAGGTGCCTGGCTCGAAGGCTTGCTTAAAGAACAACTGGAGAGCACTCCTACTAGCGAGAAAACAGGAGACGCATTTGCTCTGACAGTTCTTGAACACATGGGCGGCAGCCCGAGCCAAGCGGCGAAGCTCACGGCCGAGGACGTTCCAGTTATCGGCGCCTTTAATACTAGGGAAATGGAAATCCTGTTAATGGTCTCTGCCGGCATGCTGAACCGCGAGATAGGCAACAGGCTTGGTATGACCGAGGGATCGGTGAAATGGTACCTGCAGCAGATCTATGACAAGCTCGGAATCCGGCGCCGCTCTCAAGCGGTGGAACGCGCCAGGCAGTTGGGGATCATTCAGTAGATCGAAGCTCGACCAAGCGTCCGAACTACGAAGGCGTCAGAACGCACGAAACAGCCACTCTGACGCCGATTAACCTATTTCCACAACCGCGGAACAGGATGCAGGTAACCAGCGTTTTTTGAACGCGGTGCCTGGTCCAACAATCTGCACCTGCAGCTCTGCTTCACAGGCAACACACGGCTTTTTAGAACCGCGAGGGAGAACCCTCGCCCACCTCGAGTGGCAGGTTCCTCCTTTGCCGTCGCGGAACAGATGCGAGCGAAATGTCGGCTTGTCTGCCCCCGCCCAAAAGAGCACAGCGCATGCCCTGCACTGGGAGCGAGCCAGTGCAAGGTCTTTTGTTCGGCGTCAGAATGAGCGTGATGCTCTAGGAATACGAAGATGGTCGCTTTCGCGAAAACTCGGGCGTTCGGAGATAAAAGAAACGCGGAAATCCCCAGCAAGATAACCGCGCAAAGGGTGAACTACTAAGTCAGACCGCAGCGCCAACGATGATGTCGGACATGCGCTGGAATCGCTCGATGTTGACGGCCTGCGGCAGCACGCCCGCAGTTAGGCAAGAGAAGCTGATATCGAGTTGAGGATCAATCCAGAACATCGTCGTGCCAGCCCCATAATTTCCGAAGGTCTCGCGAGACGTGAGCGTGCCAAATTGATGATGCACGAGCTTCTCGCCACGCACGCTGAAGCCTAGCCCGATGTAGGCCGGTGGCGGGTTATCCCAACCAGCGCGAAGGGCCACACCACGGTAAAGCTCGTTGTAGAGATCGCCAGTCCAATTTTGACGAGCGAGCTCTATCATCCGCGGTGAAAGAATACGAGCGCCATCCAACTCGCCGTTCAGCCTTAGCATCTCGGCAAAGCGCCACATATCCGATGCAGTAGAAACTGCACCAACATGGGGGGCTTCGTTCACCTCTTCCTCGAACAAGCTGTACTTCCCGGGCTGGGTACGTCCCAGGACAGCAATCGGAACCACGCCGCGCATGTCCGGGACGACTTTTCGGGCACGGAGATCCGGCCGCACGCCCAGCCATGAATCGACCATGCCCAGCGGTGCAAACAAGTCTTCATGGAGAATGCTGCGGAAATCTCGACCTTTGGGGTCAGTTCGCCTCAGCATCTCGGCTATCAGTATCTGGTTGCATGCGGGGGCGTAGTCGCAGCGCAGACCTGGATCGATAACACCGTGTACGTTCTCACAGACTGCAGCCAGGAGCTCATCGAGGCGGTCCTGATACATATCGGGCTTCGGGGTCCATACCCCTGGCATACCGGTAGTGTGGGTCAGCAGATGGAAAAGTGTGGTCTTATCCCTGGGCGCCCCCATGAACTCGGGAATGATGTCTTTGACCTTAGTGGTCAGGGCAAATTGCCCCAACTCCACAGCTCGCAGAGCAAGCACGTTGGTAAATGCCTTGGTCAGCGAGAAAATGCTGAACACCGAGTTCCTGCTCAGACTTCTGGTGTGATCAGCATCCTCAAAGCCTATGGCCTCATCCAGACCAACTACGCCTGCACGTGATACGCGGATCACGGCACCGTGGTAGAGACCCTTCTCAACATCAGCGCGAATGACCGATCTCACTAGGTCAAGGCGCTCTTCTGACCATTGGCTCTTTGAATTCGAGATGTTCATCAATATCTCCGCAAATTATGCAATGCGTACGATTCAGGCCGGATTCTTCTCTTTCCAATCGAGAGCCTTTTGCACAGCCGCATCGATCAATGCATGGCGATCGGAAATAAAGCCGAATAGTTCAGGGTGCGGGAAGATGAAAAGCTCACCCTCTTTGATCGCATGAACGACCTGCTTACCCGTGTATTCAGGCGTCAGCCATGGAATCTGGACGTTGCCGAAATGCTCAGTTTCCTCAAGCATTACGTCATGGAGCTTGCCGTCATTCAGCTCATTCGGACGATTACGCGAGCTCTTGCCAATATTGGTCCGCACCGGTCCAGGGCAAAGCACACTTACGCCTACATTGGTGCCTTCGAGCTCCTGGCTCAATACCTCAGAAAGGGCATTCACACCAAACTTGGTGACGCAATAGGAACCAAGCTCCGGAGTAGTAGCAAGGCCAGACATCGACGACGTATTCACGATATGGCCGCCGTCGGCATTGCTTTTCAGAATGGGGAGAAACGCTTGGACGCCATGAATGACGCCCCAGAGATTCACATTAATAATCCAGCGCCAATCGGAGATGGACAAATCGGCGATCGCTCCCATGGGCCCGACACCAGCATTATTGCAAACAACATGGACTGTACCGAAGCGTTCGACCGTGGCGCGAGCCAATGCCTCGACGCTTTCGTAATTACTTACATCAGTGCGAATACCTACCGCACCGATTTCCGAGGCAGTGGCTTGAAGTGTTCCCTCTTCGATATCAGCAATGACGACCGTCATTCCCTCAGCTATGAGCTGTTCGGCGATGCCTCTGCCAATACCGGAGGCGCCACCGGTCACGACAGCAACCTTTCCTTTCAAGTTTTCAAGCTTACTCATACATACCTCTTCTTGTAATTTATTCGTCAAGTATCAGCGCTTGGCCAATTGAGGATTAGTCAGAATTACGTTCCGAACAAACTCGTCAACTGAACCATCGCCAACAAATCCCAGTTGAAGTGCACCTGGAGCTTTAAGCGGACACTGCTTAAAAAGCGCCTCAACTTGGGGGACGGACTCACAAGTGACAAGTTCATAAACCTGAGGACCGTAGTAGTCGGCAAGTGCAGATACAAAGTCCTTCATCTGCAGATAAAGCGCAGGCAGAGTCCAGTTTCGTCTAGCGGGTAAATCACCAGCAGCTACTTCCCCAGCATGAAGAAGATTCTCAATGCAGCGTTTCAAGGACATCACCCACGTTCCCGATTCCAGCTCCATCGGAAGGGTGAATGGGCGGCCTGCAGCCACCGAAAAGAACACGTCGCTCAAAAAGGCGGAGAGCATGGTCATGGAGCCTGCAGGGCGCGCAACAATCCCCGACAGTCGCAATGCCACACCATCAATAAAGCACGCCCTCGTATAGTCATTGATGAGAAGCTCACCGATTAGCTTATGAGTGGCATAACTAATCCCTGGATTTGGAAGCGTCTCATCATCGACATGTGAACCCCACGGCGGAGAAAACACCGCAACAGAGCTCGCATAAACGACCCGCGGGCAGTTCCCTTGAAGGCGTAACCGTTCAAGAAGCTCTATCGTAGCGTCAAGATTGGTTGACTTTCCGATCTCGAAGTTCTCGACAGATTGTCGGCCCGCAACAGTCGCAAGGTGAAAGATGCGGTCCGGCTTTCCGTCCAAGATACGACTCAGAGTAACGCCATCGTCCAATCGACCTTCAATTTGATTGACACGCGCGTCAGATATAGCGTGATCAAAAGCAATATCTGTCAGTACGAACGTATCATCAGGGGCCGCTCGACTTAACAGCTCCCAAGCAAGGGCGCTGCCCACAAATCCAGCCGCCCCGGTAATTAGCGTATGCACCGCCACCTCCAGACTTCAGATTACAATCCAGGCGCTACGGGATGTAGGCAATAGTACGAACTTCAATACTCTCTCGTGCAGGAGCATCGGGGCTGGTGTGCGGATCGTTGAATGAACTATGGGCGGCCCACTGCACGGCTTCAGCATCAGAGTCGACCATCTTGAACATCAACACTTCTTCTGGGGTCATGGCTGGATAGAAATACCAGCGTTGCTCATCGCTGTAGGAGATGTTGAATCCGAACGCAGGACTAACACCCGATCGAGTTGCTAGCAGTTTGCAAAGGTGCTGATCCTCTCGAGAAATGGTAGAACCGTCCACTACCGCCAGCGGGTTACGGTCAATAGTCTTGAGAGGCCGCCAAACGTTGATGATCATCCACCGACCGGAGAGATAACGAGCCTTGTGCTCCTCGGGTGCATAGAGTTGAGCAATTGCGTGCGCGGTAGGTATGTCATAGTCGACATGGGTGTTCATGGCCGGGGTACGGGCATTCGTCTGACCACCCTCCGTAGCACCACGGACTTGCTCACCAAAAACCTTCACATATTCAGCACCGGTTTTTTCTTTAATGAGCTCAGCAACCTCGGCAAAATACACCGAGCGGACCTGATCCACATCGAAGAAATTGGTTACCGAACTATCAATTCGCCCGAGGGTAAACGCATTCGCCTCAAGGGACGCGTTGATGTTTCTCGCGTTGTGGATCCTGACATCATGGGGAATCAACCTGATACTTGCGTTTGCCTTTACGGCATCATCCATCACAGAAAGTTTTTGTGTAGGGTCACCAAAATTCATGACCACATCAACATGATCAATATTAACACCAGCATTATTAGCCATTTTCAATGCCCTCCAAGTTTAAACAGCGTGGAGCTTGAGCGGGACATTGACCCAGCCCTGAATATTGTTATTGATCAAGCGAACAGGATTACCTGCCAACTCAATTCGCTTTACTTTCTGCAGAAGAACTCTGAAGAGGCATTCAAATTCGACGCGGGCGAGTAGCTGGCCGGCGCAGCTGTGCACACCGACACCGAATCCGAGGTGGGGTCCCCGGCGCCGCACATCAAACTTTCCTGGTTGATCCCAACGGCTTTCATCCCGTCCGGCTGCTTTGAGGAAAACGCCGACCACATCGCCTTGCTTCAGCGGCATTCCTTCAAGTTCGGTATCGGACATGACCAATCGCCCCAGCATCCTAGGTGGCGGGTCGAATCGCAGCGACTCTTCGAAGGCCGCCTTCACAAGACTGGGATCCTCGCGCAGGGCATCCCATTGCTCCGGATCCTGGCTTAGGGCGTGAAGGGTGTTACCGATACCAGTCATCGTGGTGTCGAATCCTGCCCCCAGCAGGGTGAGGACAAGCAAATCGGCCTCTTCCTTGTTGATGACACCATCTTTCTCAAGCTGGTAGATCTTGCTAGCCATCCCCCCCGAAGACACAGTTTCACGAGTTGCATTCTTGTCCATCCAGGCGAACGCGTCTTCGGCCTCGACGATGGATTTAGTAAGAATCTCGTTGCGGGGGCCAGCACCATTGAACGCAGCAAGACCAAACTTAAGAATCTTTTCTCGCCCTTCGGATGGCAGGCCAATAATGTCCGGGAAAATCTTAAGAATATAATTAGCTGCGAGTTCCTGAACGCCGTCCACGACTTGCCGTCGCAACATTTCATCGACTATTACTTCCGCTTGGCGAGTAAACTCCGATTCCAGTCCCTTGATTCCTTCAGGCCCGAGGATTTTCATAATTGCGTCACGTGCGCGCTTATGCTCCGGCGGATCCTCAGTAACCAAGATCCGTGGGACCAGCGATTGATCATCGACACCAAAGGGACGGCCGGTCGAAGAGAAGATCTTCCAGTTACTCAGGACTGCCTGGGCGGCCTTGTGGCTACCGACGAAGAAGCAGTCATGTTTATTAAGCCGAACAACAGGACCAATCTTACTGACATTAATCTCTTCAGAGTTACGAATCGACTCCTCAGTCCAGAGATCAATATCAGTAGACGGGATGGAATCCCTAAACAGGCCAGCCATAATTATCTCCTCTTATTTTTTTTGCAGCTCCAGCAACTGGACTGCCTACTCAAACCCGCGACTTAGCACTACATAGATTCCGAAACTATCAACACCTAGAAGGACGAGCACCTATCTAAGGATAGAGACAACCAAACCTAGAAACTAATGCCTGGATAAACTCGACATAACAGCTAGGCGATTCCATTTTCGAGATCCTCGTTATCCTGATTGGTCGTGGGCGGCACATGTAGGCAGACAATATCCGCGGACTCACACTCAAAAGCCGGAAAGCGGCGCCGGACCAAAGGGTCATGACCGGGTATCAAATGATCTGGAGAGTCCGCCAGCCGAGAAATAAGCCTATAACCATCCAGCATGTCACCCACGTTAAATACGATGGGGAACGGAGAGTCTTCGAGAATATTTGAATAAAAATGACTAGCATCCGAAGCCAGCACCACCCATCCGCGCGAGGTATGAACACGCACTACCTGCAGGCCAGCGGTATGTCCACCAACCTTGTATACCTCGACCCCAGGAACCAACTCATAATCGCCATCATGGAACACGACCCTATTTTGGTAGACACCCCGAATAAGGTTGACCACATCTTCAACGTTGTATGAATGACGTAGTGGTCGATGCAGCATGTAACGCCCAGTTGCGAAGCTCACTTCATCATCTTGAATATGAAATCTTGCCTTGGGCAGTAGATCAATATTCCCAGCATGGTCGTAGTGGAGATGCGTGATGATTACGTCGTGGAGCTCATCAGGATTAACTCCAAGATTTCTCAAGGAGTCGATAGGGCAACGCAACAACGCACGACCGCGTTTATCTGCCGCCTGCTGATTGAAGCCAGTATCGACCAGAATTGAATCTACCTCCCCCTTGATTAACCAAACGAAGTAGTCCATTGGCATTGCATGATCGTGGCTGTGATGGCAGTCAATAAAATTCTCGTGACGACTGCGGTCCACGCGTGCGTAACGCACCGCAAAGACTTCATAAGTTGGAAGTAAACTCAATTCCGGCCTCCCGCTTTTCTATACCAACTCCAGTAAAAGAGCTCTTTCAGGAGCCTTGTACAGTTTCGGCCTTGCGCAAACGGTCAACGATCCAGCGAAACTGACCGAGAGCTTGATCCGAAGAAGTTGGCACCATATCGGCGTCCGGTTTCAGATTCAGAACGCGCTGCTGAGCCTCAATCATGACGCGATCCTCTTCAAAGGCCATCCTGGCAGCTTTGAACATCTCGTCAGCCATTTCGTCATTACCGCGGATCGAATCTGGCCCCCAAGAGAAGAAGTATCTGGAGGTAGTCTCGGTAATGGCGGTGACGCCTTGACACGTCAAGGATTCAAACAGCGGTTTGTCGGTAGGAGGTTGATCGCCCAAAAGTGCGGCGGTACCTGGCGGATAGACAGCGTTGTGCATGATCATCACGCCAGGGACATAGAATGTGTAAGCATTCCACATATCAACAGTGTCACCTGTAACACCACTAATAGTCGGCGGCGCCGGCTGACTTACCACCCAGCGCTCAACTCGAACAGCTCGTTCAAGCCGGGTTACTTTCGGACGTGTACGAGCCCAGTCGAGACTCGAACCGAAGCTATTCGGGTGCACATACGAAAGATGCGAGAAGTCCAGCAAGTTGTCGTTGATGTACTGATAATGCGCGAGGTAGTCGATTTGGCCAGATCGGAATATCCATTTTGGATCGTCAAGCTTGGCCGAGAGCGGGATTAGCGAAGGATCAGCCGATTCAGGATCACCCATCCAGATCCAGACCCAACTATGCTGCTCTACAACAGGGAAGCTTCGTACACAGGCTTTCGCAGGAATCGTTTCTTGGCCCGGAACTTCAACACACTTTCCATTCGGAGCGAACTTGAGGCCGTGGTACATGCAGCGCAGTGCATCACCTTCTACCGAGCCCAGTGATAGCGGCGCGGCGCGGTGGCAGCAACGATCCTGAAGTGCGACAACATCCCCTTTGCTATCACGGTAGAGCACGATCGGTTCGTTAATGATGGTTCGACTTACAGGGGTATCACCAGGAACCTCGTAATCCCATGCTGCGATGTACCAACAGTTCTTCACGAACATACTGTTTTCCTCTTCTTATTCTGAAGTCTTGAGAAAGGCCCCTAAGGGTCGCACCCAGATGCGAGAAATGCCTTATCCACCTTTATTGTGTGGTAATTGCCTAACTCAAAAACCTATCTTTAGAAAGCCCGGTGTGACGTACTTGATCGCCAAGCTCGGGTCATGCCGAATGAGCGCGTGCGCCACGTTTTGGCAATACGCGCCTCACCTGTATGATGGAGCGCAGCATCGCGGTATATTTTTAAAATAGCGACTCGGTCCCAGGCGCTGGTTTCCGCGGATTGACGAGGATGACCGAACAGGACATAAATTCCATCGCCTGCATTTCCAGGTTTAAGCAGGACGCTAGCTACGATCGGGAAGAGTCAGCACGTCGACTGAATCTATTTACACATTACCCCTTGAACCATCGCAGCACAGCAAGTGACTAGGACTGCCTTGTAGTAAGAGACAGGGAGAGATCCGCCCGCGCGTAATTAGCCCAGAAATCCGCTCGCAACATAAAGTACGTAATAGCAAAGCAATTTATTTCGTTGTTGCTTCGTAGCTAGTCATCCGGCGCTCCATCAGGAGAGACGTAACGCCGAATAACTACACCTTTCTGCATTCCCTATCTTTTCTCTCCTATCGAAAGATAGAGATAGTGGTCGCCTGTCTTTTTCTGTGACAGGCCGCCACTAACCAGCCCTCTCGATGGTCACGCCTCCGTGACCGCTCACGATCCCACCGTTGTTGCGCAGATCCTCTGCTACATAGGATTGCCGCCAATCTTCACGGTACGGACGGCCAGCGAGATCAAAGGTGGAAAGCATCGCTTTGCGCTTGTATTCCAAATTTCCGAGCATCGCGAAGAAGCCTGCCTCGTCCGCCTGGCGCTTGGCCGGCTCGCGCTCCTGCATTCGGCGCTTCAGCTCAATGGCAGTAGGACTGGCGATCTCAACGAAGCAGCGGCGACGTTCGTATGCATACCAATCCAGCGCGTCGTCCGCAGCCTGGTTATTGAACTGAGCGGACAGGGATTTGATAAGCAACGACGCATCCTGCACCCCGGAAGTGAGTCCCAGGCCACCAATTGGGTTGGTCGCGTGAGCCGCATCACCGGCTAGCAGCACCCTTCCGCTTCGATAGGTTTCAGCTGAACGCTGATGCACCCGATATGAGTTAGCCAGCACCAACTCGTATGGCTCACTGGGATCAGGCAGGATTCGCTTGAAGCGCTCAGTGATACGAGCAACACGCTGCTCTTCAGTCAGCTCCGTGCTTTCGCCGTAGGCAACACGCCACAAACCGTCATTATTGATCTTTGCGACAACGCGCCAATCATCGGGATCGGCCACCATGTTGTTGTCGGCATAGTCGAACTTCTCGAAGTCGTAGATGAGGTTCGTCGCCATGAAGACCTCATCCCAAGTGAAGCCCTCGAACTGAACCCCCATGGCCTTGCGGACAGCGGAACCGGCGCCGTCGCATCCGATCAGCCAATCAGCGTCCAGGTATTCTTCGCAACCATCGCGCTCCAGCTGCAATTGCACTTTGTCGTCGGATTGGGTGTATCCCTGAAAAGCTGTCGCCCACTGGATCGTCGCATTCGGCAGAGCTTTCAGCCGCTCAAGGAGCAAGTCCGCGAGCTCATCCTGGCCGAAATGAAGGATGTACGAGTAGGGGGTGATTCCCTCCAGATCGTGAAAATCAAGCCCACCCTTTTGCCCAGACAACAGGAAGTGTTGAGTGAATCGGTAGCCAAAGGCGCCAATGCGCTTCGCGTCTTCCAATACCCCGACGTCATCGAGAACCTTCAGCGTGGAGGGCAAATAGACCATTGCCCGTGGAGATCGAAGAACCCCCTCCCCTTTGTCGATTACGGTGACTTCGGCTCCGGCCTGCGCTAGCCCCAATGCAATCAACAATCCAGTAGGACCAGCACCAACCACGACGACCTTGTTACCGGCAGCCATCTCAACCTCCTGAGATCTTTTTGTTATTGCCCGCAGAACCATGAAATACGGTCGTGTCGGGCGGGAGGTTGTCAGTTAGAAGCGCAAGAGAGTGCGATACACCTATCAAAAGATAGCGAGGGGATCGGGACGGAGCCGAGCGCTGACAGCGGAAGGGGAAGGGGAAGGGGAACATCTCACGGGAAGCCTGGTGCTCGGGTAACCTGAATGCACGCTGGCCACTCCTCCCGCACAGGCCCTGAGAAGCTTTGGATCCGATAGCGAAGCGGCATCAGCGCAATATTGGATCCACTATACCGCTTAGCCCTGTATGACGCGCAGCCCTGGTCTTGACGACTGCTTGGTGGCAAATAGCTCTGCATAGCCCAAAGTAGCATTGGCGTGCTCCTTCATGATTCCCTCCGCCCTAGCGCCTGCGCCATGGATCAACGCGTCGTACACGGCGTGATGCTGCATATGGGCAAAATTAAATCGGCGGTATTCCCGCGCCATGTCATTACGGTCCACAGCTAGCGCGGTGACGGACGCGAACGGAAGGTGGTTGTTGCGCATCAGGGCCATCTCGATGGCGGGATTCCCGCTGGCCTCAATGATCAGACTGTGGAAGCGCATATTCAGATCCTGATAAGCCTCCAGGTCATCGTCAGTGACGAATCCCTTCGCAAATAACAGATCCCCTTCTTCCAGGCATTGCTGAAGACCCCGCAGGCACTCCTCGGACAAGCCTCGCTCAGCGGCCTGCCTGGCCGCCAAACCTTCCAGCACCCCCCTGACCTCAACCGCCCCCGCAATTTCCTCGGGACTAACCCCCCTGACCAGATAGCCCCGGGCGCCGGCCCGACTCAACAGGCCCTCCTGCTCCAACGTGCGAAAAGCAATACGAACCGGCGTCCTTGAGACCCCAAGCGCCTCAGCAGTGGGTATTTCAGCCAGCCTTTCGCCAGCCGCGAGTTCGCCAGAAGCGATCATTTTTCGAAGGGTCACGAGGACATGCTGCCCGGGCTTGCTCATCTTCAACTCCCAAAAAAGGACTACGCACCTGCGTATTGGATTCAAAAATCCCGATTGACATCTTACCTCGGCGTGTGAGCAAACTAAATTGGATCCAATAACAACAATCCCGTCTGGGAGGAGTCAATCATGTTCCTGAAGAACGCCTGGTACGTTGCGTGCACACCCGATGAGATCGCCGAC
Organism: Pseudomonas sp. BN606; assembly: GCF_029873115.1. NCBI lineage: Bacteria > Pseudomonadati > Pseudomonadota > Gammaproteobacteria > Pseudomonadales > Pseudomonadaceae > Pseudomonas > Pseudomonas sp. BN606. The sequence goes on along the minus strand of NZ_SSOF01000088.1, from coordinate 195,374 downwards.
AAGCCACTGGGGCGGCAGATTTGTGGCGAGAAGATCGCCTTTTACCGTGGTGCCGAAGGAAAGGTCCACGCCGTAGAGGATTTCTGTCCCCACCGCGGCGCCCCGCTTTCGCTTGGTTTCGTAAGGGACGGACAGCTCGTTTGCGGTTATCACGGCCTGGTAATGGGCTGCGATGGAAAGACCGTCTCGATGCCCGGCCAACGAGTGCAAGGCTTCCCTTGCATCCGCTCCTTCCCGGTAGTCGAGCGGTACGGCTTCATCTGGATCTGGCCAGGCGACGCCACCCTTGCCGATGCCAATGAGATCCACCACCTCGAATGGGCTGAAAGCCCCGACTGGGCTTACGGCGGTGGCCTGTACCACATCCAATGCGACTATCGACTGATGATTGACAACCTGATGGACCTGACGCACGAAACGTACGTGCACGCGTCAAGCATTGGCCAGAAGGAGATCGACGAAGCTCCGGTTGCCACTCATTCCGAAGGCGACACCGTCATCACTTCGCGGTACATGAGCAACATCATGGCCCCACCCTTCTGGCAGGCGGCGCTCCGCGGCAACAACCTTCCGGACGATCAGCTCGTTGACCGCTGGCAAATTTGCCGTTTCACCCCTCCCAGCCATGTGCTGATCGATGTTGGCGTGGCGCTGGCAGGCAATGGTGGAATCAATGCGCCCGCGAATCTCAAGGCCAACAGCATCGTGGTCGATTTCATTACACCGGAGACAGAAACGTCGATCTGGTACTTCTGGGGAATGGCCCGGAACTTCCAAGCCCAGGACCAAGCACTCACGGAACGCATCCAGGAGGGCCAAGGGAAGATCTTCGCCGAAGACCTCGAGATTCTTGAGCAACAGCAACGCAACCTGCTGGCTTACCCCGAACGCAAGCTGCTCAAGCTGAACATCGACGCAGGTGGCGTCCAATCCCGTCGCATCCTTGATCGACTCATTGCTCGTGAAAGCACCACGGAGGTCATGTGATGGAAGTAGTCGTCACTGCAATCGCAGTCGAAGCGGAAGGCATCAAAAGCTTCGAATTCCGCAGGGCCGATGGTGCGCATTTACCCGCATTCAGCGCCGGATCTCACATCGACGTGCGCACCCCCGATGGTCACCAACGCCAGTACTCGCTCTGCAACTCACAGGATGAGCGAGACCGCTACCTCGTCGGGGTGCTGAAGGAACCGAACTCACGGGGTGGCTCCAAGTCGATGCATGAGCAATTGGAGGTCGGCGCCCGGGTCGAAATTAGCGAGCCGAAGAACCTGTTTCCACTCCACAACGCGACCAAGCGGAGTCTGCTGTTCGCCGGCGGCATCGGCATAACCCCGATCCTCTGTATGGCGGAGCGCCTAGCAACAATTGGCGCCGACTTTGAGCTGCACTATTGCTCACGCTCTGACGACCGAGCGGCGTTTGTCGACCGCATCAAGTCATCGTCCTTTGCAAGTCGCGTGCATTTTCATTTCGACACCGGCCCCGAAGAGCAGAAGCTGCAGGCCAGCGTCGTCCTCGGCGAGCCAGGAGATGGCGTTCATCTATACGTCTGCGGCCCTGGCGGATTCATGGACTTCATTCTCAACACCGCGCGGGACAGCGAATGGAGCGAAGACCACCTCCATCGGGAATACTTTGCTGCCCAACCAGCGTCCGCGCCAGGTGCGGATCAGGCATTCGAAGTCCAGGTCAGCAGCACCGGTGAGGTGTATACCGTTCCGGCAGAAATGAATGTTGTCCAAGCCCTGGCAGAGCATGGAATCGATATCCCCTATTCTTGCGAACAAGGCATCTGCGGTACCTGCACTACACGCGTACTAGGTGGCGAGCCGGATCATCGCGATATGTTCCTCTCCGCGGAGGAGAAGGCAGCGAACGACCAGTTCATGCCTTGCTGCTCTCGAGCCAAAAGCTCCCGCCTCATCCTAGATCTTTGATCCTCTCTGCCCATGCTCAAACCGGCTTCATTGGGCCGGTTTGAGCCCATCCCCTTACCCTCTCCGAGTAGTTAGTCGAGATCAGGCTATCCAAGGATAGGTGTCCTAACACACAGCTCCCTTCATCGTGTATCTGCCAATAACAATAGTGCAGGAGTGCTTCGATGAATTCGATGACGTGGGGCGATGCCCGTGTGGACCATTCCGGTTTCCAACGAGACGAGTTCGTTGTCGAAGGAACTCGGACTATTGTCTACAGCGCTGGTCAGGGAGAACCGCTCGTGTTCTTTCATGGTGCCGGCACCTGGCACGGCATCGACTTTGCCCGCGCATGGATCGATCGTTTTCGCGTTATCCTGCCCTATCACCCCGGTTTCGGTGAGTCAGATGATAGTGAGTCAGCCAGTAACTTCCATGGCTACATAGATCACTACCGAAACTTATTCTCCCTGATGAATCTAAGTCGATTTCATCTCGTCGGCTTTTCCCTCGGCGGCCGACTGGCCGCTGAGTACGCAGCCGAAAACACTGAGCAAATTACGAAACTGGCTCTAATTGCTCCAGCTGGTCTCGAAGTGCAAAACATCTCGCTTCCGGACCTTCGCGAAGTAAAGCCGGAAGAATTCCCTGCCTACATGGTGAACGATCTCTCCACGCTCAAGCGTTACCTTCCTGACGGCTTCGATCCGCAGTTCATAAAGATGAGAGAAAGAGAGACGTCGTCGACAATGCGACTGCTTTCGGATGGGTTCAACAACTTATCAATGCCTGAGCTACTCCAGAAGCTGAGCATGCCCTCCCTAATTGCATGGGGACAGGAAGATCGGCTTCTTCCAGCCCCCCTCGCTGTGCACTGGCATAAACACCTACCTAATGCACAAATCCAATTCTTTGCAGATGCAGGGCATCTAGTTCTGGACGAGTCCGTCGTTGCCAGGGAAGCAGTTGCGAAGTTTCTTTCAGCCACACCGAACAAGAACGAGCAGTAAGCCTGCTTGCTAGGAGTACCCCATGTCTGCCGAATTTCTAGATCTGATAATTTCCGCCATTAGATCGGAAGCTAAAGACACTCTTTCGTTTGAACTTAAGTGCGCGGACGGAAAAGAACTTCCCGAATTCTCACCAGGTGCCCATCTCGAAGTTCACCTCTCTAATAGCCTGATTCGTCACTATTCGTTGTTCAACGACTCGACTGAGCGCAAGCGATATCAAGTAGCGGTGAGCCTTGCCCCCGAGAGCCGGGGCGGCTCTAGCTTCCTTCACGGCGGCCTCAAGGTTGGGCAAACCCTGCGAGTCCGGCCTCCGCGCAACAATTTCCCGCTAGTCGCTGACGCTGAACACTACAACTTCATTGCCGGCGGGATCGGGATCACCCCGATGCTTTCCATGGTTCGCTGGTGTGAACGTCAAGGTAAGAATTGGCACTTGCACTATCTCGCCCGCACGAAATTGAGAGCCGCATTTTACGAAGAGCTTCTGGGCTTCGACAGAGAGAAAGTCACATTCCATTTCTTAGACGATAGTAACGGAACCCAATTTGATGTCGAATCGGCAATCTCACAGATGCGCTCCGATAGCCACATCTATTGCTGCGGACCTATGCCGCTCATGCAACGCGTTGAGCAGGCCGCTTCAACTCGCCCTTCTGATCACGTTCACTTTGAATGGTTTAGTGCTCGACCAAAGGACGAATCAGAAGTCAACGATGGGTTCAAACTTATTATCAAGAGTACCGGACAGGAATACCTAGTTCCCGCGGACAAAACCATTCTGGATGTCCTCGAAGAAAATGACTACATGATCCCTTACTCCTGCCGCGAAGGCATCTGCGGCAGTTGCGAGGCAACAGTTGTATGCGGAACACCGGACCATCGAGACACTGTGCTTTCGGACGAAGCAAAAGCAGCAGGAAAAACCATGCTGGTTTGCGTTTCGCGCTCTAAAACACCTGTTCTTGAACTGGATATCTAACAGCAGTAGTGCACAGCATCGTCGATGCATCCATGAAAGCGAAATAAAACTTCAAATCTATCTTTCGATAGATGACCTGTGCGGTCCTACAAGTATTTTTACTGATGTGCTGCAGCAATATTAATAAGAGGTCAGTGAGGAGATCCGATGCAACCATTTTCCTACAACGCACTTCCTGCGCGTGTGATATTTGGCTTCGATACGCTTCGCCAGGTTGCTGAAGAAGTTCAGCTACTTGGATGCAAACGCGCGCTTGTTCTATCAACGCCGCATCAAAAGGCAGAAGCGCAGCATTTATCGAATTCCCTCGGGGAGCTGTCAGTCGGTACGTTCACTGAGGCCACCATGCACACTCCCGTCGAAGTTACGGCGCGGGCGGTGGAGCACGTCAAGCGCCTAGACGCTGACTGCGTCATTGCTCTTGGGGGAGGATCGACAATCGGCCTTGGCAAAGCCATCGCACTTAACACCGACCTTCCCCAGATCGCCATTCCGACCACTTATGCCGGGTCGGAAGCCACCCCGATCCTCGGCCAGACCGAAAAGGGTATCAAGACCACACAGCGGACCCTAAAGGTCCTGCCGGAAGTCATCATCTATGACGTGGAGCTTACCCTTACCCTCCCGGCGCAGCTGACTGTCACGTCCGGTCTGAACGCAATTGCTCACGCTGTCGAGGCGCTGTATTCGAAAGATGCCAACCCACTGATTTCGATGCTTGCCGAGCAAGGCATTGCCGCAATTGCCCGCGCCATTCCTCGCATCCATGCCAACCCAAATGATCGCGAAGCACGCTCCGATGCCCTCTTTGGCGCTTGGGCGTGCGGTACCTGTTTAGGCGCGGTAGGCATGTCCCTGCACCACAAGCTGTGCCACACGCTCGGCGGCAGCTTCGATCTACCGCACGCGGAGACCCATACCGTGGTGCTTCCTCATGCGGTTGCCTACAACGCGTCGGCTGCTCCGGAAGCCATAGCGCGTGTTGCCCGAGCGCTCGGAGTCGATGACGCAGCCAAGGGGCTGTACGACTTGGCCACCAAGCACGGTGCTCCGAAAAGCCTCGCTGACATCGGCCTTCGTAGAGAAGACGTGGCGCGCGCGGCTGACATCGCCTGTGCCTCCCCTTACTGGAACCCCCGAACGATCGAACGAGCAAGCATCGGCGAGCTCCTCGAAAACGCTTTCCTCGGCATCCGTCCTAACTCCAACTAAAACGCGCCTGGAGAACCTCATGGAAATCAATCCGCATATCCTCCGCCATCACCACATTACCCTGAACGTCGGCGGTGCCCAGGAAGACTACGACTTCCACACCAAGGTGCTCGGACTGAAGAGCGTCAAAAAGACCGGTCTCTACGACGGAAACGAGCCGATTTACCATCTCTACTACGGGAACGACCTCGGCGAAGAAAGCACGCTGGTCACCTGCTTCCCGATGCGTCAGTCCGGTCGTAAGGCCCGCCGTGGCTCTGGCCAGGTCAAGACTCTCGCCCTTTCGGTACCAGTCTCCTCGCTTAGCTTCTGGGAGAAGCATCTTTCCAGTTTCGGGTTCAAGCCGGCCTTCATGGAACGATTTGGCGAGAAGCTCCTGCAGTTTGCCCATCCATGCGGCATCGTCTATGAGCTAGTCGGCATTGCTGACGACAACCGCAAGCCGTACTCCAATGGGGCTATCCCAAGCGAATTTGGTATTCGTGGAACCCACGGCATTACGGTCACGGTTCGCGATCTGGAGAACTCCTCCGAGTTCATGCATTACGGCTGGAGCGGGAAGCAGCGAGAAGTCGATGGTGCATTCACCCGCTTCGAGGTGGGCAATGGTGGTACCGGCACCATCATCGACTTCGAGCTCGCACCCAATCTGCCGCAGGGTTCCTGGGCCTATGGCGAGGGCACCGTTCACCATTGCGCCTTCGAAGTCTCCGACCTGGAGATCCAACGCAGCGTCAAGCTGCATCTCGAAGGCCTTGGTTATACCGACGTTTCCGACCGCAAAGATCGCGGCTACTTCGACTCGATCTACGTTCGCACGCCTGGTGGTGCCCTGTTCGAAGCCTCGGTGTCCAAGCCTCAGGGTTTCCTCGTCGACGAGTCGTACGAGAATCTCGGCGGAACAATCCAGATTCCGCCACAGCTGGGCGCCAATGCTCAGGAAATCGCGGCATACCTCGAACCACTCAAGTACTGAGGACAGAGGCATGTCCCCTACCCCACATCTGGACCAACCTGCTCACGAGTTCGGCCCGGCACCAGAAGCTACCGGCATGGCGGTAATTCTGATCCACGGCCGAACGCAAGGACCGCAGGACATGGTCGCGATTGCCGATCGCCTCAACGTGCAAGACGTTTCCTACGTAGCGCTGCAGGCGAGCGACAACAGCTGGTATCCCGACAAGTTCATGGCACCGCTGGAGAACAATCGGCCGCATCTCGACCACGCTCTCGCGCGCGTGGAAGTAGCAGTCGGACGCCTTGAAGATCGCGGCATTCCCCGATCCCGGATCGTCCTACTCGGTTTCTCCCAAGGCGCATGCTTGGCCTGCGAATTCGTTTACCGCAATCCAACTCGTTGGGGCGGATTGGTCGCCTACACAGGTGGACTGATCGGGCCGGAGCAAATGACCTGGCTACTTGATCGGAAGCTGCAGCGGACCCCTATCTTCCTGGGAAATGGAGATGCCGATCCGTGGGTTCCTCTAGCCAGGACCGACCAGACCGCAACCGTCTTTGGCCGCATGGGCGGCGACGTGGAGCTTGAGACTTATCCAGGGCGCGAACACGCCGTCTGTGACGACGAAATCGCCCACGGCCGAGCAATCATCCAGTTGCTCAAGCAATCCGTTTCAGCACAAGTAGACAGCAGAGGAAGTAACGAATGAGCTTGCCAAGCATTGGCTTCATCGGCTTGGGGACCATGGGCGAACCAATGGCTACCAGGCTGGTAGAAGCAGGTTATTCGCTGACGGTTTTTGATCTCAACACTAGTTCGGTGAGCCGCCTCGTAGCGATGGGCGCAACCTCCGCCCACAGTCCGGCCGAAGTTGCAGCTCAAGCCGAAATCGTACTCGCCAGCTTGCCGACCCCCGACATCATGCTCAAGGTCGCTCTGGGTGAAAACGGCGTCTGCAACGGTGGCAAGGTCCGAGTGTTCATCGACCTGTCCACATCTGGCCCGCGGGCAGCCAAGCAGCTTGCCAGCGGACTGGCAGCACATGACATCACAGCGCTCGATTGTCCTGTGAGTGGCGGAGCGGCAGGAGCCCGCAAAGGGACGCTCGCCTTGATGGTGTCGGGTCCTGAGCGCGAGCAAGCGGAGACGACCCCGATCCTGAAAAACCTCGGGAAAGTCATTTCCTGCGGCAACGAACCAGGTCTGGGTCAGACGATGAAGTTAGTGAACAACCTGGTCTCGGTCACGGCTTTGGCAGTTTCCTGCGAAGCCTTGGTAATGGGCGTTAAAGCCGGGCTGGATGCGAAGGTCATGCTCGACGTCTTCAATGCTGGAAGTGGCCGTAACAGTGCAACCACCGACAAGCTCCCTCGAGCGATCCTCCCTCGCACGTTCGACTTCGGGTTCACCACCGGCCTGTCACTGAAGGACACCCGCATCTGCCTGGAAGAAGCCGAGGCCATGGGTGTGCCGATGCCCGTCGGGAGTGCCGTGCGGCAGGTTCTGAACATGACCCGCGCAACTTACGGCGAGGGAGCTGACTTCACTCGAATTGCCTGCCTCATCGAACAGTGGGCGGGCATCGAAATGCCTGCGATTCAAGTCCAAGACAACGCATAGGAATAGAGAATGAACCGAGAGCTTTTTGAAAAGGGCTTTGCCAATCGTAAAGCCGTACTGGGTGCAGAACACGTCGAGCGTTCTTACGCTGCAGCGGATAGCTTCAATAAGCCGATGCAGGAGCTGGTTACTGAGTACTGCTGGGGCGCGGTATGGGGTGATGAAACCCTCCCGTTCAAAACGCGGAGCATCATCAACCTTGCTGCACTGACAGCGATGAACCAACACCACGAACTGGGCGTCCACGTGAAAGGTGCCTTGACCAACGGTGTCACTCGGGAAGAAATCCGTGCTGTGCTAATGCAGGCTGCAATTTACTGCGGCGTGCCGGCTGCTCTTGCTGCTTTCCGAGTAGCCAGCGAGGCAATCAAGGCTTGGGATGCTGAACACGCCTGAGTCATCAAAGAACCCGCTCTGCAATGGAGCGGGTTCTGATCCAAACCTCGTGCATCAAAACGACAGTTGCGAGTTCAAGACCATGAGTCCTCATCAGTTGCGTGACGACTCTCCTTCCTAGCCTGTCACGCCCTACCCCTGGGGCAATCGTTCGATAGGTGTTCTGAGGCATTACCACTGCAATTGTTATACGAGCCCGAGTGCACGGTTCGTTGCTGCGCGGCACAAGCACGACCGCAACCAACAAAAAATCCAAGTAACGAGGAACATCTGGAATGATCAAGTCTCGCGCTGCGGTGGCCTTCGCCCCCAATCAGCCACTGCAGATCGTTGTAGTCGACGTAGCGCCGCCCAAGGCGGGCGAAGTCCTGGTGCGCATCGTGGCGACCGGCGTCTGCCACACCGACGCCTACACCCTGTCCGGTGCTGACTCCGAAGGCGTGTTCCCCTGCATCCTCGGTCACGAGGGTGGTGGCATCGTCGAGGCCGTAGGTGAGGGCGTCACCTCGCTGGCGGTGGGCGACCACGTGATCCCGCTCTATACGGCCGAGTGCCGTGAGTGCAAGTTCTGCAAATCCGGCAAGACCAACCTCTGCCAGAAAGTGCGCGCTACCCAGGGCAAGGGCCTGATGCCCGACGGTACCAGCCGTTTCAGCTACAACGGCGAGCCGGTCTACCACTACATGGGCTGCTCGACTTTCTCCGAATACACCGTGCTGCCGGAAATCTCCCTGGCGAAGATTCCCAAGGACGCCCCGCTGGAGAAGGTCTGCCTGCTCGGCTGCGGAGTGACCACCGGCATCGGTGCCGTGCTCAACACCGCCAAGGTAGAAGAAGGCGCCACCGTAGCCATCTTCGGCCTGGGCGGTATCGGCCTGGCAGCGATCATCGGCGCCAAGATGGCGAAGGCCTCACGGATCATCGCCATCGACATCAACCCGGACAAATTCGAGGTGGCCCGCGAGCTGGGCGCTACCGATTTCGTCAATCCGAAGGAACACAGCAAGCCGATCCAGGACGTCATCGTCGAGCTCACCGACGGCGGCGTCGACTACAGCTTCGAGTGTGTCGGCAACGTCAACCTGATGCGCGCCGCGCTCGAGTGCTGCCACAAGGGTTGGGGCGAGTCCGTGATCATCGGCGTGGCGCCCTCCGGTGCCGAGATCAGCACCCGTCCGTTCCAACTGGTGACTGGCCGCGTCTGGCGCGGTTCGGCCTTCGGCGGCGTGAAGGGCCGCACCGAACTGTCGAGCTACGTGGACAAGGCACAGCAGGGCGCGATCCCGTTGGACACCTTCATCACCCACACCATGACCCTGGATGACATCAACAAGGCCTTCGACCTGATGCACGAAGGCAAGAGCATCCGAACGGTTATCCAGTTTCAAGACTGAGTCTAACGACCCAGTTATCCAAGGCCGAGAGCAATGCTCTCCAGCCATCTTTAGACCCACAAAGAGAAATCACAAGATGTCCATCTTCACGCACGTAACTGTTGGCACCAACGACCTGGCCAAAGCCCGTAGCTTCTACGACAACGTTTTGGGTGCGCTGGGTAATAAGCGCATTGCAGATCTTGGCGAAAATGGCTCTATCTGGGGCGTAGACGCTCCGTCCTTCTTCGTACTGAAACCTGCAAACGGCGAACCTGCCAGCGTAGGTAACGGTGTCACTGTTAGCTTCGAAGCACCCAATCGCGCCGCCATTGATGCGTTCCATGCCGCTGCCCTTGCTGCCGGCGGTAAAGACGAAGGTGCTCCCGGCCCGCGTGGTTGGGCTCCGAACGCATACGCCGCATATGCTCGCGACCTCGATGGGAACAAGCTGGCGGTTTACTGCTTTAAAGCTGAGTAAGCACATCAGGCGCCGAACCTAAGGCGCTATCGAAGGCGCACTGCCGTTGCATGCATGTGCGCCCTCCTCCGAAACCAATAATCACGAACTTTCAGTGGTTCCTCTGGAAACCACCGAATCCCGAAACACTCGCATGAGTGGAAGGAGTTGGCATGTCTGGTAATCGTGGTGTCGTTTATCTCGGTGCGGGCAAGGTCGAAGTGCAGAAGATCGACTACCCGAAAATGCAGGATCCCCGCGGCAAGAAGATCGAGCACGGGGTGATTCTGAAGGTGGTCTCCACCAACATCTGCGGCTCGGACCAGCACATGGTGCGCGGCCGTACCACCGCCCAGGTCGGCCTGGTGCTCGGCCACGAGATCACCGGTGAGGTGATCGAGAAAGGCAGTGACGTGGAAAGCCTGAAGATCGGCGACCTGGTTTCCGTGCCGTTCAACGTAGCTTGCGGCCGCTGCCGCTCCTGCAAGGAAATGCACACCGGTGTCTGCCTCACAGTCAACCCGGCCCGCGCCGGCGGTGCCTACGGCTATGTCGACATGGGCGACTGGACCGGCGGCCAGGCCGAGTACGTGCTGGTGCCCTACGCCGACTTCAACCTGCTCAAGCTGCCGGACCGCGACAAGGCCATGGAGAAGATCCGTGACCTGACCTGCCTCTCCGACATCCTGCCCACCGGCTACCACGGCGCGGTCACCGCCGGCGTCGGCCCGGGCAGCACCGTGTATGTCGCCGGTGCCGGCCCCGTGGGCCTCGCCGCCGCCGCTTCCGCCCGCCTGCTGGGCGCCGCCGTGGTCATCGTTGGTGATGTGAACCCGGTGCGTCTGGTGCATGCCAAAGCGCAGGGCTTCGAGGTCGCCGACCTGTCCCAAGACACCCCGCTGCACGAGCAGATTGCTGCTCTGCTGGGCGAGCCGGAAGTGGATTGCGCCATCGACGCTGTAGGCTTCGAAGCGCGTGGCCATGGCCATTCCGGTGCGCAACACGAAGCGCCGGCCACCGTGCTCAACTCGCTGATGCAGGTCACCCGCGTGGCCGGCAAGATCGGTATCCCCGGCCTCTACGTCACCGAGGACCCGGGCGCTACCGATGCCGCAGCGAAGATCGGCAGCCTGAGCATCCGCTTCGGCCTCGGCTGGGCGAAATCCCACAGCTTCCACACCGGCCAGACTCCGGTGATGAAGTACAACCGCGCGCTCATGCAGGCGATCATGTGGGACCGCATCAACATCGCTGAAGTGGTGGGTGTGCAGGTCATCAGCCTGGACGACGCACCGCGTGGCTACGGCGAGTTCGATGCCGGTGTGCCGAAGAAATTCGTCATCGACCCGCACAAGACCTTCAGCGCAGCCTGAATCGATTCTACCGTCGACGCCGCGATCTGTGCCTGCGGCGTCAACCTTAAGGAGCCTTCGGGCTCCTCTTTTTTCCCACAATCAATTAACGAGTGAGCATCCGGTCCCCGCTGACTGCCCATCCCTATCACAACCACAGGGCACGCCCAATCGTTGGAGTGAGTAGGATTGAGCAGAGTTTACGGCACACGGCCCACTCACTTGGGACACACAGCGAGCACATCCGTTTGAACCTTCAAGATGCCACCTTGGCCCTCTTCCTCACCGCTCACATTCATGGCACCAATGCAGCCATCAAGGCCACAGCCAAGCGCTGCGCCAATTGCCTTCCCCACAACAAACGGGACTTGATGCTCTCTATCATTGACAGCACCGAGCCGCTCAAGCTGGTCAGGTACATTGCTGAAAACCTGGACTCTGCCGATATGGGGCAGTACGCGCCTTAAAGCTCAGCGACAGTTGCTATTACCTGAATTGTGCCTACTGGGTGAACGGAACCCTATGGACTTGCCCCTATCAAACCGGACACCGGCACCCCGTTAAGTTGATGCCTCAGCCAAGCGCCTGAACTCTCGTGGTGAGCGGTAGTTCAATGCGCTGTGCGGATGTTCCTCGTTGTAATGCTCAAAGGCGATGGCCAGATTATGCAGGGCCGTCGCTCGATCAGGCTTGGGCATGTGGTGGATGTAGTCACGCTTCATGGTCTTCACGAAGCTCTCCGCCATGCCATTGCTCTGCGGGCTGCACACTGGGGTGGTCAGGGGCAGCAGGCCGATCTGTCGGGCAAAGGCTCGGGTCTGTTCGGCGGTATAAGCCGAGCCGTTATCGCTCAGCCATTGCACCGGCGATGCGGGCAGTTCGCCACCGAAGCGTTGTTCAACAGCTTCCAGCATCACGTCGCGGACATCGTCGCCGCTGTAGCCGTTTGGGCTGGCCACCCAGCTGATGGCTTCGCGATCACAGCAGTCCAGGGCGAAGGTCACACGCAGTTTGTCACCATCCTCGCAGCGGAACTCGAAGCCATCCGAACACCAGCGGGTGTTGCTCGTGTCCACCGCGACACGACCTTCGTGACGCCGTGCCACGCCCGGCTGTTTGCGCCGGCGCTCCAGCAACAGATCGTGGTCACGCATGACCCGGTAAATCCGCTTCACGTTGACCGGTGGCAGGGCCTGTTGCTCATGCTGTCGACGCAACAGCCCCCACACCCGCCGATAGCCATAGCTGGGCAACGTGCCGACTGCCTGCTTGATCTGTTCGACCAGGACTCCATCGTTGAGCGCCCGGCGCCGACGCGGCTGCGGCCCTGGAGCGGGCTGTTTGAGTCGAGCCGTCAATTGCGAGCGCGCTACACCGAGACTTTCACTGACCGCTTTCACTGGTCGTCCCCCGGCAACAAGGGTGAGTGCGCAAGCCATTTTCGCGAGCGAGCGATCTCCACCGCTTCCTTGAGGATCTCGGCCTCCATGGTCTTCTTGCCCAGCATCCGTTGCAGCTCGCGGATCTGTTTCAGCGCGTCGGCCAACTCAGAGGCCGGCACCACGGCCTCACCGGCACTGACCGCCGACAGGCTGCCGTCCTGATAGAGCTTGCGCCAGTGGAACAATTGGTTGGGATTGATGCCATTGCGCCGGGCCACCACCGAGACGCTTTGCCCGGGTTCGAAACTTTCGCGCACCATGGCCAGCTTCTCCTCGGCACTCCAACGGCGGCGCCGCTCCTGGCCGAGCACTTCGATGGTTTTGTCTTTGCTGGTAGTCATAAACACAGTCGTTTGCCTATCCCTTATGGTAAGGGGGAAACGGTGTCCTGTGTTTCAAGGGGCTCGCCCACCCTACCCCGCTCTCCAGTGCTAGAAATGGTATCTGTCGAACCGAGGTTTAAAGGGTTCTGCGCAAAGGTCTGCTGGAGCAATATGATGCGCGGTTGCATTAAGCTGACGCACACCACCCATGGCACATGGCTACCCCTCATCTACTACGGGTACCATCCCACCACTGGGAATAAGTTATTCCTCACAGAAGCTCGTTCGTCAGAGCAAGGCACGAGAATCCTATGCTCACACGCATCGACTGCTAATACATTCAGCAGTGTTGGAGGTTATCTCACGTCAAGCGCTACGCGATCAGTCTGCTAGACCTTTGGCTCGCTGGATGTCGTGTTGTGCTATGCGGGTGGGCTGTCGAGCAAGCGAAGTGGGTAGTACTGGTTGAGATCCAGAATTCGGAACTCTGCTCGGGTTAGAGCTGATCCAAATACGAAATAGACGGCAGGGAGGCACAGATGAGCAATGATATGGTTGAGAACGGCAGCAACGGTCTGCTCAACATTGAGATTGCTGAGTCCAGCACTGAGACTGCGATGGCCGAAGACACTACACCGATCGAGTCGGCGGAGCCGTCACCAGTCAAAGCGGTCAGGATCCAGACTACTGTCGTCACCAAGCTCAACCTCGCTGACTATCAGAACGCCGTACCGCTCATTCGCGAGTTGCGCGTGGTCAATGAGACGGAGCAAAAGTACAGCGATCTGGAGTTGACACTCACTTCTGATCCGGCTGTCTTCAAGCCGAAAACCTGGCACATTTCAGAGCTTGGCGCTGAAGTATTTCGGCAAATTCCGGGGCTCGATCTGGCCATCGATGCGAGCATGCTTGCCAAGCTGACCGAAGCCGAATACTCGACCCTCAACTTCGTGCTGACCTGCAAAGGTACTTCCTCCGACGAGCTTCGTGCGGTAGTCGCGCAAACGGAACATCCGCTGGAAGTGCTACCCCGCAACCAGTGGGGTGGTCTCGCTCACCTACCGGAGTTAACGGCAGCCTTCGTGCAGCCCAATGACCTGGCAGTGGAAACCTTGCTTAAGAAAGCCGCCGAGCTGCTGCGCAAGCATGGCAAGAGCGCTGCTCTGGATGGCTACGCCAGCGGCCCAGCACATGCTTGGGAGATTCTCTCCGCCGTCTGGAGCACCGTGGTCGCCATGGGGCTCGACTATGCGTTACCACCAGCGAGTTTCGAACGGGATGGGCAGAAGGTACGGAGCCCCAGTCACCTGGCTGAGCACGGTCTTGCAACCTGTTTCGATCTCACCATGCTGTTTTGTGCGTTGCTGGAGCAGGCAGGCCTTAACCCACTGATTATCTTCACTCATGGCCACGCCTTTGCTGGCGTATGGCTGAAGAATGAGGAGTTCACGACAACGGTCGTCGACGACATTACGGCACTGCGTAAGCGCATCAAGCTCAACGAGCTCGTCCTGTTCGAAACGACCCTGGCGACCCAACGTCCGTCCGTTGGACTGCGTTACGCCATCGAGCGGGGAGCAGATCACCTTGCCGAGGGTAAGGAAGCCACCTTTGAAATGGCATTGGATATTCGCCGGGCACGCCTGCAGCGAATTAAGCCGATGGCCAGCGGCGAAGCCCAGACTCCCAGTGGCAACGCCACGCAAGATGACGCCACACAGGTCGTAGCTCCAGAAATTGAAGCGCCCTTGGCCTTGCCCAGTGAAGTCACGGACAACATCGACGTCGCGAGCCTTGATCCCAAGGATCGCCTTGGACGTTGGCAACGCAAGCTGCTGGATCTGTCGCTACGCAACAACCTGCTGAACTTCAAGACGGGCAAGAAAGCACTGAGGTTCGAGGCGCCTAAGCCGAGCCAGCTTGAGGATTTGCTGGCCTCTGGGAAGCAAATCAAGCTGATGACGCGGCCGGATCTCATGGATGGGGCTGACCCACGAGATAAGGAGCTGTACGAATCCCGCGAGCGCGAGAATGTCCGGCAACAGCACGCGTTGGATGCGTTGAAACGCAACGAGGTGTTCATCGCGTTGCCGCAGGCAGAGCTCGATAGCCGCCTGATCGAGTTGTACCGCGGCGCGAGAACGAACCTGCAAGAAGGCGGTGCCAACACCCTCTTCCTCGCGTTGGGTTTCCTCTCCTGGACACGCGAGGACAGGGCAGATCAGCGTTATCGTGCGCCACTCATCCTGGTGCCGGTGACCCTTGAACGTAAGAGCGCACGCTCGGGTTTCACCATCACGTTGCATGATGATGAACCACGCTTTAACCCGACACTGATCGAAATGCTGCGCCAAGACTTCGAGCTGAATCTGGGCGTTGCCGAGGGGGAATTGCCGCGCGACGAGTCGGGGCTGGACATCGACGCGATCTGGCGCAATGTTGCCTCTGCGGTGAAGGACATCAAAGGCTGGGAGGTTAGTGAGGACGTCGTCCTCTCTATGTTCTCGTTCGCCAAGTACCTGATGTGGAAAGACCTCGCTGAACGCACCGACGCGCTGCGGGACAACCCTGTCGTACGCCACCTGCTGGATACGCCACGCGACGCGTACAACTCGACCACCAACACGCCGTTTCCGGCCAACAACAAGCTCGATGCCGAGTACAGTCCGAAGCAGGTTTTCTGCCCTCTCGCGTACGACTCTTCGCAACTGTCTGCCGTCCTTGCCGCCTCGCAGCAAAAGGACTTCGTCCTGATTGGCCCCCCGGGTACGGGCAAGAGCCAGACCATCGTCAACATGATTGCCCAGTTCATCGCCGAGGATAAGCGTGTGCTTTTCGTCTCGGAAAAAATTGCGGCGCTCAATGTCGTGTACCGTCGCCTGCGCGAGGTGGGCTTGGGCGAGTTCTGCCTGGAGGTCCACTCCAACAAGGCGAGTAAGACGGACGTTCTGTCGCAACTCAATGCCGCTTGGCAAGCTCGCGGTGATGCTGACGTCGAGACCTGGAAGCTTGAGGCCGAACGACTTGAATCGTTGCGCAAAAGCCTGAACGTCTATGTCGACCGCCTGCATTACCGATACCCGAATGGGCTGAGCATCTACGATGCCATCGGCGCCACCATCGCCGGAAAAGATCTACCTGCCGTTGCGCTGACATGGCCAACGCCGCTGATGCACGACCGCGAAGCCTTGCATCGGCTGTTGGAGCTGGCCGATCGCCTAGAGGTAAACGCCCAGGCGATTGGTTACCAAAAGCTAACCGCCCATCCCTTGGGCGCCATCCGCCAGCACGACTGGTCGCCGTCCTGGCAGCAATTGGTAATCCAGGCTGCTCGTGAGGCGATCCCTGCGATTAGATCGACTGAAGCGGCTGCCGCAAGCTTCATCAAATCAGCCAACCTACCTGACGTTGAACTCACGCGTGCCTCGCGAAACGGCCTTTCCATTCTTGCCAATGTCCTCCCCAAAGCAGCAGGACAGGACTGGCGATTCAGCCTTCGCCCCGATGCTCGCCTCATCGCACAGCGGCTCCAACAAGGCTGTGAGCTGGTTAAGCTGCATCGCGAGATAAACAGCAAGCTTCCTGCGCCTTGGTCGCAATCCACGATTGCTGCCTGCCAAGGCGGTCTGGATCTGCTCGAACAGCACTCTCAACTAACGCAAGCGCTACCGGAACCATTGCCAGTTCCGACCATGGTTCTGCTGTCACGGGCCATCCAGCTGTTTGACGAAATCAGCGCGTTGCGTCAGTGCCTCTCGGTGCCGTACACCCCTGGCATCGAAGACCTGGATGTCACTGCCTTGCTGGGAGAGTGGGAGCGGGCCGAGGGGGCGTTCTGGCCCATGTCCTGGTTAAGCAAACGGCGGATCAAGCAGCAACTCAGCCAAGTCATTGACGGCGAGCATGCACCTAACATCCCGGTTGATTTGCAGAACTGGATCTCTCTACGCGAGCTGCGCAGGCAGATCGATGACCTGGGCCTTGGTGCCGACACCGTCGAATTCTGGCGCGGCGCTCGTTCCGATTTTGCCGCAATTCGCCAAGTAAAAACGCTTCAAGGCGCCATCCTCGCAGCCAAAGAGAATCGCGCCTGGGAAGACGATGGGTTTGACCTGATCACTCAAGAGGTAGCCGGCCCCACGCTGAAGAGCGCGCTCCTGAGGATGCGTGAACTACGTGCGCTTCACCAGAAGATCACCACACTGGGCGAGAGCCTGAATCCGGTTTCCGAGGGTATTTGGCAGGACCTCAACACCTGCAGAACCAACCTTGTCGCCGCAGTTGCCTTTCAGCAGGAACGCCGTGGGCTCGTCGATGAGGGGCATCTTGAGCAAGACCATGAGCTGATAGCCACCGGGAAATGTGGGCCTGCGCTGCGCGGACAGTACGCCCTGCTTAAGCAGCGGTCGGAAGCCGAGCGGAATCTCAAGGAATTCGCGGATCTACGTGAGCTTGCTACCGGCATCTGGGCTGGCCTGCATACCAAGGTCGACGTGGCGCGCGCCGCGGTGGAGTTCCAAGGACACATCGCGACAGCCATTGCTCAATTGGCACAGAACCCGGATGCAATAACCGCGGTGAAGTCGTCCCTGCTGCAGTTGCTGGGCGACGGCAACGCACTTCTTGAGCCACAGGGGTTAGTCTCCCGCCACGGCCAGCAATACTTGAAGTCCACCGCAACGCTCGCGAACAGTCTTTGCCGGCTGGTCACTGACGCCCACTTCAGCAACGAGGGAACAGAGCACCTCGACGCCCTCCCCCTTCAAGCACAACTCCAACAATGTGAAGGCATCATTCAGGCGGAGCACAACCTGCACGCCTGGAGTGCCTGGTGCAAAGTCCGCGATGAAGCCGCCAGCGTGGGACTGCGACCACTCATTCAAGCACTGGAAACGGGCCTGGTTGTCCAAGGAACAATCAAGAAAGTCTTCCAGGCCAACTATGCCCGCTGGTGGTTGAACGCGACGGTTGATCAGGAACCGACTATTCGCAATTTCGTCAGCGTCGAGCACGAGCAGCGCATCCGAGACTTCCGCGCCCTGGATGAGAAGTTCACTGCCCTGACACGCGACCTGCTGCGGGCCCGTCTGTGCGCAGAACTGCCAACACCCGACAGCGTGACGCAAGCCTCTGAGTGGGGTGTGCTACGCCATGAAATCTCGAAGAAGACACGACACAAACCGCTTCGCGAACTGATCTCGACCATCCCCGCCGCACTGGCCAAACTCACGCCGTGCATGCTGATGAGCCCGCTGTCCATCGCGCAGTACCTCTCGACGACATCGACCGTATTCGACGTAGTGATTTTCGACGAGTCCTCTCAGATCCCAGTGTGGGATGCCATCGGCGCCATCGCGAGGGGACGGCAGGTGATCATGGTGGGGGATCCGAAACAGATGCCGCCGACCTCGTTCTTCGACCGTGCAGAAACGACGAACGAAGACGACGATGTGGAACCGGACCTGGAGAGCATTCTGGACGAATGCTTGAGCGCAAACCTGCCAACCCTCGACCTGAACTGGCACTACCGTAGCCGGCACGAGAGCCTGATCACCTTCTCCAACCACCGCTACTACAAGGGCAACCTAGTCACCTTCCCGTCACCGGTTACCACAGACCGGGCAGTGAGCCTCAACCTTGTTCAAGGTGTCTACGACAGGGGCGGCTCACGTACGAACCTAGGCGAGGCCAAAGCGCTCGTCGCACATTTGGTGGCACGCCTACGCACGCGAGAGGTGAAGGAAAACCGACTGACCTTTGGCGTCGTTACCTTCAACAGCGAGCAGCAACGGCTCATTGAGGATTTGCTGGATGCTGAGCGCCGCAACGATCCGTTACTGGAAGGCTATTTCGCTGATACTCAGTTGGAACCGGTGTTCGTCAAGAACCTGGAGAGTGTGCAGGGCGATGAGCGGGACATCATCTACTTCTCCATCACCTATGGTCGTGATGCCGCAGGCCACATGACGATGAGTTTTGGGCCGATGAACCGCCCCGGTGGCGAACGTCGCTTGAATGTGGCCGTCACCCGCGCCCGTCACGAGTTGCTGGTGTTCTCCACCATCAGCCCCGAAGTCATCGACCTGGCGCGTACCCAGTCGATTGGCGTGCGTGACATGAAGCATTTCCTTGAATTCGCTGAGCGTGGCCCGCGCGCAATCATCGAAGCAACGGCCGATAGCCTTGGCAGTTTCGACAGTCCGTTCGAAGAGCAGGTCGCCAAGGCTCTGGGTCGCAAGGGCTGGCATGTCGTTACTCAGGTCGGCGTCTCGGCGTTCCGCATAGACCTTGCGGTGGTCCATCCGGACGCTTCTGGCCGTTACCTCGCAGGGGTTGAATGCGACGGAGCCACCTACCATCGCAGCGCCACAGCCCGTGACCGCGACAAGCTCCGTGAGCAGGTCCTACGTGGCCTCGGCTGGGAGATCTTGCGGGTCTGGTCGACCGATTGGTGGATCAACCCCGCCGGCACAGCCGAAAAGCTTCACGAACACCTGGAGGCCCTGCTGGCGGAAAGTCGTACCCGCAAGGTCAGCGAGCAAGCCGATTTGGCCAATCATGCTGCAACGGTGGAAGAGGTAGTAGAAAGTATCAGTGAGGAGGCACCGCCCACAGAGGCCATCGCCTTGCCGGTTGATAACCCCGCTGAAGAGCCCCGGGCCAGCAGCCAATATGCACGAGCGATTGGAATTGCGGTCGGTGCCGTCTCTGCGCCCACAACTGCGCTGTACCGCAAGGTCGACCCGCTTGTGGCAGTTGAAACCGTCGATCCGGAGGCCTTCTTCGAAGACCATTACGACGGAACCTTGGCTTCAATGATTGCCCATATCGTTGCCCATGAGGGTCCGGTACTCGACCTCATCCTGGCGCAGCGTATTGCAAGGGCGCATGGCTGGGTGCGCACCGGCAATCGGATTCGTGAACGAGTCAGCTTCCTGGCCGAACAGTCCCATCGCAAGACGGTGGAAGATCTCGGTGATTTCTATTGGCCCTCGCACCTTGATGACGACAATGCAGTCACCTTCCGAAAAGCTGCCGATGCCGACAACCTGCGCGGCGTAGATGAAATCAGTCAGAAGGAACTGGAGGCTCTCGCGCGCGAAGCATTGGCCCGCGGGGAAGTGCGCGACAATCTGCTCTATGCCATGGCACGTGATCTGGGGCTGCAGAAAGTCTCTGCACAGAGCAAGCTAAGACTCGAGCAGGTCATCGCAAGCGTTCACCGGACGGATGCCCCCTAGAGGCGCGGACGGCGGAGGTCACTCCGCCGTCTTTGCTGCTGCGCTCCTTCGGAAAACCGATCCGCACGTTTGAAGATCAGCTACGTGGCGGGCAGAGACCGCTTGCACAAGAGCGTGCAATCTCCAGTTGCTCTCTTCAGTACGCAGCAGACAGAAAGTTCTCTGCCAGCAGGGGCTCGACCGGCGAAAATCCCGAGGTTTTCTTGAAGGACATGTGGTGAACGAAGTTCTTCATTGATTCAGACGGGTCGATGGCATCGAGGTTGAGCAGTGCGAGCGTCCGCCGGGAAATCGCAACACTGAGCAATGGGGATTCCTCAAGGTGCCCCGACGCTGGATTGAGCAGCCTGTCTGTAGCAGTCACGATCACCAGGTCGTCGGGCAGAATTGCTAGAAGCTCTCGACCTACCCGCAACACGCAGCTGCAGACGTAATCCTGCAGCAGCTCGTTGTACTTACCGGCGGCCAGTTTCTTGGTAGACAGCTTGCCGCTCTGGAGCAGACTTTTACTCTCGGCGGGGATGACACGCTCACCGTGTACGCCGAGGAACGCCTCGACCACCCCGCTTTCACCGACAACGAATCTGACGGACGTGCCCAGCATCGAGATGTCTTCGAAAGGGTTCAACAGCTTGATCGCATCCAACTTGGCCTGCCCCTCTCCTCTTAGTAGGCGCTGAGCCAACGCATGATCCGTTTGCCACTCCGAGTGTTCAGCTTGCCAAGCTGCCCTCTCTTTCGTGAAACGGCTGGAATCCTCCGAACGCCCCTTCTCAACAGACTTCTGCAGAGACTGGAGCTGACGCTGCTGCATGCCAAACAGCCGCGCAAAGAAACCAGGCTGGTAGCTGTCCAAACGTAGTTTTTCAACAAACACTGAAACTTTTTCACTGAATGTTGAAACGGATGCACCGAGACGGTGCATGGCCGCTGCCTGGGGAGGCAGCGGCGCCAGCCATCCAAAACTGGCTTTCGCAGTTAGGTCGAGACCATTGGCCCCGAAGGAATAGAGGGCATCAAAGAGTAAACAACAGGGCCGGCGAGCATTGCTCGCTGGCCCTGTTTACTAGTAGGGCAGCTCCGTTTTTCCCGAATCCTTCAAACGCAAGGCGCTAAACCAGGTGCTTGCCGGTACGCCGTTTCGTCATGTACCAGGAATCCAGTACGAGCCTATACGCGGAACTGCCGTAGGGTCTGATTCAACTGGC
The DNA here is from genome assembly GCF_029873115.1 of Pseudomonas sp. BN606. Lineage (NCBI taxonomy): Bacteria > Pseudomonadati > Pseudomonadota > Gammaproteobacteria > Pseudomonadales > Pseudomonadaceae > Pseudomonas > Pseudomonas sp. BN606. The sequence goes on along the minus strand of NZ_SSOF01000088.1, from coordinate 173,878 downwards.
TAGCTAGAGCGTCAAGGTGGCAGCTTGCCTCTTTCGATTGGCTAGCGGCCACGGCATTCGCTTCAGCCAGTGAGGCCGCCTGCGTCACGTTCTGGTTGATTCCCTCTACCACTTGGGACTGCTGCAAGGTAGCACTGGCTATAGATGCATTCAGGTCTGTCAGATTGCGCAGTGACTGTGCGATCTGTTCCAAACTAATGCCTGCCAGGCGCGCCTTATCGACGGTCTGGGTGGACGCATGGCTGCTCTCGTCGATGACCTGAACGGCAGCCTCGGAATTGGCCTGGAGACGCTCAATCATTGTCTGGATTTCGGCAGTGGATTTCTGCGTGCGTTGCGCCAGTAAGCGAACCTCGTCGGCAACGACGGCGAACCCCCGCCCTTGTTCACCGGCACGAGCTGCCTCGATTGCGGCATTCAAGGCCAGCAAGTTGGTCTGCTCGGCGATGGAACGGATCACTTCGAGCACAGAGTTGATCTGGGTACTCTCCTGGGCCAGTGACTGAATCACTTCCACTGCCTTGCCAATGGTACTGGAGAGCTGGTCGATCTGTTCCAAGCTGCTGCCGATGTTGTTCTGCCCCCTGCGTGCCTGTTCTTCGGCATCGCGTACTTCGCTGGCGGCGTGCTCAGCGTTTGCCGCCACTTCCTGCACGGAGTAGGAGAGTTCTTGCACCGCGGTGGCGACCAACTCCATCTGCCGCGACTGCTGTAGGCTCTGGTACTGGGCATCGCTTGCAATTACGCCAAGGGATCGTGACGCATGGTCGAGCGAGCCGGCAGTTTCCAGTGAATGGCCGATGACCCCCTGTAACTTGAGGGTGAACGTATTGAAATGGTTGCCCAAATCTGTGAGTTCATCGTGCCAATAGTCGTCCAGCCTACGGGTAAGGTCAGCTTCCCCGCTGGCAATATTGGCCATAGCATTGACCGCTTCGCATAACGGCGAAGCGATGCTGCGGGCGATCAGGACGATGAGGACAGTGAGCAGAAGGCCCGTCACCAACACTATTCCCAAGGTATTCAGTACGTGTGCGCGAAATTCATCCTGTACATCGTCGACGTATATTCCTGAACCAACTACCCAACCCCAAGGCTTGAATAGCTCCACGTAGGACACCTTCTTCACCGGCGCTTCCGAGCCCGGACGAGGCCAACTGTAGTGAACGAGTCCAGCCCCATCGTGCTTGGCGACCCTCACCATTTCGTCGAAAAATGGTCTGCCATCAGGATCAAGGGTACCCGTCATCACTTTGCCTTCGATTTTTGGGCTAGGGTGCATGACCATGCGTGTCTCGAGGTCCTCTAGCCAGAAGTAATCATTACCGTTGTAGCGCAGGCTGCGCATCAGTTCGATGGCTTGGTTCTGCGCCTGCGCACGGTCGAGCTTCCCAGCGCTTTCCTGTTCTCGGTAGTAGCGCAGGATGCTGCTCGCGGTTTCAACCACATGCTGGGTTTTCAGCGCTTTCGCGGCATGCAGGTCTCCAAAGTTCTGGATGAGCAACAAACCGGCTAGGGCGAGAAGTATTACCTGGGAAGTCAACAGAATCAGCCAGAGGCGGTGGCTGATGGGAACTTGGCGCAGTCCGGGCATGATCCAGCTCCGTTATGCCATGAGAGGTCTGACGTGCCTTATTGCACAGGCGAATGGAGTGCGGTGAGAAACGCCCCCTGAAGGTGCAGGGCCATCGATCATTGGATAGCCTTCGGCATGGGCAATTGGTTGTTTAGGGCTTTCTGCGCTGTCCAGATCACCGCCGACGACCGACATATGCCATCCCTGGCGGATGCAGTCGTTAACAGTTCAACAAATCGAGGAAAGCGATGCCCAAACAACCCCACTTCAATACAAAGCCGCTGATGCCCTACCTGCAGGCGCAGACACTGCTCAATCGGGAGAGGAGGTGTCCATTCTTTTCTCATACTCCTCGCGTAGCAGACGCTTCATCAGCTTGCCGTTGGGTTCACGCGGCAATTCATCGCGAAAATCGACGCGCTGCGGACATTTCACTCCGCCCAGCGACTCACGCACAAATGCACGAAGGAGCTCTGCCAAGGTTGGTCCAGCTGTTTGCTGATCGCGAGGCTTCACAACGGCCACTACCTTTTCACCCATCTCCTCATCAGCTATACCGAACACTGCCACATCATCCACATCGGGGTGTGTCATGAGCACATTTTCGATTTCTTGCGGGTAGATGTTTACACCCCCGGAGATGATCATGAAGCTCTTTCGGTCAGTGAGAAAAAGGTAGCCGTCCTCATCAACCCAGCCTATATCACCTAATGTTGCCCACCCTCGATGGTCGTAAGCCTTCCGTGTCTTCTCCGGGTCGTTGTGGTACTCAAAGCGAGGACCATCGGCAAAGTAGATATCCCCCACAGTTCTGGCCGGTACCTCTTGGCCCTCCTCATCGAGGATCTTGACTGTCCCCAACACAGCACGTCCAACTGAACCCGGTTTGCGAAGCCATTCCTCTGCATTAAGGGCGGTAAGCCCGCAACACTCTGTGCCCGAGTAATACTCGTGAATGATCGGTCCCCACCACTGGATCATGGCGTGTTTAACTTCAATAGGGCACGGACCCGCAGCATGTACCACGGCACGCAACGATGAGTAGTCATAGGCGTCGCGGACCTCAGCTGGCAGTTTGAGGATGCGAACGAAGTGCGTCGGCACGAAGGTCGCTTGTGTAACGGAGTAGCGTTCAATTAGCTGAAGCGTCTGCTCGGCATCGAACTTTTCCATGACTACCACGGTGCCACCAAGCCCCTGGATCGCAAGCGCCCAGCGCAATGGCGCAGCATGGTAGAGCGGCGAAGTAGACAGATAGATGCTATCCGATCCCATGCCATAAAACTGACGTCCCATTGACATCAATGGACTTTCGTTGGCGACAGGCCCCTCGGGGAGTGACGGCTTCACACCTTTTGGGCGCCCAGTCATTCCAGACGAGTACAGCATGTCAGCGCCCGGGCTTTCGTCGTCAATGCGAGTTACGGCCTTGGCTGCACGCTCCTTAGCGAAGGCTGTCGTGCTGAAGAACCGTGGTGCATTGTCCTCCAGACGCTGGATAGCACTCAGACCGAGTTCAAAAAACGTGTCTGAGGCTATCAAGACCCGTGCCCCAGAATCGCTGACTATGTAGGCGACATCGTTTGAAGAGGCGCGGTTAGAAATAGCTGTCAGATAAAGCCCACAGCGCTGAGCCGCCCAGGAGATGGTGAATACATCAAGGCCGTTTTCGAGAAGCACCGCGACGGTGTCTCCGCGTTGCAGACCAAGGGCACGAAACAGATGTGCTCCCTGGTTAGCGAAGCGCTCAAGTTCTGCGTAACTTAGGATTTGGCCAGACGAAGCAAGGATGCAGGCTGCCTTGTCAGGCGCGGAAAGTGCGTGAATGGATGGATGCATGATGGTTATCCTTATTTTTGTGCCCAGATTTGGTTCCCGGGTTTGTCAACTAATGGAACTCAAGGCAGAGAAAACCATCTCGCCTGAGCAATTCTGGAGGTCATCCATAGCGTTGATCGGGAACTAGGGGAGCAAGTCGCTTATCAGCGACCTGACCACTGTGGCGGCCGCTTTTCAGCGAAAGCACGCGGCCCTTCAATGGCATCCATCGACTCGAGCATCGAAACTACCTGCGGATACTGCCATTCCTCGACAAGGGCTGTTTCGATGGGCACATCAAGTCCACGAAGCACTGCCTCTTTGGTGGCTCGCAGGGATAGAGGACTACACGCCAACATCTCCGCAGCCCAACAGCGGGCCAGGGAAAGCACATCGTCGGAGCAAACCTCGTTGACGAAGCCAAGGTCCACTCCCTCACGGGCACTAACCCGGCGCCCAGTAAGCAGCATGCCCATGCTGCGCTTGAGACCAATAACCTGAGGCAAGCGCTGTAGCCCACCCGCCAGCGCTGCCAGGCCGACGCGAGGTTCAGGCAGAGCAAACACTGCGTTCTCAGATGCAACGATGATGTCGCAAGCCAACGCCAGTTCGAAGCCGCCGCCCATGGCCACTCCATTCACAGCAGCAATTACCGGCTTACTCAAATCGAAGCGCGCGGTCAGCCCGGCAAAACCTTTCTCCGGAGTAACCAAGCCGCCACCACTTGCCTGCTGCTTGAGGTCGTGGCCAGCACAGAATGCCTTGCTGCCCGAGCCCGTAACGATCGCGACCCACTGTTCCTCATCGGCCCCAAAGTCGTCGAACGCTTGTTGCAGCTCGAGATGCGCCGCAGCGTTGAGTGCGTTATGAGCCTCAGGTCGGTTGAGGATAATTGTCGTCAGACGGCCTTCACGTTCTACACGGATAAACTGGTAGCTCATGCAGTTACCTCCTGGTGGGCACGAAAGAATCCGGGTAAGCGTCGGTTAATGATTTCACCTGCGTCATCAACGATTCTGGTCAACAGTTCTGCGCAAGTCGGAATGTCATGAATCAGCCCTTGGACCTGGCCTGCCCAGACAAGACCAGCATCGAGATTTCCTGTCTCCAAGGCCTCACGCCCACAAGCTCCACTTACCAGCGGGCGAATATCCTCGAAAGTCACCCCCGGTTGCTGCGACATAGCTACCACGCGATCAGAGATGCTGTTGCGCGCCACGCGTCCGGTATTGTGGAACTGCCGAAATATCAGCCGCGTGTCACGCTCATCGTTGTTCACCAGGAACAGCTTGATCGCATCATGAATTGGCGCCTCGACAGTTGCGCAGAAGCGCGTACCCATGTTGATACCCTCCGCGCCTAGCGCAAGCGCTGCAGCAAGGCCGCGACCATCACCAAATCCACCGCTGGCGATCATCGGCACCCGGATCTTGTCAGCGGCAGCGGGAATGAGCACCAAACCGGGAATATCATCTTCCCCTGGGTGTCCGGCACATTCGAAACCGTCAATAGAGACGATGTCGACGCCCATCTTCTGCGCTGAAAGTGCATGGCGCACAGAAGTGCACTTATGAATCACCGTCAGCCCATGCGCCTTGAAGTCCTCGACATGCTCGTGCGGTTTGTTTCCCGCCGTCTCGACGACCCGTACGCCGCTGTCGATGATGGCCTTGCGGTACTCTGCATAAGGCGGAGGGCTCACCGAGGGTAAGATGGTCAGGTTCACGCCGAATGGCTTGTCCGTCATCTTCCGGCAGCGCTCGATTTCTCGCCGCAGATCATCCGGTGTCGGCTGAGTCAACGCAGTAAGCATGCCGAGCCCTCCGGCATTCGAAACGGCGCTGGCCAATTCGGCGCGGCCAACCCACATCATGCCGCCCTGAACGATTGGGTGGTCGATGCCGAGTAATTCTGTGACTCGGGTGTGGAGCGCCATATCAAAGCACCTCCACGATAGTCGCGTTTGCGACGCCACCACCCTCGCAGATGGCCTGCAGGCCATAGCGCAAGCCGCGAGCTTTGAGCGAGTGCAACAGAGTGGTCATAAGCTTGGTACCGGTGGCGCCCAATGGATGCCCGAGAGCAATAGCCCCGCCATTGACATTGAGCTGGTCCGGATTGGCTTCCAGTGCCTGCAGCCAGGCCAGGGGCACCGGAGCAAAAGCTTCGTTGATCTCATAAAGATCAATATCAGCAATGCTCAAGCCAGCTCGTTGCAGTGCACGTCGGGACGCTTGGATAGGTTCTTCCAACATGATCACCGGATCACCGGCGGTGACGGCCATCGACACAATCCGCGCCAACGGAATCAGGTTGTGCTCCTTCAACGCCCGCTCACTCACTATCAAGAGCGCGGATGCACCGTCGCAGATCTGGCTGGCGTTGGCGGCGCTGATCACACCGCCCTCCCTGATTAGACGAACCGAAGAAATCCCCTCCAAAGTCGCATCATGTCGAATACCCTCATCCCGACAATGCAACCCAGTATCGGTAGCCAGGGGAACTATCTCGTCCTGGAATACGCCAGATGTGGTTGCGTGCGACGCACGCTGGTGACTTTGGAGCGCATAGCGATCCAGGGTTTCTCGATCAAAGCCATATTTTTGCGCGAGCATCTCCGCGCCCTCAAACTGGCTAAAGGTCTCGACGCCGAACCGCTTCTTGATCCGTTCACTGAATGGGCCCACCCCCAAACCTTCACGCTCATGGAACGACAGGTTGGAGAACATTGGGACTCGGCTCATGCTTTCGACGCCGCCAGCGATTACCACATCTTGCACACCAGACATCACTGCCTGAGCAGCAAAATGGACCGCCTGTTGAGAGCTACCGCACTGGCGATCGATGGTTACAGCCGGCACACTTTGTGGAAGGGACGAAGCCAACACCACATTTCGAGCAAAGGCGAAAGACTGCTCGCCGGCTTGCGTGACGCAACCGATGATCACATCATCAACGGCCGCCGGATCAATGCCACTTCGCTCCAGAAGCGCATTGATCACCTCCCCCCCCATATCCGCCGGATGCCAGCATGCGAGTTGACCATTGCGCCGAGCACCGGCAGTACGTACAGCCCCGACAATATAGGCTTCAGCCATTATTAGACTCCTACTTGGAAATTCGGTTGACGTTTTTCGCTAAAGGCCGTGACGCCCTCACGGGCCTCAGGACCGGCGCCAGACTCAGCGACACAGCGGGCTTCTTTTTCCAGGTGCGATTCGAGGCCGCCACCGTAGGTTTCCAACAAAAGTCGGCGGGTGCGGCCGATAGCGGCAGTAGCTGAATCGGCCAGAGCGCGTGCAAGTCGTGCGCCCTCTGAATGGAGAGCGTCGTCGTCCACCACTAGGGTTATCAGCCCCTGCTGAGCAGCATCCACGGCGCTCAGGCGCTGGTTCAGAAGAATCACCTCCTGCGCTCTGCGCATACCCAAGAGGCGAGGCAGATGCCAAGTCAACCCGCCGTCAGGGCTCAGGCCTACCGAGCCATATGCAGGAGCAAAACTGGCCCCACGAGTGGCCACCACAATGTCTCCTGCAAGCGCCAAACTGAATCCAGCCCCGGCTGCCGGGCCATTCACCAGCACCAACATGGGCTTGTTCATCCGCATAAGGCGTGAAATGGACATGTGCAACACACCGGCAATCTCGCTGAGGAACCCCGAGATTTCATCCCCTGCAGCCTTGAAGGCACCAAGGTCACCTCCCGTGCAGAAAAATCGACCAGAGCCACTAAGAACTACGCAACGAATTCCTGCGTCTTGATCACAGCGAATCACTGCCTGCAGCAGTGCATGAGCAAGCGCGAGGTCGATGGCATTACCAGCTTCAGGGCGGTTCAGGGTTAGATAGGCTATGTCCCCTTCGATCCGCATCTGCACAGGCGCGCTCATTTGCACTCCTCCATGGCGCGTCGCGCCAGTTCAGCCAACATCGGGAAGCTTCTGGCGCGCTCGCGGGCATTGGTCGATGCTGCCGTGCCACGCAGTACGCGTCCTTGGATACCGTGGAAAATCGCGGCCAGCCGGAAAAAATTGAAAGCGATGTAGAACGGCCAGTCGGGAATGTTGTTGCGCCCGGTTCGACGACAATATTCCGCGACATATTCGTCTTCGGAAGGAATGCCCAATGCATGCAAATCTGCCCCGGCGAGGCCGGCGACGATGTGTGGAGGCATGCGGTACATCATGGCGTGATAGGCGAAATCGGCCAGGGGGTTTCCCAGAGTCGACAGTTCCCAATCCAGCACCGCCACAATGCGTGGCTCGCTGGGGTGGAAGATCATGTTGTCGCACCGAAAATCACCGTGCACGATGCTCGATTCATCACCGACCGGGATGTGTGCCGGCAACCATTCAACCAGGGCGTCCATGTTTGCATCGCGCCCGGCAGCTGGGTCATCCAGGTATTGCCGCGTCCAGCGTTCGATCTGTCGAGAGAAGTAATTTCCTGGGCGGCCATAGTCGGCCAAGCCAACAGTGACAGGATCGATGCTATGCAACTGTGCAAGGGTGGTATTCATCGCATCGAAGTAGGCTTCGCGCCGCTCCACACCTGGGAAGGTCGCATCCCAGAAGATTCGTCCCTCAACCCGCTCCATCACATAGAACGCACTGCCGATTACATCAGTGGTTTCACAGACACCCATGATCTGAGGTACCGCAAAGCCCTTAGTGGAAAGAGCTAGCTGAACCCGTGCCTCGCGTTCGACGCTGTGCGCTCCTTTGAGCACAGGACCAGACGGTTTACGACGCAGAATGTAGCTCCCCGACGATGAATCAAGTCGATACGTGGGGATCGACTGCCCGCCCTTAAGCCGCATGATATTCAGGGGGCCGATAAATCCGTCGACATGTTCGATCATCCAACGTTCAAGTGAAGCGCTGTCGAAATTCAGCGGTTCGTCGAGGCTGTCGGCACCGGCGATTACTACTGCTTCGTGCGAGCTCATGTTTACCTCCGGATCCAGTCACGCTTAATTTTCTTAGCCAGTGACCACTTGTGAACTTCGGTCGGACCGTCATACACACGGAAGGCACGAATCTCGCGGAATACCTGCTCAACAACAGTGTCTTCGGTGAGGCCGCTTCCACCCATGACCTGTACGCAACGATCGGCCACTCGCATGAGAGCCTCACTAACGGCAACTTTGGTCATCGAACTTTCGGTACCGCCCTGAGCCCCACTGTCGAGTACCCCAGCGCACCAGTCGATCATCAATTCGGCTTGCTTCAGGTCGATCAGATTCTCGGCGAGCATGAAGCCGCAGCCTTCGTGTTCGATAAGCACCTTGCCAAAAGCCATGCGTCTGTTGGCGTAGTTAGTAGCGATTTCCTGGGCTCGCACGCAGGCGCCGTACCAGCGCATACAATGGGACAGACGCGCTGGAGCGAGACGAACTTGCGCATAGTGAAAACCTTCACCAGCCTCACCCAACATCTGTTCCGCAGGTACTCGAAGGTTTTCTAGGCGGACTACTGCGTGTCCACCTGGCATTGAGTTATCGATGGTTCGCGGGATGCGTTCAATCCGAATAGCCGGGTTAGGCAGCTCAATCAGGAACAGGCAAGCACCTTCCTCAGCTTTGGCCATTACAATCCCGACGCCAGCTCCCTCAGCGCCGGTGATAAATGCCTTGCGGCCGTTGATGATCCAATCGTTGCCTTCACGGTGACAGGTGGTCTTCATCATCGACGGATCAGAACCGGCACCACCTTCTTCAGCCGGTTCGGTCATGAAGAACGCCGACCTCATTTGCCCTTCGATCAACGGCCGCAAAAAGCGCTCTTGGATCGTGGGGCTACCAACCTTGCCCAACAGATACATGTTTCCTTCGTCAGGCGCGGCAGTATTGCAAGCCAGCGGCCCAAGAGGGGAAAGACCAGTTTTTGCCAAAACCAACGCAGTGCCACGTTGGCTCAGGTGACGTCCGTCAGCCAGGATATGAGGTGTTAAAACGCCAGCTTCCCGAGCCAGCTCCCGCAGTTCGATGACGAGCGCGTCCGTAGGGCAATTGTGGTGATCACGACGAGAGTCCTGTTCATAGGGCACAACCACGTCTCGCACAAACCGCTCCACCCGATCAGCGATCACCGCAGCCTGTTGCAGATCGTCGTTCATCGCGGGGCCATCCGAATTGCACCGTCCAGGCGGATGACTTCACCGTTAAGCATGGGATTCACGACAATCGCTTCGACTAGCTGCGCGAATTCATCCGGTTGCCCGAGTCGGCTCGGGAACGGGACCTGCTGCCCCAAAGAAACTTGAGCCTCTTCTGGCAGAGTGGCGAGTAGCGGCGTAAGGAAAATACCTGGAGCGACAGTCATCACACGAATGCCGTAGCGGGCGAACTCTCGCGCCAGTGGCAACGTCATACCAACGATGCCTGCTTTAGACGCCGCGTAGGCCGGCTGTCCAACTTGGCCGTCAAAGGCAGCAACACTGGCAGTATTGATTATCACCCCACGCTCTTCGCCCAGTGCATCAGCCACATGTAAGCGCGCAGCAAACTTCGACAGAACGTTAAAGCTGCCCGTGAGATTGACGTTGATAATCTGATTAAATTTCTGGAGCGGCAAAGCAGTACCGTCGCGATTGATCGCCTTTGCCGGGGCTCCGATACCAGCGCAATTTACCAGTATACGAGGCAGTCCATTTACTTCCTCAGCGGCGTCAAGGGCGCGCTCTACCGCTAGTTCGTCGGTGACATCAGTCTCAATAAATACCCCACCAATGGACTCAGCAAGTCGTTGGCCCAGTTCACGGTTCAGGTCAATAATCGCCACTTTTGCGCCAGCGGCGGAAAGTCGACGTACGACCGCTTCGCCTAGGCCAGAAGCTCCGCCGGTTACAACTGCAGATGTTTCATGTATTTGCATGAGTCTAGGTCCTTTATTGTTTTAAACAGCACTTGCCAAACACAACAATAATTAGCAAGACGTTATTACTGAGAATCAGAGATTTTGTTTATCTCCGCAAAACTGATTTCACGCATGCGAAATTTCTGCACTTTGCCGGTCACAGTCATTGGGAATTCATCGACAAAGGTAAAATGGCGCGGAACCTTGAAATGCGAGATATTTTCCTTGCAGTAGGTGCGCAGTAACTCTTCGTTTAAAGTTTGCCCTGAGCGCAACTTGATCCAGGCCACAACCTCTTCCCCGTAGCGCGAGTCGGGAATGCCAATCACTTGAGCGTCAGCGATTGCCGGATGGCGATAAAGCAACTCCTCGATCTCGCGCGGGTAAATGTTCTCGCCACCGCGGATGATCATGTCCTTGCTGCGCCCTACGATGCGTACGTAGCCAGCGTCGTCCATCTCGGCGAGATCACCTGTATGCATCCAGCCGGCGCTATCTATGGCCTCTTGTGTTGCCTGGGGGTTATTCCAGTAGCCGAGCATTACGCTGTAGCCCCTGGTACACAGCTCACCCACAATGCCACGAGGCAAGATGCGACCTTCGGTGTCAACGATCTTGGTTTCCAGGTGTGGCTGCGTGGTGCCAACAGTGGTGACCCGTAGTTCCAGATCATCATCGGAATGGGTCTGCAACGACACAGGGCTGGTTTCGGTCATTCCGTAAGCGATCTGCACCTGGGTCATATGCAATTCGCCGATTACCCTACGCATCACGTCTATAGGGCAAGTGGCACCGGCCATGATGCCTGTACGCAGGCTGCTTAGATCAACCTGGGCCCGCGCCGGGTGATCCAGCAACGCAATGAACATAGTCGGCACGCCATACAACACGGTGGCACGCTCTTCAGCGACCATGCGCAAAGTGGCATCAGGCTCAAATGACGGACCGGGGTAAAGCATTGTTGCGCCATGAGTCAGGCAAGCCAGGTTACCCATAACCATGCCGAAGCAGTGATACAGCGGAACTGGGATTATTAACTTGTCCTGCTGGGTCAACCCCAACCGGGCGCCAACCATGTAACCGTTGTTCAGAATGTTGTAGTGGCTGAGCGTGGCCCCCTTCGGAAACCCCGTAGTCCCGGACGTGTACTGGATATTGATTGGGTCATCGAACTGCAAGGTGAGCTCACGTTGACGCAACAGGTCTGAGCCGATGTGCTCGGCCAAGCCAGCGAGAGCCGCCCATGGCAAAAAGCCCTCAGGCGCCTCGTCGGCTAACGTGATGACGCCACGCAATTGGGGAAACTCGCCTACGTTCAGATTGCCTGGACTCGAGGAGACAATCGACGGAACCACAGCGCGGACTATTTCGTGATAATTGGTCGACTTGAATGAGTCGGAGCAGATCACCCAGCAACAGCCCGATTGCGCCAGCACGTACTCCAACTCTGAACGTCGGTAAGCCGGATTGATGTTGACTAGGACGGCACCGACCTTTGCGCTGGCCAGCTGTACAACAGTCCACTCAGCACAATTTGTCGACCAAATGCCAATGCGCTCACCACGGCCAATTCCCAATGCAAGAAAGGCCCGGGCACATATCTCCACAGCCTCTCCCAACTCCTTCCAGCTGTAGCGCAGCCCTTGGCGCGCCGAAACCAGAGCAGGGCGATTACCATAGCGCACGATGGCCTCGTCAAAAGCTTCTCCAATGGTCTGGCAGAGGAGGGGCTGATCCTGCGTTCCGCGTGTGTAAGACTTCTTCATGGTCTCTCTCCTTCGGGTGATGTAGTCACCCAACCTTGGGAACGAAAACTGCTTTAGGCTGAGTGAAAGCCAAGAGCCCCGATACACTGTTCTCTACGCCGAAGCCGGACTGTTTGTATCCAGCCATTGGCACATCCGGCTGCAACACAAGGTTCTGGTTGATCCACACCGTGCCCACCTCCAAGCGCATAGCGATTGCTTTTGCCTGCTCTATATCGCTGCTCCAGACAGCGGCCGCCAGCCCGAAGTCGCTTTGGTTGACCCGTTCGATCACTTCATCAACTTCGTGGAAGCGCAACAAAGGGAGAATTGGACCAAAGGCTTCTTCTGTGACCACAGGCGCAGTGTCCGGCGGGTTATCAACCAGGGTCAGGGGAAGGAAGTAGCCACTGTCAGGAACTGGAGAACCTTCAAGTAAGATCAGGCCACTCTCGCGGGCCTCGTCACGTAGCTGTCGTACTCGGCGGTATTGCGATAGGTTCTGGACTGGGCCGAAGCGCACATCCGGATTCAATCCATTCCCGACCTTGGCAGCCTTCACCAGAGAATGAAGCTTGTCGCGAAGTACGTCGTATATGCTGTCGTGTATATACAAACGCTTGCAGGCAACACAGATCTGTCCGCTGTTGGTGAATGCACCGTCGAAAAGCGCCTGAGCTACATCGTCAACATTGACATCGGCGAGCACGATCGCTGCATCATTGCCCCCCAACTCCAGCGTCAGACGTTTTAAGTCTTGTGCAGCAGAAGCCATGATGCGTTTACCGGTGGCGGTCGAGCCGGTAAATGCAATCTTGGCGAAGGCCTTATGTCCGGTCATCATTGGGCCCAAGGCATCTCCACCACTGATAATGTTCAGCACACCCGGCGGCAATATCTCTCGGGTAAGTTCACCGATCCGTAGGGTAGTCAGTGGTGTGAATGGGGACGGTTTTAGCACCAACGTGTTGCCAGTAAAGAGCGCGTGGGCGATCTTCCAAGCCCCCAGCATCACCGGATAGTTCCACGGTACGATTCCGCAGACCACACCCAGTGGCTCCTGGTGCACCTCAACTCGATTGAGCGGAGTCTCCAACTGAACTTCGACTGGAAGTTCTAGGAGAGTAATTCCTCTGATCCAAAATGCAGCACCAAGAATTTCATCCCTTGCCAGGGTTAACGGACGTCCTTGTTCAAGTGTCAGGAGGCGAGACAGTTCATCAACGTTATCCTCAAGCACTTTGGCGAAGGCATTGAGCGCTACTTTTCGCTCATCGAGGGACGCCGCTCGCCAGACAAGGAACGCTTGCTGTGCAGCTTGCACCGCTTGTTCCAGTTCTTTCAGGCCAGCATCAGGTACCCGACCAACCACTTCGCCAGTGGCCGGATTTATTACCTCTAGCGCGCGAGCAGTACTTACAGACTCGCCTCCGATGGTGAGTATCGGATTGTAAATTTCAGACATGGAGAGCCTCTTGTAATGTAAAGCGACTGTGCTGGCGACTCAATCCGACAACGGTGGAATCCGCACTTCACCGAGCATCAATCCAGCACCGTATCCACCATCAACATTGATATTGATGGCATTCACGTAAGAGGCGAGCTCAGAACCGAGAAACGCCAGTACCTGCGCTTGTTGGCGGGGAGTGCAGAGTTGCCCACCCCCTTCCCTGATCGCCTGATCAATAGCCGCGTCGGTCATGGTGGCGCGGAAGTCTGCGAGAATCGGCGTATCTACCGGGGACGGACACACTGAGTTGACCCGGACACCACGAGTACACCATGCACTTCGCCCAAGTAGCATCGTGTAAACCTGCAGGCACTCCTTTGAGAAGTTGTAGCCATTTCCAACCAACTCAGATTTTTCCCGCAGCCAGGCCAATTGCTCCTGCCAGTCATCCAACTGAAGTAGCGATAGAATTTCCGAAAGGTTTGCCGGCCAGCCTATTCCCGCAATGGAGGCGGTATTAACGATGGAACCGCCTTGAGGGATCCGTGGGAGCAACGCTCGAGACAGACGCTGCACGGCGAATAGGTTGACCCCCATAACCTGCTCTACTGGCCTGGTTCCCGGGATACCTGCGTTGTTAAACAGAACGTCAATTCTGGACGGCAGAAGCGGCAATGCCGCGTCAATACTGTCAGGATCACCCAAGTCAACTTCGATAAACTGCGCCACCTCATATGTGGGGCGCCGCACATCTAGTACAGTGATCTGCTCAGCACCAAACTCCTGCAACAGAGGTACCAGAGCCGCACCAATCCCCGAATACGCACCGGTAACTACGATGGACTTACCTGAATAATTAATCGAAGACATCGTTAGACCTCATGTGATAGCCGAATAGGTGAGTTAAACAAAAGGCTGTAGTCACTGTTTCAACGACAGCCTTGCAGCACGCACCTAACGGATATCGAGACCTTTCATTCGACCATCGGCATACCAACTGGCCATTAGTTCAGTGAACTCCAACGAACCGGCGCCACCGCCATAACACTCCACCAGCAAGCCCTTGCGGACGTCGCCCCCCTCACCGTTGTAGTACCCTGGTGTACATTCGGCGACGAAAGCTGCAAAGACTTCGGACTTATCACGGATGGTTTTGACCCATGCGGCCTCGGCCTTGGCGGTGGGCTCAATGCGAGTTGCGTTGTGTTGCTTAAGGTGCGACAGCACCTTCACTACATGGCCAACTTGCTCTTCGAGCATGTCGATGAAGTTGACCTTGTATCCGTTCTGACTAATGCCTAGATGGAAGAAGTTCGGGAAACCATGACTGTAGTAGCCATGAAGCGTGCGCGGCCCTTCGGAGAAATGCTCGCTGAGAGTCTTGCCGCCACTGCCAACGATTTCGAAACCGGCCTTACGCGATTGGCTGGTGCCTACCTCGAAGCCCGTGGCGAACACAATGCAATCAACTTCGTACTCGACCCCATTCACCACCAGCGCGTTTTCGGTGAGGCGTTCGACCCCCTTTCCGTCCGTGTCTACTAGCGTGACATTTGGTCGATTGAAGGTCGGGAGGTAACCATCATTGAACGCTGGACGCTTGCAGGTCTGGCGATACCAGGGTTTCAGCGCGTCCGCAGTGTCAGGTTTGCTCACGATAGATGCTGTGCGCTCGCGGATCTGGTTCATCTTCTTGAAGTCCGCCAGCTCAATGGCCTGCATCAGCTCGTGCGGCGACCCGGCGAAATCTTCCTGGGTCAGGTTGAGAAACAGATCTGTCCAGCCATCCTGCACCAGGTCTTCCGAGGCCTGGGCACCGCATGCAATGGTGTTGAAGTTGTCCATTCGGCGCCGCTGCCAACCTGGTGTAAGGGTTTTCACCCATTCCGGATCGGTCGGCCGATTGCCCCGGGCATCCACAGAGGAGGGCGTACGCTGGACCACATAGAGATGCTGGGCATACTGCCCCAGATGCGGAACCGCCTGAATCGCCGTAGCCCCTGTACCGATCACAGCTACCCGCTTATCCGAAAGCTTGTGCAATCCGCCTTCTGTATTGCCGCCGGTGTATTCGTAGTCCCAGCGGCTGGTATGGAAGGTGTGCCCCTTGAACTTCTGAATACCAGAAATGCCTGGCAACTTTGGCCGATTCAGCGGGCCACCAGACATTACGACATGGCGCGCCCGGATTCGGTCATTGCGGTCAGTTGTGACGATCCAGCGACCAGCGCTCTCATCCCACTGAGCGCCAGAAACCTGAGTTTGAAACAGCGCCACTGGGTACAACTCAAAATGCCTGCCAATACGCTGCGCGTGCTGGAAAATCTCGGGGCCATAGGAATACTTCTCCTTGGGGATGTACCCGGTTTCCTCAAGCAAGGGGAGGTAAATGTAAGCATCGATATCACACTGCACGCCTGGATAGCGATTCCAGTACCAAGCACCACCGAAGTCAGAAGCCTTCTCGACAATTCGGAAGTTGTGCAGCCCTGCCTCGCGAAGACGCGCCGCAGCAATCAAGCCTCCAAATCCACCGCCGACGATGAGCACGTCAACTTCCTCATCCAATGCTTCACGAGTGAAGCCCGGTGAGGCATAGGGATCATCAACGTAGTGACTAAACTCCCCGCCAGTCTCGATGTATTGCTCATTGCCTTCAGGCTTGAGTCGCTTCTCGCGCTCTTGGCGATATTTTTCGCGAAGCGAATCTGGATCAAAGCCGAGTTCTGCGCTGGACAGTTCCACAAGCCTTTTGTGCGTTGCAATAGCCATAATCAATACCCAACGATGTTGTTGTTTTTCGGAGAGACACCCGAGGGCGTTTTCGTTGGGTTAATGGTCGGCTGGCGGACAGAACTTGTCTGTCCCCCTAGCTAGGGACGTCAAGAAGGGTGCTAAAGCGGGGGGGAGTATTAGAGGAACCAGGCGTTCTGCGAAAGGCACCAGCCAGCTCAAGTGGGCGGCGGCGATCATGAGCTTGATCCAGTCAGCACGCCTCAACGGGCACGATCCGTATGCCTATCTCAAGGATGTGCACACAAAGCTGCCGACGCAGCGGCCGAGTGAGATCGAGCAATTGCTGCCGCATCAGTGGGAGCCCGCCTAACTCACGCAAGGTGAGTTGGGCAGACGCTTACGAACCGGGTTACGATCGCGAGATTCTTGAGCAAAAAACAAGAACGCCGCGCGCGTTTGTCGCGGCGCCCTAGGGGAATCAGAGAGGAGTGATGACTCGTTGCGTCAATCTTCGGTACTCATTCGACCATTGCAATGCCTTGCAAGGTGGTGAACCACTTACCCAATTCATAAGAGCTACCGATACCCAGACGCTGGTACGCGCGCTTACGGTAGGTCTTCACACTTTCCTCGCCAATCCCCAAATCCAACGCAATACCTGCCGACGACATCCCGTAGATAATCCTGGCGCATACGCTGCGCTCTCGCAGGCTCAAATCGGAGGGCTGCTGGTTGATCAGCAGCTCGATTTCCGACAGCTGCCAAACCCGACCTATACGCTGTCTCTGCCCTAGCACTTCGATGTGTTTGGCCAGAATGCTGATCAGCGAAGAACCAATCCCACTGAGGGAACTGATTTCAAGGTCGCTGATGCTTTCACGACTACGCTCACGCAGGACATGCAGACCATACACGCTTCCGGACTGAAGACCGCTAATGACAAAGCGTTCAGCATTGATTTGACTGTACAGAGTGCGCAATTTTTGGTCTTCGAGTGCCTCAGTGTTGATTCTTGAGACAACCGCCGCCTGCGCTTGGGGGCTATGCAGCAGCTGCTGGTAGACAGGATCGCCTCGCCAATACTGCTCCTCGACGTAGGTGATGCCCATTTCTAGGATGCGATTTCCTCCGTCAAAGCCAGCAGAGTCATGTTGTATTAGATGGTCGGCACGCTGCTCAAACACCGCGCAATGGTCTGCACCGCAAACATCCTGCAGCACAGTCAGCAGCTTCTCAGG
This sequence comes from Pseudomonas sp. BN606, assembly GCF_029873115.1. Taxonomy (NCBI): domain Bacteria; kingdom Pseudomonadati; phylum Pseudomonadota; class Gammaproteobacteria; order Pseudomonadales; family Pseudomonadaceae; genus Pseudomonas; species Pseudomonas sp. BN606. The sequence goes on along the minus strand of NZ_SSOF01000088.1, from coordinate 156,459 downwards.
CATACGTGACGTGCCGATCGCGCTGACTAGATCGAGGAATCCGTTAAAGGCAAAAGGATTGGCAGGGGTTGGCTGACGGCCGCGGTTGATTATCGGTCCACCAGGAGTAGCACGCTGAGAGGAGTTCGGGAACAGATCCAATATCCTGACAACCGGGCCTGATTTCTGGCGAGACTCCAAGTGAGAACTTCGCATAGGATTCTCCCAAGCGATTGCTTGTAATTCTTATTTTTGCCTGTATCCATCGCGCTGATACGTCCTAGCAATCACCCTACTATGGTACTGGTGGAAAAACCACCACTGAACGTGTGCTGAGCTGGCACGGCTCGGACAGAGCCCGAGCCCTCAGAAAGCCTGCTCAGGTCGCGGAAGCGGCCGTCAAGCTCACAGAGCCCGGCTTGAATACATGCTCGGTACGCAGCAGAAAATGTGACAACGCCGGAATCAAGACCAAGGCCCCAACCATGTTCCAAAGGAACATGAAAGTCAGCAGGATGCCCATATCTGCCTGGAACTTTATTGGTGACACGGCCCAGAGCACCACGCCCGCAGCCAGAGTAAGTCCCACGAGCGCCACGACCTTGCCTGTGAAGCGCAAGGCGCGGCTATAGGCCTCACGCAGCGGTACGCCGTTACGCTGGTGCGCCAACTGCACGCTAAGCAGGTACAGCGCGTAGTCCACGCCGATCCCTACACCCAAGGCGATTACCGGCAAGGTAGCAACCTTGATGCCAATATCCAGAAGCACCATTAGCGCCTCACATAGAATCGAGGTCACGATCAGCGGAAGCACCGCCACTATCACTGCGCGCCAACTCCGGAAAGTGATAAAACACAACAGCATCACAGCCAGGTATACAAGCAACAGCATACGGTGATTGGCCTCGGCAACAACAATATTGGTCGCCGCCTCGATACCGGAAGAGCCTGCGGCCAGCAAGAACTGCGCCGGCCCGCCCTCACTAGCAGCAGCGAAGGCCTCGGTAGCCTTGACCACCCGCTGAAGAGTTTCGGCCTTATGATCAGAAAGATAGGCAATTACCGTTCCGACGCTGCGGTCCTCGCTGATCACCTCCGGATTGGCCAGACTGACTTGATTCAGAGCGTCGGAGATTACCGCTGGGTCGCGATTCAGGGTGAACCATTTCAAGTTGCCTTCGAAGAAGCCAGGCGTGGTGCGCCGCACTAAGCTCGCCGCCGCCATTGTGGTCTGGACGCCAGGCGTAGCAAGCAGTAACTGCTCAAGGCGATCCTCCTCGATCAGCGTGGGGAACTGGCCAAGGCCACCATCTGAAGATTTGACGATAACTGCGAACTGATCACTCGACAGGCCAAAATTCTGGGTAATGAACTGGTTATCGCGGTTGTATCGTGAGTCCGGGCGCAACTCCGGCGCACCGGCGTCCAAATCACCAATTTGCAAATCAGTGCGGATGACTAAAGCCACCAGTAACAGCGAAGCCGCTGCCGTTACCGCTAGCAGCGCACCCCGCCGCCCGCAAAAGCCTTCCAGGACGGCGTAGACTCCGCCCTGCTTCGCCTGTGCCTTGAGACTCCGCGCCGCAGCCTTAGGGCTGACGCTCGTGTACGAGAGCAGTATCGGTAACAGTAGCAAGTTGGTGAATACCAGAATGCCGATGCCGATACTGGCGCTGAGCGCCAAATCACGGATCACGGGTATGTCGATCAGGGTCAGAACCGCAAAACCCACGACATCGGCTATCAATGCGGTGACGCCAGCAATGAACAGACGGCGGAAGGTGTATCGGGCAGCCACGTACTTATGGGTGCCACGGCCGATGTCCTCCATAATCCCGTTCATTTTCTGCGCACCATGAGATACGCCAATGGCGAACACTAAGAACGGCACCAATATCGAATAGGGATCAGCGACAAACCCCAGGATTTGCATGACGCCTAACTGCCAGACCACTGCCACCACCGAGCACAGCACCACAATCAAGGTGCTACGCACGCAGCGGGTGTAGAGGTAAATAATCAGCAGTGCGATCAATGCCGCACCAGCAAAGAACAGCGTCACCTGAACCAGGCCGTCGATCAGATCCCCCGCCAGCTTCGCGAAACCAATGATGTGGATCTTGATCTGAGCGTTCTCAAGACTGCGGACCTCATGCTCCAACGCTCGGGAAAACGCCGCGTAGTCTAGTGGCTCCCCTGTATGCGGATCGCGCTCCATTAACGGCACCAGGACCAAGCTGGAGCGGCCATCGTTGGCAACCAAGGATCCGACGATACCTGCGCGCTGCACATTTCCACGCAGCTGGGCCAGACTCGCTACAGAACCGTCGTAGCTCTCGGGCATAACCGGACCACCGGTAAAACCCTCTTCGGTGACCTCAGTCCAGCGTACCAGCGGCGTCCACAGCGAACGCATGAAGGCACGGTCGACACCGGGTAACAGGAAGATCCGGTCGTTGATGGTGCGCAAAACTTCCAGGTACGCAGGATCGTAAATATCGCCTTGGGTATTCTCTACTGCGATGCGAACCGAGTCGCCCAGACCACGTAAGGCGTCCTGATTGTTCAAATAATTTTGGATGTAGGGATGGGACTGCGGAATCATTCTCTCGAAGCTAGCATTCATCCGCAGTTGCAGTGCGTTCCAACCCAGCAGCAAACTGATCAACAGACAGACCGAGATGATCGACCGTCGATTGTTGAACACGATACGCTCGATCACATTTCCCGAATGCCGGTTGAAATCCTCAAAACGAGGCACCGTTGGCATAGCATCAGGTTGCTGTTTGTCAGGTCGCATAAGAAAGTCCCACTCAGTTCGGTGCCAATGGTTCAAGGGTTCAGCGGCAGGAGGTAGATGCCCTGCAGGGTGGCAAGCACCGCGCTGCCAGGCAGTAGCCGAGCTCCGGTGTAGGCCTTGGGCGGTACCGTCAGCGAATGAAATGAAAGTCCGGCATCAAGGCTTTCCACCACGTCGCCGGTGGCGCTGACCAGCAGCACTTTTCTTCCGTCGGCGCTGCTGTCACCGTCGCTAATGGAGCCAGTGACTCCACTTTCTACCCGGTTCCAGCTCCGCCCGCTGTCGGCACTGCGCCAGACAGAACCTCGCAAACCAAAAGCCAACAGCACCCCGCTGCCGCCAGTGATGCCGAAGAAACTTCCTTGATATCCAGTGGGCAGTGAAACAAAGCGCCCCTGGCTGCGGTCCAGACGAAACACTGCGCCACGCTCACCGACCAGGTAGAGTTCACCATCGATAGCGCGTACGGCATTGAGGTTCAGAGCCTGAGGGTTATCAATGCGGTCCAGCCAGGGTTTCCAACTCTTGCCGCCGTCAAACGTGGCCACGAGCATGCCGAAGGAACCCAATGCATAGCCCACCATCTCGTTCTCGAACCAAATGCCAAGGTATGGAAGGCTAGGACCGCTGCGGAAGTTTGCCGCCAGTTCGTCCAAGTATCTTTGGTAACCCAGCTGGCCGGCGTCCACGCGGCGCTTGTAATGCTGGATGAACTCGTATTCGGCCTGACGCCCGTCAAGTTGCTTGACCCAGGACTCGCCGCCGTCTTCGCTGTGTAAGATCACTCCATCGTGGCCTGCGGCCCATCCCTTCTGACCGTTGATGAAGTACACAGATGTCAAATCCGAGCTAACCCCAACGGGCGACTGGTGCCAACTGGTACCCTTATCCTCAGAGACCAAGATCATTCCACGCGGCCCCACAGCAACTAGCCGTGTACCCGCTTCGGCCACCGCGAAAGCTGGCTGTGTTTGAGGCGATTGGGAAAATAATGCGGGCTGACTCAATGGATCGCGAAATTGATAATCGGCCGCAAGCAAGGTGGCTGTGCTAAGCAGCAAACCCATAAAAACGCCGCTGCGCAGCCCGAACGAACATGCGCCACGGTGGAACAGGCGCAAAGAAAAGGTATTACCAGGCAGGCTCTTCACTCTACCATCACTCCGGACCATCTGTTGTTCTTGTAATGTGGCGCCGTATTCAAGCGGATCTAGACAAGTCAGTCAGCTTCACAAGCTTCGAACTTGAGCGCCCTTGGTTGGGTAAATCTGCTGCAATCACGATTCACAGCTATCATCTCGTGACCCCAGCTTCAGGCAAGGCACATGATCTGTCTGCCCCCCTGAAGAGGGACACGAAGCACCAAGCAAATCCTCGTACCGAGCCCGCGGACTCAGTTGTGACCCCTTAGGGTCTAAGGACCGCCTTCAATATGCCTTCCTGACGTTCGGCAAAAGCTGTGTAGATTGCGGCGCCTTCTGCCAGAGGAGCGCGATGGGTGATGAAACGATGGGGGTTAAGCCGTCCCTCCCGCACCAGCGGAATCAGCTCGGGCCAGTAACGCGGGACCGAGCAGGTACCAATCGCCAGATTCACGCCACGCAAGAGCACTTCACCAAGTGGAAAGGGGAAGTTGGGTGAAAGGTTGACGCCGATAACCGATACATTTTTCTCTCGTCCGGCCAACTTCAAAGCGTTCGTCAATGCAGGGGTAGTCCCTGCTGCCTCCACAACACAATCCAGCATCTGTCCGGCGGTCGCGTCGCGGATCACCTCAGCTGCAGTCAACGGCTCCAGAGCAATGGCACCCAGAGACTGAGCCCATGCACGCCGTTCCTTCACCGGGTCAATAGCAAACACCCGGGCAGCCCCCATGGCAAAGGCGCCCTCAATAGCCATCAGACCTATAGGACCGAGCCCTACAATAGCCACATCCGCCCCAGGACGAATTGCAGCGTTGCGACAGCCATACCATGCCGTGGCCATACTGTCGGTCAGCATTAACGCCTGCTCGTCACTCAGCCCATCGGGAATAATGCTGCTGTTGAGGTCACCGACTGGCACTCGAACCAGTTGCGCTTGGCAACCCTGTAAAGCCGATCCCAAGCCGTAGCACTGCTGCCGGAAATTCAGGCACTGCAGGACATCGCCCGCCAGGCATTTACGACATTCGCCGCAACCAACCGCCGCTGGCAGCATGACTCGGTCGCCTACCTTTCGGTGACGCACCCCTGAGCCAACTGCCACCACCTCGCCGACAGCTTCGTGCCCCACGCAAAAGCCGCCCGATTCACCTGTAAAGGATTCACCTGCATAAATATGAAGATCGCTACCGCAAATACTGCAGGCACTGACTTGCACAATGACATCCCGATCTTCTTCAATAATCGGGTCAGGCATGTCGGTATAAGTAATTTTCCGAGGCCCGGCATAAACAAGAGCTTTCATTCCTCTCTCCTGATCCCATGAAAGGCCCGCAATGTTACGCGGGCCTTTTTTGTGCAATGTCAACGCACGCCAGATGCCTGAACTGCTTCGGGAGTAAACTCCTTCTCTGCAAACAGCTCTTTTTGAGCCTTGAGGAAATTGCGTTCATTGCCGCCCAACCAAACCGAGATTGAGTAGTTGTTCTTGATCAAGTCATAAATGATGAACGAATTGCACCATTGAGTACCGGTGTCATACATCAGTACAGGGTTCATCATACCCACACGGTAAAGCTTTCCAGCTTGATCATAGGATTCAGAAGCCAAGATCGCCCAGCTGTCCTCATCCACGTAAAATCGGCGCTTACTGTAAATGTGGCGCTTTCCGGGTTTTAGGTTCGCCTCAAGCACCCATACCCGATGCTTCTCCCAACGCATCCAGTCGGGGCTTATAAAATTCTTGCCGAGAACGGACTCCTTAGTAGCAGATGGTTCGTTCATGCGGTTGTTGTTATAGGGCACAATTATTTCTTTGCGGCCTACAATCTTGAAATCAAAGCGATCCGGACGCCCCTCGAAAAGAGATACTTCGTCATAGACAATTGCCCCTCCCTTGCTGGCTACCGGAGTGTCATAGGCAAACTCCGGAGCTATTCGCACACGTCGCTGACCAGGCGTGTACGAATAAAAGATCTGATTATCCTTGCTGTAGTTCTGCGAGTAGAACCACAGCAACTGCGTGCCGGACTGAGACGCAGGCCCTTGGTAGGTCATGCGAGTTTTCTGCTTGTAAGGGCCCTCCAGACTAGTCTTGCGCTGATCATGAACCAGCTTGAGGGTTTTTAGAGAAAGGTCTTCGATGAGGGTCGGCCGACCCGAAGCATCCACCAAGTAACCCCATGCACGAAACTGGAAGGCTGCCGGTTCCGACCGGTTGTAATGATTCCACAGCACTTCATAACCGTTGCTCGGTTTAGGAAACGGCACGGGGCCGTAGGAACCTTCGACACCATCCCCTTCACCTACCAACTTGGCTGAAGTGGCGTTCTTGGCAATCTGCTGAAGCTCCCAGGTCGAATAGCGGTGGGTACGATGGGTCGGGTAAACATCAACTCGATAGCTGGGGAATCGTTTCAGAAGTTCTTTAACGCCGTCAGTGAGGACGTCAGCATACTGGCCCTGGTTACCGTTGCTCACAGAGTACAGCGGCTTTTCGTTGGCAAATGGATCTGGATAGTGCCCGGCCTCGCCGGAAAAGCCCGCCGGTGGCTGAGTGGGCGCATCGCTGTAGACAGGAATTGAGCCGTCAGCGTTTGCACCCTTTATTGCGCCCCATGGTGTCAGATCTTCAGCGGCATAAATTGTGCTCGCCTTGAAAATCAGAGTCATGCAAAGAAATGAGTAAATACGGCCTCGGTTCATGGTTAATCCTCGCTCGCGTGAAGGTCGATGGTCAGAAAGTCGCCTGGAATGTCAGCGACACCCAGTCACGGTCGTTGAGCCAGTAATAGCCATTGCCGGACTCGTAATGCTCAGGACCACCGGGCGTATAGGACGCCTGCGAGCCTGGGCGGTAGTAGTAGCCGTTGTAGGCCAGTTTGACTTTGTACTGCCGCTGGATATCGGCACTCAGTCCAACTGAATAGTTCATCGAACCCTGATATCCACTAGATAGGGTCGCGCCATTGCCATATACCCCGTACGTTCCGCTGATCGGTAACGACAGGTCCACTCCAGCGATAGGCTGCAGCCATTGTGGTTCAAATTGGAACGCCAAATTCACCACGTCATCGGTGGAACAGCCGTCCCACTTGCGACGGCACGCAGCAGTACCTTCACCGTTATAGAGCTCCTTATTCTCAGTGACACTCAGCAGGTGACCCCAACTCAACTCAACAAGCGCAGTGCCAGTGTCGTAGAACCGGGTCGGTGTCAGGCCTATGGCCACGTTGGCGATTGCATGCACTGTGTTGCCTCGTGCACCTTCTTTCCCAGAAAGATCGCTGGGTAACGGGCCGGTCGTGGACATCAGAGCGGTGTTTCTGCGGTGAGACAGCTCAAAGCCGAAGCTGTAATCGCCAATCTGCTTGTCGAGGCTCAGCGCAAACATGTCGACGCCCTTGGCGTATGCCAAGTGATAATTCAGACCACCGGTGGATGGGTCCACTCCCAGCAAAGGAGCCCAAGGCTGTGTTTCATCAAAATGCCGGTAGTAAGCCCCAACAGTTCCCCGTAGGAACTCAGGCGACCAGCGCAGGGCCAAGCCAAAATTCCCGTTGTTATCGTCCGGCTCGAAGGCACTGCTTCGCCGTACCAATACCGGCGCTCCCGTGACGGGATCGAACTGGCCCAAAAATGCCTTGTCAGGCCCGTTAAACAAGAAGTCGGCAAAGCCCAAGTAGGTGCCACCTTCAGGTAGTCGATCGTGATCCCAGCCAAAAAAATACTGGGCCGCCAGACTAAGGTCCGGGGTCAACTGAATTTGACCGGCGATCTGCTCCCGAGGCAGGAACAGTTCATTCAATCGAGCACCCGGGTTAGCCAAGGCCTTACCCAGATCAAGAGGAGATTGTGAATAGGAAATACTGTGAAAACCTTGGAAAATCGAGTTACCCCAGTATTGCATTAGCTGGCCGAGCTTAAGGTCCACTCGGTGATCGCCCAAATCAAAACCGCCAAACACGAAGGCATCCAATATTTCAGCGCCTTGCACATAGTTACGCTTCGTGTAAGAGGAGTATCGCCGATTGTCATAGCTTGCCAGTTCGCGGTAAGGCACCCCTGGTATAAAATCACCCGAGGCGGTGGAGGATGAGTTGTCGTACGCGAAGTCCTTCCAGGCAGAAGCACTCACTCGGAAACCGTAGTTTTCCTTGTAGACGGTATCGAACTCGCTAAGAACTGAAATTCGGTTGGTGACCACGTCACCAGCGTCAGAAAAGAGGTTGTCAGATTCGTCGAAATTGACGTTAGTAGCAATGCGTCTATCAGCATCCTTTACGCGGGCACCGATAGTGTACGCAAGAGTGTTATCCCATTTTATTTGTAAATCGGGGTTTGATCCCAACTCAATACCGTGGGCTGAAGCAGCCAGCAACAGAACGCTGGAACCCACAGATATTTTTGCGCCGATTCGCGCTGGAATGGCCAGGTGATCATTACTACTTTTCTGAACGTTCACAGTTACAATACTCCCGACTTTAGTTTTGTTTTTATAATCGGAATCTGATGCAGCCGGCCCTTAACTACACTTACTTCACAGCGAGCCGCGCACTCGACGCCATTGGCAATAATTGAATTTCTTGCAATTCTTCTCACCCACAAATATAGATGAAAAGTTTCTTACGACTTTATGGGCGCCCTCCTCACCACTCTATTCAGAAATGCGCCTATATCCTTACGCGCTTGAACAGCCTGACGCTGAGTAGGCGCCAGAGAGAAGAACCCATGCACCGTGCCGTCATAACACAAGAACTCACATGGAGTACCTGCATCCTTGAGACGCCTCGAGTAAGTCTTTCCCTCCGCTGTCAATAGGTCGTACTGAGCAGTCAATACCAGTGCTGGCGGCAGACCACGAAGGTCGTCCATGAGCAGTGGTGCAAAACGAGGATCGCGGCGAGTGGCACAGTCGGGCACGTATTGATCAAAGAACCAATTGATGTCCGACAGCCTGAGAAATGGTGGCTCTTCACCACATAGATGCGGTGAATTGATAAACTCACAGCCGGCAGTGCTGGGATAGAGAAGCAGCTGAGCAGTGATCGATGGCCCCTGGCGATCGCGGGCCATAATAGAAACCACCGCAGACAGATTCCCCCCCGCGCTGTCACCACCTACCACCAGCGGGAGCGGGGAGCCAAACCAGCGCGGTAAGGCATCACTTACCCAGGTCAGCGCGGCGTAGGCATCGTCAATAGCCGCCGGGAAAGAATGCTCCGGCGCCAATCGATAATCGACTGACACCAATGCTGCTCCAGTGTCCTTTGCCAGCATTCGTAGCGCCGCGTCATGGCTGTCCAGATCCCCAACGGTCCAACCACCACCATGGAAATACAAGATCACTAGTTCGGGATTAACGGCCTGCGGCACGTACAGGCGTAGCCGTAGGTTGCCACCAGGTCCAGCGAAGTCCATGTCTTTCACCTGATGTAACTCAGGCCCCGGGGGCATAGCGGAGACCAAGCTGCCATTAATGCCGCGATACACATCGATTGGCACACTGCCAAGCGCAGGTAGGTGCTCCTCAATCAAACTCAGCAGTGCCGTGACCTCTGGATCAAGCGACATCCGAATCTCTCCCAAGAGCAATTTGCGACAAAAGAAGGCGCTGCATGCCGAATTGAACGTCCTTGGCAGAGCGCCGCCCGAAAGCTTCTTTGGGTTAGGTTCCAGCATGCCGGCATGAGTGTCTGCCCCCCTGACGGGGGACACAGAGGTACGTGCTATGGCCAGTAGGTCTATGGAATTTCAGTTTCCCAGGGGCCGACGCGCATGCCCAGGACACCATGTGGCTCTACTACTGTCTGGCCAGCCACGGCATCAACTCGATAGCCGATGTGAAGACATCACCGTGCCGCCGCAGATGGCCGCCTACCTGCACGTCGGCAACATGGACGGCTTCTGCGTCGGCAAGTCCTGTGGTGCATCGGCGATCTTCGACAAGATCGGTTTCACCGCCACCACCACCCAGCAGATCTGGGCGGACCATCCGGAGAAAGTGCTGGGTTGCTCGCGCGACTTCGTCGAGCAGAACCCCGTTACCGCGCGGGCCCTGGTAATGGCTCTGCTCGACGCCAGCCGCATAATCAACGCCAACGATGAGAACAAGTAGGCCACTGCCAAACTCATCGCCGGCAAGGCCTACGTCAACGCCCCGGCGGACGTCATCGAACAGCGCATCCTCTAACTTGAAGTGACCTACAAGTTGGCGAATACTGGCTTACTAACTGACACAAGGCATCGCAGTTTGACTTTATTGGACGCCACCATTGCCCTCTTGCTCGCCGCTCAGATTCACTGTTCGGATAGAGCCATCAAGGCTACTGCGAAACGCTGCGCCCAACGGCTTCCCCGCAGCAAACGAGATCTGATGTTCTCTATCATCGACAGCGCCGAACCACTCAAGCTCGTCAGGCACATAGCAGAGAATTTGGACTGATGGTTTGGAACAGAGCCATTCTTGTAAGCCAATCAAGAGCAATGACAACCGCCAGAGTATATGTGGGCATTGCCGGCCAACTGCGGCGTCCATTGGCATCACGCTAAGGAGAACGCAATGAGCAAACTGGCTGAATTTAAACGCCTGGAAGCACAACTGGCGGAACAACTCACCGCGCTGAACAGCCTCAAAAACGACTCAGAGCTCAAGCGCGAAATTGAGTTTGAAACCAAACTCCGAGCGCTTCTGGATGAATATGGCTTGGGGCTAAAGGCGGTAATCAACATCCTAGACCCCGGTCGCACCCGCGCGCCCCTGCCGGTTCAGAAGGGCCACCGTCGCGAGCGCACCGTCAAGACCTACAAGAATCCGCACACCAATGAAGTGGTCGAGACGAAGGGCGGTAACAACAAGGTGCTGAATGCTTGGAAAGCCGAGTATGGAGCCGCGACAGTAAAATCGTGGGTCCAGTGAAGAGGCGCGGCTTCGTGGCTATTCATGGCGGTCGAGTAAAACAGTCCGCCATGGACGCTGCATCAGCCCGAAGCAAGCCGCTTCAGCCCCTCCGAAACAATGTCTAGCGGATTGATTGAACTCCGCTGGCGTGGCGTAACCCAACTCTAGCCCCTGCTCATTCCATAGGCCGCCGCCACCTGCCCGCAGCAGCGCGTGACCAGCCACCACATCGTGGGGCGACACCGCGTACAACGACACCGCTGCAATCCCATCCCCTGCGGCCACCCGCGCGAGCCGATAAACGCTTGGAAGGTCGAGTATGGTGCTGCAGCAGTAAGATCTTGGGTCCAGTGAGACCGCACAGCTTAAGATCGACACCGTTCGGCCTTCAGTCACTGCCACTGCTCATGACGTGAACAAGCTGCTGCCGTAGCAATTTTCAGGCAGTCGGGACAGCTAAATGCCTAGAGCTTTAGCCTAGATGCTCTCCCTGAGTAAAGCGTTTCATACACCGCCCCGCTGACGTTGAATCTGCAATTCCAGGTGAAATGCCGGCTAGACCCAGGATGCTGCTCCAGCAGGGAAATCAGGTGACCGAATTGCCGCCGTCATTGGACAGATCATCGCGAGCAACGCGCCCAAAATCGCTGAGGTCTTGATCCTCCTCACTGAACATGAAGTTCACCATGCGGTCACGGCTGAGGCCTGAAAGCGTCCTGAAAAAACAGGGTTCGCACAGATGGACCTCATAGCGTTCGCCATCATGGGCCGAGCCATAGCCCCAACTGGCGCGAAGCGTGCCAAATTGCGATCCATCCCCTTGAATACGCGTGCTAGTGCCACAGACGTCGCACAGGACATCACGGACCGATTCGGCCTGTTCCATAGCAGCTATCTTCATCGAGCACCTCCTACCCGGATATATGTACGCCTTTGCTTATCTGGCACACGATACTCCTGTAGGCGCTTTGCTCGGTGGGATGACGTGCTCCCCCGAATACGGCCCATCGGTGCTCCGGACCCGCAGCAGAACTCAGCAGTTGGCTTTCACATAGGGTAGGGCGACTGCCCGCGTGTAGGCCCGCCACACAGTTATGCTCCGCCCGCGAGAACAATCTGCCACGGGCGCTTCATCAGTTCCTGACAGGCTATTTCCCCGCCGCCGAAGCAATACCCGACTGGTTGATTGAATGTCACCGCTGTCGCGTAACCCAAGGCCTGTCCCCGTTCGTTCCAGAGGCCACCGCCACCGGCCCGCAGCAGCGCGTGGCCTGCCACCACATCGTGGGTCGACACCGCGTACAAGGATACTGCAGCGATCCCGTCCCCCGCGGCCACCCGCGCAAGCCGATAGGCAATGCTGGGCATAGGGTGGAAGGTGGCGGGCGCACAAAGCTCGGCGTTCTGGGTCGGCCGGGCGCCCGCCGCGAGGCTGACGAAGACTTGCGCACCTTCCGCCAGTCCGCCTGTCGCGATGTTCGGCGCAATCAACGCGCCATTACGGAGCAACCTCGGCCCATGCCATGCAATCGGTGCCATGCGCCGTCAGCGGGGCAAAGACGACGCCCAGTACCGGCACACACTCTCGTAGCAAGCCCACGGAAATCGCCGAGCCCAGGTGGCCTTGCAGGAAGTCACGGGTGCCATCATTGGGATCCACAACCCAGCAATCGTGATGCCCCGTCAGCTGCACACCGGTTTCTCACCGACAAAGTCACAGGCCAGCAGCTTAGTCAGTCCCTGGCGCAGTATCACCTCAACCTCGACATCAATCTCGGCCTTGTCCCCGGCGCCTCTCGGTCCCCCGGGTCGCACCAGTTCCGCAGCAATCAGATGCCCAGCCTCCAGCACCAAGGCGATCACCGCCTCGAGCAGGACGCGATCGACGCCCTGGCAAGCTAACGCCCCCGGTGACAACGGGACAGGTCGTTCACGCATGCCGGTACCCTCACAGTGGGCTTGCAAAGGGGATAGCAGGTCACGCCAGGCCGGCAACGGCGGCCTTACAACTCAGGGTCAGTGATAAACCCCATACTCGATACGCCCGAGAAAGGTCATGAGCACTTCCAGGTCCTCTGCGCTGGCGAGCATGTCGATCGGACGACGCCCCTCGAGCCCCAAGGACGGCGCCTCCATCCAGCGCTCGGCGGCCTTTCGACTGCCGAGAACTTGCGTGGCGCGCTTCAGCATTTTGGAATACTGCACAGCAAAACTCTCACTCATTATGGTCGCTCCTCGCCGAGCGATGCACCCACCCGGCCCCAGTTAACCAAGCCTAAGCTTGATGCCCCTCCGACGCCGATGCGCTAGCGAGGCTGTTCGTGTGGGGTCAGGTCCGGTCACCTGCCCTCCTGTCGGCAGGCTCGCTCACCGCGCGAGTCCCGCTTGCCCCCTCGCCCACCGAGCAAGTCGGAGCAAACAACCGACGACGGGGCCATTCACGACTAGCGGCGCAGCTCGCCAAACGGCATCTCCGGCTCAACATAGCGCAAAGCGGCCTTGGCATCGCGCCAGCCGACGTAACTCATCAGCGCCTTGGCGCTCCACTGGTTGCGACTCGCCCAGGTCGCAAACCCGCGGCGCAGGGAGTGACTACTGAACCGGCTCCCCTCCAGGCCGCTGCGCACCAACACCCGGCGAAGGATCCGCGACACGCTGTAGGGATGCAGCCCGGTGTCGGCCAGATGCCCCCAGCGATCCAAGGCCCGAAACACCGGCCCTTGCTGTAACCCAGAGACCGCCAGCCAATCGAGATACGCCTCCACCGGGCACAAGCGCTTCAATGCGGGCACCGTGAACACTTGCCCCTGGTTGTCACGGTCCCCTTTGCTACTCGGCAGCAACAGCTCCAGGCCTTCCCCTGGACGCGCGTCAATGAATTCCACCCGCAGCCGGCACAGGTCATCGCTGCGGAAGGCCCGCCAGAAGCCGAGCAGAATCAGGGCGCGGTCGCGCCGGCAGCGCAATAGGTTGCCAGGTTCGAGCTGTTCCTGCGCCACTAGCCAGTCGATGCAGCATGTCAACTCGCTCAATTGCAGGGGCTCTGCCTGCCGCTCCAGCCGGGGGTGCAGGGCCTGGATGCCGCGCAGCACCTCCCGTACCTGCGGCGCCTTGGTCGGATCGGGAAAGCCCTGACTGAGGTGCCACTTGGCCAGGGCAGCGAGATTCGCCCGCAAGGTCGAGCTGGCCAGGGCAGCGAGATTCGCCCGCAAGGTCGAGCTGGCCAGGGTCTCGGCGTAATCCGCCAGATAGCGGGCAATGGCCTCACTGCTGGCGGGCAGGAAGCCACCCCAGGTTTCCTCGAAATGGGCGAGTGCCTGCTGATAGCGGCGCTCGGTGCTCTCGCGCCGCGCGGCCTGCCGGTAGCGATCGACCTTCTCCGTCACCGTCCCGCCCGCCTGCGTACTGGAAAAACTGCCCTTCCGCCCGTCCACCACCGCTGAGGTTTGAGAATGCCCGCTTCTCAAGAGCCAGTTCGTCTGGATCTATCGCCGTAATCCGGGGGCTGGCACAGCTGTACTTTCATACTCCATGTCACACCACGAAATCGTCGGAGTGACCAGCGCCATGGCGCGTAGCGGCATCAACAAGGCGTTAGTGCAGAAGGCCCGAAACGCACTCCTGGCACGCGGGGTGCGCCCAGCATTGACGCCGTGCGCATTGAACTGGGCAATACCGGCTCGAAAAGCACCATTCAACGCTGATACACCTCCTGTAGCCAACGGCCCAGGCCTGGGCGACGAAATAGTCAGCTTCATCTCCGGTCTTGCGGACCGGCTACGCCAGGAGGCGGAAGACTTCGGCGCGGCGGAGCGCGAAACGGTCGCGGGCCGACAGCAGGCATATCGCAGCCATCTCCGCGCTTGCTGATTCCGAGCAACCGATCTCGCTGCCCTACACAGAGGAAAACTACGCGACTTCCCCTACTGGGTATCTATCCCGAGCAAGATCACCGCTGACCATCTGGACTACCTCATGGAGATTCGCAAGCGAGACACCCTCAATGGCCGAACGCCCGCCCAATGAGCCCCGAGGCTGCAACAGCAGTTGATAGAGTCGCCACGAGTCGACACCCTCCGAACGCATCAGCACCGCGTGCACCAGCCTTTGCTTAAGCGGATCAAGCTGCCAGTCGGGAATCCGCTGGCCGCGATTGCCCATGCTCAAGGTCAGCAACTTGCCGGCCTTGATCTCGCGGTTGATCTGATCCCGAGATTTGCCGGCCAGCTTGGCGAACTGGACCACCGGCAAATTGTGAGGTGCCTCGTAGGTTTCGAGCATTTCCATACGCTCGCGCTGGACCTCCGAAACCACTGCCTCCGCCACTGAAACTGGCTCGAGCGGCATGGGCACCGCTGACAGGCGCTTGACCAACGCGCCCACCGTTGACGGCAGCAGGATCGGAGACGCACCCGACTCAATTGAATCCACAGCACCTTCGTACAGCACCGGCATGCCATCAATGCGGATAGTCAGGTGTGTGCTGGCAGCCTTGGCCTCTCCCTGCTCCAGCAGATCGAGCCGATCCGCCCAGTCCTGCATCATCTTCCGACGCGGCTCCACATACAGGGCGTGGTTGTAAGTTGCGCTGACCTTGTTGGGGTCCGCGTGCGAGAGCTGGGCATCCACCCAAATTCTGGGGTAGCCAATTTCGTTGAGCGCTGTGGAGAGCGTGCCACGAATGCCATGACCGGTGAGCAACCCCTCATAGCCCATGCGTTTGAGCGCTGCATTCAGCGTGTTCTCGCTGATGCACCTCTTTAGGTCCCCACGGTGAGCCAGCAGATGGCGCTGCGCAGGATTGACCCGCTCCAGCAAGTAGCGAACGATCTCGATTGCCTGGACAGATAGCGGCACGATGTAGGGTGGAATGTCCTGCGGCCTCTTTCCACGCTTGCGCATGCCGTCCTGCAGTTGCTTAACCACTTCCGGCGGGATGATCCACAAACCACGTTCCAGGTCGAATTGATCCGGGGTCGCCAGGCGCAATTCGCCGGTGCGCACGCCAGTTAGTAGCAACAAACGAAGCCCCAGTTGCGTGGTGATGCTGCCTCTATAACGGCGCATCTTGTGCAACAGCTCGGGCAACTCATGCAAGCGCAGGAACGGGTTATGAGCAACGGGTGGCTTGGGGGCTGCAACCACGTCCAGATCGGACGCAGGGTTAACTTCCAACCCTTCGACTTTCACCATGGCAAAGCGGAACAACTGCCGGAACCAGGTGCGCACCTTCTCCGCAGTTGTGAAGGCCCCGCGTTGCTCGACCTTGGCAAGTACGTCCAGCAGATGGGCACGGCGAATATCGAAGATGGTTACGGTGCCCAGGACGGGCAAAACATCCTTGTCGAAGACACGCTGGATTTGCGAGAGCGTGCTCTGCCGCCCCTCATTGAGCTCCAACTTGCGGTGTGCCAGCCACTGCAGATACACCGACTGGAAGTTGTTCTCCGTCGCCAAACGGACAGCCCGTAGCTTCTGCTTGCGGTCAATCTTGGGGTTGACCCCCTTCGCCAACTGGGCGCGAGCCTCATCGCGCAGCGCACGCGCTTCCCGGAGACTGACCTCCGGATAGGTGCCCAAGGACATCCGCTTCTGCTTGGCCGCCCAGTAGTATCTAAAGTGCCAGGACTTACCGCCCGTGGCAGACACCGCCAACGACAGGCCATCGAAGTCAGGAAGGGTATAGTCTTTGCCAATAGTCCGGGCCTGCCGGACAGCGACGTCTGTGAGTGCCATGATCGAGTTCCTGAACAGGAGTCAGGACCAGATGCTTGTCTCGCCGACCTCGCTCCTCCAGCAACAATCCGGAAACCACATCCCCCGTAAAGATGGACTTTAAAATGGACTTAAAAGCCCTGGCAGGGGGTAGATTTCAGAAGAATTCGCTGGAACGAAAAAGGGCCTTACGGCCCTTTTTTCAATGACTTACAGACCTCACTGGACATCTGTAGATCATAATTTGGAGCGGGAAACGAGACTCGAACTCGCGACCCCGACCTTGGCAAGGTCGTGCTCTACCAACTGAGCTATTCCCGCATGCAACTTTTACAGCCTGCACCTTTCGGTGCGTCCCTCAACCCTTATCGGGCTTGGGCAAGCAGGGCATTGGCTCTGCTTTTGAATCTGGAGCGGGAAACGAGACTCGAACTCGCGACCCCGACCTTGGCAAGGTCGTGCTCTACCAAC
>NZ_SSOF01000088.1:0-139401 GCF_029873115.1 Pseudomonas sp. BN606 | reverse complement strand
AGACTCGAACTCGCGACCCCGACCTTGGCAAGGTCGTGCTCTACCAACTGAGCTATTCCCGCAAATATGGCGTCCCCTAGGGGACTCGAACCCCTGTTACCGCCGTGAAAGGGCGGTGTCCTAGGCCACTAGACGAAGGGGACGCGGCCCGGAACTTACAACAGCTTTCATGCTTCTTCCGGCTTCTCTGCGCTGCCTGGGCATCGCGTCGAAGTGGCGCGCATTCTATGGAGGCCATGAACACCCGTCAACCCCCTATCAAAAACTTTTTAAAATCAAAGACTTCTGCTCAAAATTTGATCCGCCTCTATGAGCGCCGGAGGCAAGCCTCTACACTCAGCCGCACCTTACAAGAACATCGGAGCCCTGCAGATGTCGCCACTCGTGATCACCCTGTTGATCGTTGTCGGTATCGTCATCCTCATCGTAATTGGCTACGTGAACCATATGGTGGAAAACAGCAAGCTGGAGAAGGCCCGCCTGAAAGCCGACCTCAGCGACCGTATCCGCCGCTGCGCAGACCTTTCCGAAACTCTCCCCGGCCAGATGGTCTCCCCTGACCTCAAACTGCTGCTGACTCGCCTGCAGTTACAGCTCAGCGAGCGCCTGCTGCAAGTGGACAAGGGCGACAACGCCCTCAAGACGCGCTTGGAGCAGCTTCGCGCGCTGGTCAGCCAGGGCGAGTCCATCCCGGTGAACAATCCGCCGCAAAAGATCCTCACCGAAGCCAAGGCCAAGGAAATCCGTTTCCAGCTGGAAAGCCTCCACGGCCAGATCACCCGTGCCGCCCAGGATGGCCAACTGCCCGCCAACGAAGCCAAGAGCCGGGTCCGGGATATCCGCGACATGCTCGTGCAGCTGCACGTGGAGTTCTTCACCAACCTAGGCCTCCAGGCCCTGCAGGAAAACCAGCCGCGCCAGGCTCGTCTCGCCTTCGAGCGAGGCGTCCAGTACCTGCAGAAGCAGCCAGACCCCGCCCGTTACCAGGATCGCCTGCAACAGATGAAGGCGCAGCTCGCCCGAGCCAACGCCCTTGTACTGGAGAACGCCCAACCCAGCGCCGACGAACCGAGCGAACTCACCGAAGGTCTGAAGTCACTGGATGACGAAGACACCTGGAAGAAGAAGAACATCTACGACTGATTCGCTCAGACGAGGACCTCCCGATGAGCCTGACCCTTTACGGCGCCCCGCTGTCCCCCTTCGTGCGCAAGGTTCGCCTTTATCTGTTGGAGAAAGGCCTGGATTACCAGTTGGAGGTAGTCTCGCCGTTCAGCCAGCCAAGCTGGTTCCGCGAACTGAGTCCGCTGGGCCGAATTCCCGCGCTGCGTGACGGCGACACCACCCTGGCCGACTCCAGCGTGATCTGCCAATACCTGGAAGAGAAGCACCCCGGCCTTGCACCTCTATATGGCCGTGACGCCGAAGAACGCGCCCGGGTGCGCTGGCTGGAAAAATATTCCGACTATGAACTGGCGCCCCTGGCCACCTTCGGTGTGTTCCGCAATCGCACGCTGAAACCGTCGATGGGCCAATCCTGTGACGAGGCCACGGTGCAAGCCGCACTCGTCGACAAGCTGCCGCCCCACTTCGACTACCTGGAAAGGTCCCTGGGCGACGCCGAATACTTCGTTGGCGAGCAGCTGACCATGGCCGACCTCGCCTTCGCCACCCAATTGATCAACATGGAGCACGGCGGCGAACGCCTGGAAGCCGAACGCTGGCCGCGTCTGGCGGCGCACTATGAGCGCCTTGCCGCGCGCGAATCGGTCCAAGCGGTATTGCCGGGCGAACAGAAGATCCTCGCCAAGCTTGCTGGTCGCGCCTGATATCACGAGCACGACAAGCCGAAAAAAAGCCCGGACACGTCCGGGCTTTTTCATTGCACGGCAATCAGCAATCAGTCAGGCGCAGGAAAATCGCTGCCAACTGCTCGATACCGGCCTGGTCTTCTTCCTTGAAACGCGCCAGGTTCGGGCTATCCAGATCGAGCACGCCAATCAGGCGGCCATCCTTGACCAGCGGAATCACCAGCTCGCTGTTGGATGCGCTGTCGCAAGCAATGTGCCCCGGGAAGGCGTGTACATCCTCTACCCGCTGGGTTTCCCGAGTACGCGCCGCCGCGCCGCACACGCCCTTGCCGAAGGGAATGCGAACACAGGCGACCTTGCCCTGGAACGGGCCGAGCACCAGCTCTTCATTACGATTGAGGTAGAAGCCCGCCCAGTTCAGGTCCGGCAGTTCATTGAAGAGAAATGCGGAGAACTGCGAGCTGTTGGCGATGAAATCACGCTCGTCAGCCAACAGAGACTCCAGCTGTGCGGCCAGCAGCGCATAGCCGGAAAGGCCGCTTCCGGCCTGTTGCAGATCGATCATTTGGAAGACTCCAGCAAAGCAAGCCCAACCCAGTGGCGGGCGAATTGATAGGCGCAGCGGCCGTTACGATTGCCGCGCCCAAGGGCCCAGCGAATCGCCAGTTTTTCCAGTTCCTCGCTCCATTCCCACTCCAGGGCCGCGGGTTCGGCCAGCACGTCGATCCAGTGACGGACTACGGCGAGGAAGTGGTCCTGGGTAAAGGGATAGAAGGACAACCAGAGGCCAAAACGGTCTGACAGTGCAATCTTGTCCTCGACCGCCTCGTTGGGATGCAACTCGCCATCGACCATCTGCCAATGTTCATTGTCGCTTTGCTTCTCCGGCACCAGGTGACGACGGTTGGACGTGGCGTAGAGCAGTACGTTGTCCGGGGCACGCTCCAGGGAGCCGTCCAGCACGCTCTTCAGCACGCGATAATCGCCCTCGCCCGCCTCGAAGGACAGGTCGTCGCAGAACAGCACAAAGCGCTGCGGCAGGTTGGCCAGCTGTTCCACCACACGGGGCAGGTCAGCCAGGTGGTCACGTTCGATCTCGATCAGACGGAGGCCGGCACCGGCGTGCTCGGCCAGCAATGCGCGCACTAGCGAGGATTTTCCGGTTCCGCGGGCGCCCCACAGCAGCGCGTGGTTGGCCGGCAAGCCATCGACGAACTGACGGGTGTTACCGGCCAGTTGCTCGCGCTGCTTGTCGATACCGATCAGGTCGGCAAGAGACAGGTCCAGGCTCACGTCCAGCGGCTGCAGGTAGCCACTGCGACCATCGCGATGCCAGCGCGCAGCCAGGCTCTTCTGCCAGTCGATCACCGGGCGAGGCACCGGTAAAAGGGGTTCGAGGCGGGCCAGTACCGCATCGGCACGCTCGAGAATCTCAAACAGACGGGAATCCACGTTCAACTCCTTGTTCAGCCGCAGTCCTCAGGCGCTGCCGGCAGACCGGATAGGCTATGCTTGGCAAGCCCTCGGAACAAGGCCAAATCCCACGTCCCATGGATATTCCGCTGACACAACGGCTGTCGTTCAAGCAGGCCAGCCTGACGGTGCTGGTGGCGTTCCTACTGGGTACCGTTCTCAGCATCGTTCAGGTCGCCAGCGACTACTTCAACGAGAACGAGTCGATCGATCGCGAGATCAAAGCCCTGCTCGAAATCGCCCACAGCCCCGCCGCGCGCATCGCCTACAACATCGACGCCGAACTGGCCCAGGAACTGGTGCTCGGCCTGCTGCGCTCGCCCGCGGTGATCCGCGCCGAGATCGTCGACAACAACGGGGCGATGCTCGCCAGCGTGGGCCGGCCACGAGCCGAAAGCGATTTCCGCATTTTCAGTGACTACCTGTTCGGCGAACGTCGCGAGTTCGAGGACCCCCTCTACATCGTCCACGCGCCCAATGAGACCCTGGGCGTGCTCCGTCTGGAAGTGGACACCTTCGCCTTCGGCAACCACTTCCTGCGCCGCGCCATGATCACCTTGCTGAGCGGCTTCGTGCGCAGCTTGCTGCTGTCGCTGATCCTCCTGGTGCTCTTCTACAGCATGCTGACCAAGCCCCTGGTGGAGCTGATTCGCGGGCTCAGCGAGCGCGACCCGCGCGCCTCGCCGGACGCCAAGCTGCCCTACCCGCCCGGCCACGAGCACGACGAGATCGGCGTGCTCGTGGAAGTCATCAACCGCCAGTTGGCCAGCCTGGCGACCGAGATGCAGCAGCGGCGCGATGCGGACCAGCGCCTGAACCAGTACCTGGCCGAACTGGAAGACATCGTCTCGGCACGCACCGCCGAGCTGAAGGCTGCCAACAGCCGCCTCAGCCGCTACAACCAGGAGCTCGAGGTGGCGCGCAGCACCGCGCTGGAAATGGCCAAGGCCCGCGCCGCCTTCCTCGCCAACATGAGCCACGAGATCCGCACTCCGCTCAATGGCCTGCTGGGCATGCTCGACCTGGCCCTCGACGGTCCGCTGAACAACGAGCAACGCCGCCAGCTACAAATTGCCCACGATTCCGGCAGCGTGCTGGTGGAACTGCTCAACGACATCCTCGACCTCTCCAAGTTCGAAGCCGGCCAACTGGAGCTGGAACAGATTCCCTTCGACCTGGGCACGCTGCTGGAAGACACCGCCAACCTCCTGTCGCAGAACACTGCCCCCGGCGTCGAACTCACCTGTCTGATCGATCCGAAGCTCCCATCACTGGTGGTCGGCGACCCAACAAGGGTGCGCCAGGTGATCAGCAACCTTCTGTCCAACGCCCTCAAGTTCACCCGATTCGGCCGCGTCGACCTGCGCGCCGCCCCCAGTCCCGGCGGCGTTCTGATCACCGTGCGCGACACGGGCATCGGCATCTCCGCCGAAGCCCTGCCCAAGCTGTTCCAGCCCTTTTCACAAGGTAGCGCCGGCATTACCCGGCAATTCGGCGGCACGGGCCTGGGCCTGGCGCTGACCCGCCATCTCTGCGAAGCCATGCAAGGGCAACTGGACGTCAAATCACAAGAAGGCGTGGGTAGCATGTTCAGTGCCGAGCTGCCGCTGGTGGAGCACAGCCCGGCTGAGCCACGCTCGCCCATGCAAGGCAAAGTCGTCGCCCTGTGCGGCGCGAAGAGCGGCCTGGCGGAATTGCTGGGCATCTGGCTCCCGCTCTGGGGCCTGAAGTTCGAGCGGCGCGACAGAGATGCCGACCTTGCAGACGTGCAGGCGGACCTGCTGATCAGCGACGACCCAGATTGCCTGGAGCATGTACGCCGTAGCGCGCAGATTCCGATCCTGCTGGTAACCGGCTACGGCAGTTTCCTGCCACCGCCGCGGGCCGCGACCCTGACGCCGCTGCATCAACTGGCGCGTCCCTTGTCACGCGCGGCGTTGCACCAGGCGCTGCAACGGGTACTGCTGAAACTCCCGGAGGATGCGCCGGCCATTGCCGCACAAGCGGAAGAGCCGCAGCTTCGCCATGCACGCGTTCTGCTGGTGGAAGACAACGCGGTGAACCAGCTCGTGGCCAAGGGCATGCTGGCCAAACTGGGCTGCGAGGTATTGCTGGCGGGCCACGGAGCCGAGGCACTGAGCCGCCTGGAGCAAACGACCGTCGACCTGGTACTAATGGACTGCAACATGCCGGTGATGGATGGCTACGAAGCCACCCGGCGTATTCGCCAGAGCGGGCGCTGGCACGACCTGCCGATCATAGCCCTGACCGCCAACGCCCTGCCGGACGAGCGCGAACGCTGCCGCGCCGCCGGCATGGACGACTATCTGGCCAAGCCCTTCCGCCGCGAAGAGCTGGTTGCCCTGCTCGACACGTGGTTGCCGGCTACCCAGGCAACCCCATGAGCTGACCCAGCAACTCGCCGAGACGCGCACGCAATTCCGCCATCTCATTGAGATCCAGACCACTGGAGCAGATCAGCTCATCGCGCAGGGGCATCACCTTCTCCCGCAAGGCAATCCCCTCCTCCGTCAACGCCAGGTGCACTTCACGTTCGTCATGAGCCGCACGACGACGACGCACGAGACCGAGCTGCTCCAGGCGCTTGAGCAACGGCGTGAGGGTGCCCGAATCCAGCAACAAACGCTCGCCAAGAGCCTTGACCGTGGGCTGCTCGGGCGGACGTGCGTGCCACTCCCAAAGCACTAGCATGGCCAGGTACTGCGGGTAGGTCAGGCCAAGGGACTCCAGCAGCGGCCGGTATCCGCGGATCACCGCACGGGACGCTGCGTAGAGTTTGAAGCACAGCTGGTTGTCCAGCAGGAGCTCGGGCTCGATCGATGGTGCGTTCATTTCAGCAGGGCTTCGATCTCGGTGCTGATCTCTTCCGGCTTGGTGGTCGGCGCGAAGCGCTTGATCAGTTGGCCATCCTGGCTGATCAGGAACTTGGTGAAGTTCCATTTGATGCCCTGGCTACCCAGTAGGCCAGGCGCACGCTTCTTCAGTTGCACATAGAGCGGGTGGGCATTCGAGCCGTTCACGTCGATCTTCTTGAACAGCGGGAAGCTGACGCCGAAGTTCAGCTCGCAGAACTCACTGATGGCGCCTTCGTCACCCGGCTCCTGCTTACCGAACTGGTTGCAGGGGAAGCCCAGCACTACCAGCCCCCTGTCCTTGTACTGCTGCCAGAGGTTTTCCAGGCCTTTGTATTGCGGGGTGAAGCCGCACTTGCTTGCGGTATTGACCACCAGCAGCGCCTTGCCGCCGAAGTCCGAAAGGGTCTTCTGCTCGCCTTTGATGGTGGTAACGGGGATATCGAGAATCTTGTCGCTCATGGTTGGAACCTGCTCAGGAAGAAATCCAGCAAAAAGTAGCTCTCAATTAAATTGCGTGCAATTTATTTTTGCTATGAAAAGGCCCGCTAGATGGCGAGCCTTTCCAGATGAGCGCTCAGCGTGGCTCGAGCTTCAGCGACACCGAATTGATGCAGTAACGCATGCCAGTGGGTCGCGGACCATCGGGAAAGACGTGTCCCAGATGGGAATCGCAGCGGGCACAGCGCACTTCGATGCGATGCATGCCGTGGCTGAAATCCTCGCGCTCGGTGATGACGTCCTTGCTCACCGGCTGGAAGTAACTCGGCCAACCGCTTCCGGAGTCGTACTTCGCATCGGAGTCGAACAGCGCCTCGCCGCAGCAGGAGCAGTGATAGATGCCCGGGGTCTTGGTGGCGTAGTACTCGCCAGTGAATGCACGCTCGGTGCCACCCAGGCGGCAAACGTGGAACTGGGTTTCGGAAAGCTCCTCGCGCCAGCTTTCCAGGGGTTTCTCAAGCTTGTCCATGACAGTCCTCGGCAGTGTTAAAAAAGCCCGGTCCCGACCTTTTCGGGTCAACGGGCCGCACGTATCATGCGCGATTCATCAGACGCCAGTCTGGCAGCGGCGTTACAGGCTGCCAAGGCGCATCGATCCCCGTCGCCTCGCGCGACTCTTTTCACCTCGGGACAGTTACGCATCATGCAGGTCAGCAAATCGAACAAGCTCGCCAACGTCTGCTACGACATTCGCGGACCGGTGCTCAAGCACGCCAAACGCCTGGAAGAGGAAGGCCACCGCATCCTCAAGCTGAACATCGGCAACCCGGCGCCGTTCGGTTTCGAAGCCCCGGAGGAAATCCTCCAGGACGTGATCCGCAACCTGCCGACCGCCCAGGGCTACAGCGACTCCAAGGGCCTGTTCAGTGCGCGCAAGGCCGTGATGCAGTACTACCAGCAGAAGCAGGTGGAAGGCATCGGCATCGAGGACATCTACCTCGGCAATGGCGTGTCCGAGCTGATTGTGATGTGTATGCAGGCACTGCTGAACAACGGTGACGAGGTCCTGATCCCGGCGCCCGACTATCCGCTCTGGACTGCCTCGGTGAGCCTCGCCGGTGGCAAGCCGGTGCATTACCTGTGCGACGAGCAGGCCAACTGGTGGCCGGACCTGGATGACATCAAGGCCAAGATCACCCCGAACACCAAGGCCATGGTGATCATCAACCCGAACAACCCCACTGGCGCCGTGTATTCGAAGGAAGTCCTCGAGGGCATGGTGGAACTGGCGCGCCAGCACAACCTGGTGGTCTTCTCCGACGAGATCTACGACAAGATCCTCTACGACGAAGCGGTTCATATCTCCACCGCCTCCCTGGCGCCGGACGTGCTCTGCCTGACCTTCAACGGCCTGTCCAAGTCCTACCGCGTGGCCGGCTTCCGTTCTGGCTGGGTGGCCATCTCTGGCCCGAAGCAGAAAGCCCAGAGCTACATCGAAGGAATCGACATCCTCGCCAACATGCGCCTGTGCGCCAATGTGCCGAGCCAGCACGCGATCCAGACCGCACTCGGCGGCTACCAGAGCATCAATGACCTGGTTTTGCCTAACGGCCGCCTGCTGGAACAGCGCAACCGTGCCTGGGAGCTGCTCAATGACATCCCCGGTGTCAGCTGCGTGAAACCCATGGGCGCGCTCTACGCCTTCCCGAAGATCGACCCCAAGGTCTGCCCGATCCACAACGACGAGAAGTTCGTTCTCGACCTGCTGCTCTCCGAGAAGCTGCTGATCGTCCAGGGCACTGCCTTCAACTGGCCGTGGCCCGACCACTTCCGCGTGGTCACCCTGCCCCGCGTCGACGACCTGGAGCAGGCGATCGGCCGTATCGGCAGCTTCCTCAAGTCCTACCGTCAGTAACGTCCCATGGACTTGCAGATCGACGACTTCTACAAGGACTGCGCCACCGGCCTGCTACAGCTGTATCAGGCCTTTCCAAGGCGGGTCGCGCTCTATGTGGAAGACCTGATCGGCCCATCCGAGCCGGATGAATTCGGCCTGCCCAGCAAGCGCCACGAAAGCTGCCTGGGCGCCCTCCTCTGGCTCGCGGATGAGGGTTACCTGCGCTTCGACAGCACCATTCACTTCGAAGCGCTGGACCAGGCGGTGCTCACCGAGAAAGGCTTTCTTCGGCTCTCCCGCGCCCTGCCCGACGCGCTGGACAATGCGGAAAACCTGCCGATCAGCATCCTGCGGGTCCGTGCCAGCCTTGCGCAGCAATTGCGCGAGGCACTCCGCAGTTCCGACAGCGAACGCCTCGTGCACCTGACTCGGCTAATCTTCGATAGCAGTGCGAAGGCTTCAGGCGACATAGTTTGAAATAGTCCCCGGTTGAATACGCCAGGGCCGCCCCTTATATACCCCGCATACCAAACCGCTTTCCGCCGTGAGGAGATTGTTCCAATCATGATGCGCATTCTGTTGTTCCTGGCCACAAACCTTGCAGTCCTGGTGATTGCCAGCATCACGCTGAAACTGCTGGGCGTAGACCGTTTCACCGGCCAGAACTACGGCAGCCTGCTGGTCTTCTGCGCCGTGTTCGGTTTCGCCGGCTCGCTGGTTTCGCTGTTCATCTCCAAGTGGATGGCGAAAATGAGCACCGGCACTGAAATCATCACCCAGCCGCGCACTCGCCACGAACAGTGGCTGCTGCAGACCGTCGAACAACTGTCCCGCGAAGCCGGCATCAAGATGCCGGAAGTCGGCATATTCCCCGCATACGAAGCGAACGCGTTCGCCACCGGCTGGAACAAGAACGACGCGCTGGTGGCCGTGAGCCAAGGCCTGCTGGAGCGATTCTCCCCCGACGAAGTGAAGGCCGTGCTGGCCCACGAGATCGGTCACGTCGCCAATGGCGACATGGTCACCCTGGCACTGATCCAAGGAGTGGTGAACACCTTCGTGATGTTCTTCGCGCGCATCTTCGGCAACTTCGTCGACAAGGTGATCCTGAAGAACGAGGAAGGTCCGGGCATCGGCTACTTCATCGCCACCATCTTCGCTGAACTGGTCCTGGGCATCCTCGCCAGCATCATCGTCATGTGGTTCTCGCGCCGCCGCGAATTCCGCGCCGATGAAGCCGGCGCCAACCTGGCCGGCACCAACGCGATGATCGGAGCCCTGCAGCGCCTGCGCGCCGAGCAAGGCGTGCCGGTACAAATGCCTGACAGCCTGACTGCCTTCGGCATCAACGGCGGCCTGAAGCATGGCCTCGCCGGCCTGCTGATGAGCCACCCGCCGCTGGAAGACCGCATCGAGGCCCTGCGCCGCCGCGGCTGAAACGAATCACACTGACTTGGGCGGCCAATTGGCCGCCCTTTTTTTGCCTGCGGGCTGGCTCCGAACCGAAGGTTGTGGCTGGGCTTAGCGAAGGCCAGCATTTCGTGCCCCAACGTGAACACGCAGCGAAAGGTTATCTGCGTCTCAGACGGAACACCGGTTCATGCAGGCTATCAAGCCCGCGAGAGGCGAACTTCCAGTTCTTCTCCAGCACGTCGTTGCGCTCCAGCATCTCCACCTCCCAGCTCGCCGCCAGATGCCTGCGCACTTCGGATTCGGGCACCGAGAACGGCGGACCCTCGAGGCGCGCCTGCTCGTAGTCCAGCGTCACCATCAGTCCGTCACAGCGCGCGGGCAGGATGCGATGCAGGTGCGCCATATAGTCATCACGCATCGAGGGCGGCAGCGCAATCAGCGCAGCGCGATCGTAGAGTGCCTGACAATCGGCGACATCAGCAGCGGTGACGGCGAAGAAGTCACCCTGGAGAATCTCGATGTCACCCATGCTATAGCGGCGCAGCGCGCCCTGTTGCGATACATCGGGGGTCAGCCCCTGCTCGGTAAAGAAATCCTCCACCGCACGCTCGGCCAGCTCGACACCCAGCACTTTGTGGCCCTGCCCTGCCAGCCAGACCAGGTCCAGGGTCTTACCACAAAGCGGCACCAGCACCTGGCAACCCTGCGCCAGACCCAGCTTCGGCCAGTAGCGCTCGAGATAGGGATTGATCTCGCGCAGGTGGAAACCGATCTGATTCTGCGCCCAGCGCGACTGCCAGAACTGCTCGTCCATGAAACCTCCATCAATTCGATCAAATCGCTCAAATATTTATGCTGGATATCGATATATCCAGCCCGGATGATGCCGGAATCCTACCGGAGGAATTCCGAAATGCTACCCAGCCTCTACATCTCCCACGGCTCCCCCATGCTCGCCCTGGAGCCCGGCGAAAGCGGCCCTGCACTCAAAGCCCTGGCTGACGCGCTGCCCCGCCCCAAGGCGATCCTGGTGGTTTCCGCCCACTGGGAAAGCAATCAGCTGCTGTTGAGCGGCGCTGCGCACCCGGAAACCTGGCACGACTTCTACGGCTTTCCACCGCCGCTCTACGCCGTGCAATACCCAGCGCCCGGAGCGCCCGAGCTGGCCGAAGAAATCGCCGGCCTGCTGACCGAGGCCGCTCTCCCTGCTGGCATCGACGCGGAACGCCCCTTCGACCATGGCACCTGGGTCCCACTGTCGTTGATGTATCCGGATGCCGCTATTCCGGTGGTCCAGCTGTCATTGCCGAGCCGTCTTGGCCCTGCCTTTCAGACTCGCGTCGGCCATGCACTGGCAGACCTGCGCCAACGCGGAATCCTGCTGATTGGCTCTGGCAGCATCACCCACAACCTGGGCGAACTGGACTGGCATGCAGGCCCCGAAGCTATCAAGCCCTGGGCAAAGGAATTCCGCGACTGGATGGTGGCGCACCTCGCAGCCGACGATGAAGCAGCCTTGCATGACTACCGTAGACTGGCGCCCCATGCCGCACGCAACCACCCACGGGACGAGCACCTGCTGCCGCTCTATTTCGCCCGAGGCGCTGGCGACCGCTTCGGCCTGGTGCACAGCGGCTTCACGCTGGGAGCCCTAGGGATGGATATCTATCGGTTCGACTGAACGGCGATGCTCTGTTTAGGGGCGAATGAATTCGCCCCTAAATAGAATCGATAACTCAACAACGGACACAAAAAAGCCCCGCTAATGCGGGGCTTTCCTGTTTACGGCTATGCGAATCAATCTTCGCGATAGCGACGCAGCTTCAGCTGCTTGCCGGCGACTCGCGTGTCCTTCAGCTTGCCCAGAAGGCGATCGAGGCCTTCTTCCGGCAGTTCGATCAGACTGAAGGTTTCGCGGATCTGAATGCGACCGATGGCGTCGCGGGCAATGCCGCCCTCATTGAGGATGGCACCCAGCAGGTTCTTCGCGGCGATGCCGTCGCGAGTACCCAGGGCGGTACGGCAACGCACACGGCCTTCGGCCAGCGGCATGGGCGCACGGCGCTCGCGGTACTCACCACGCTCACTACGCTCGCCACCGTCACGCTCGCGACGCTCACGCGGCTGGGAGCTCGGCACCAGAGGTTGCTCACGCTCGACGTCGGCAAGGTTGAGCGCCTGGCCATTGGTGGCCTTGCGCAGCAGCGCCGAGGCCAGGGCTCGCGGGCTGCAACCGATATCGGCGATCAGGCGATCAAGCAGCTCGCCGTGGCTGGCTTCAGCATCGGCCACAAGCGGATTGAGGCTGGTGGTGAGCTTCTTGATGCGCGCGTCCAGAACCTGTTGGGCGTTGGGCAGGCGCACTTCAGCGACCTTCTGGCCAGTCACACGCTCGATCACTTGCAGCATGCGGCGCTCGCGCGGGGTCACCAGCAGCAGCGCGCGACCGTCACGGCCGGCTCGGCCGGTACGGCCGATACGGTGCACGTAGGATTCCGGATCGTAGGGCATGTCCACGTTGAACACGTGGGTGATGCGCGGCACGTCGATACCGCGAGCGGCAACGTCGGTGGCGACCACGATGTCCAGACGGCCATCCTTCAGCGACTCGATCACCCGCTCACGCTGGTTCTGAGCGATGTCACCGTTCAGCGCGGCGGCTTTGTAGCCCTTGGCTTCCAGCGCGCTGGCCAGGTCCAGGGTGGCCTGCTTGGTACGCACGAAGGCGATAAGCGCGTCGAACTCCTCGACTTCCAGCAGACGCAGGACGGCTGCGGTCTTCTGGTCCGCGTGGACCATCAGGTGAGCCTGCTCGATGCGCGCCACGGTCTGGGTCTTGGCGGCGATCTTGACGTGTTGCGGGTTCTGCAGGTGACGCTCGGCGATGGAACGGATCGACGGCGGCAGGGTCGCGGAGAACAGCACGCTCTGGCGGCTTTCCGGGAGTGCTTCGAAGATTACTTCGAGGTCGTCCATGAAGCCGAGCTTGAGCATTTCATCCGCTTCGTCCAGCACCAGTTGCTGCACGGTGGCGAGCATCTTGTCATCGCGACGCAGGTGGTCGCACAGACGGCCGGGGGTAGCCACGATTACCTGGGCACCCTGGCGCAGGGCCTTGAGTTGCGGCCCCATGGGCGCGCCGCCGTATACGGCGACCACGTTCAGGCCTGGCATCTGCTTGGCGTAGGTTTCGAAAGCGGTGGCAACTTGCAGTGCGAGCTCGCGGGTCGGTGCCAGGATCAGCGCCTGCGGCTCTCGTTTGGCCGGATCGATGCGCGACAGGATCGGCAGCGCGAAGGCTGCAGTCTTGCCGGTACCGGTCTGGGCCTGGCCAATCATGTCGTGACCGGCAAGGATTACCGGAATCGATTGGGCCTGGATGGGGGACGGCTCTTCATAGCCAACCGCGGCAATAGCAGCTAGTACGTTGGGATGAATGCCGAGCGCGGCGAAAGTGCCGATTTCCTGGGTCATGGGTCTGCCTCGTGTGCATCCGCAAAGACCCTTGTTCCATGGCTGCACATGCCGTGAAGGACCTTGTGGGTCACCCTGGCAGCCTGGTAGAGAATTTGCGTGATCGCTTTATTGGGAATGGATGAATCGTCAAGGGTAGTCCGCTGCGCGGACTTGCAGCCGAAGGCAAAGTGCCTCGGAAAAAAACGCAGTACTTGAACGGGGCCGTCAGTTGGCCGGCGCGCATCATACAGGAAATATCTCGCCAGCGTGCAGATTTTTCTACACCTCCGCAACTGCTCCGCCAGACGGTTCGGGCCAATGGACAAGCCCTTTACGCGGGTCTATATCCCACCTGCCCAGTTTCCACTCCCACAAAGGAAAGCCATCCATGTCCACCAGTTCCGCCGGCCGCGTCAGTCGTGAGAAGCGCGGCCACATCATGCTGATCGGCCTTGACCGCACGCCCAAGCGCAATGCCTTCGACCAGGCGATGCTGGATGATCTGGTACTGGCCCTGGGCGAGTACGAACGGGACGACGATGCTCGCTGCGCGCTGGTATTCGCCCATGGCGAGCATTTCACCGCCGGGCTGGACTTGGCCAGTGTCGGTGACACCTTCAGGCAGGGCTGGCAGCTACCGACAGGCGCCATCGACCCCTGGGGCACCTTCGGTGGCCCACGCCTGACCAAGCCACTGATGGTCGCGGTGCAAGGCTACTGCTACACCATCGGCATCGAACTGATGCTGGCGGCCGACATCAATCTCTGCGCCAGCAACACTCGCTTCGCCCAGATGGAAGTACAGCGCGGCATCTTTCCCTTCGCCGGCGCCACCTTGCGACTGCACCAGATAGCTGGCTGGGGCAACGCCATGCGCTGGCTGCTCACCGGCGACGAGTTCGACGCCCACGAAGCCTATCGCCTGGGCCTTGTGCAGGAAGTTCTCGCCAGCGAAGACCTGCTGCCTCGCGCCATCTGGCTCGCCGAGCGCGTGGCGGCCCAGGCGCCACTAGGCATCCGTGCCACCCTGGCGTCGGCGCACCAGACTCTGGATGACGGCGAGAAATTAGCGGCCGCCGCTCTTCAGGCCACGGCACAACAACTCCTGGCCACCGAGGATGCCAAGGAAGGCCTGCGCGCGATGCTGGAAAAGCGGGAGGGGAAATTCAAGGGGAAATAACCAACATTCTGCAGGAGCGAGCTTGCTCGCGAAGGATCGTGCCTGGGCTGTTCGCGAGCAAGCTCGCTCCTACCTCATCACCCCATCCACCCGAGGTTTCAACTCGCCGGCCTCACCACATCCAGCAGCGATTGCAGTGAGTACCCCAGGCTCGGCGCCAAAGCCTCGGCTTTCGCCTGGAGCGCGTCACGATCCAGCACCTGATCCAGGTCGGCTGGCACGAACAGCACCACATTGCCTTCCTTCACCGGGCACTCCCAGTAGTGGCGATGAAAAAGCCCGCGCAGCAGAGCGGCACCCAGGGGTTTGCCGTCCTCCGCCGCCCATTGGTTGATCACCAGCCAGCCGCCGGGGCTGAGGCGTTTCTGACAGGCGCCGAGGAAGTTCCACGCCAGGTGGCCAACGCCCGGTCCGTGGTCGGTGTAGAGATCGACGAAGATCAGGTCCGCCGGCTCCGCGCTGTCGAGCAATTCAAGGGCGTCACCAATACGCACGTAAAGGCGGGGATCGTCGGTCAGGCCGAGATACTCCATGGCCAGCCTTGGCACATCCGCGCGCAGCTCGATCACTTCCACATCTTCCAGCGACAGGAACTTCAGGCAGGCCTGAGTCAGCGTCCCGGCCCCAAGGCCGAGGAACAATGCGTTTTCCGGTGCCGAATGACAGAGTGCGCCCAGCAGCATGGCGCGGGTGTAGTCGTACTCCAGCCAGGCCGGATCGGCCGTGAACACGCAGCTCTGCTCCACCGCTTCGCCGAATTCGAGGATGCGATAAGGGCCGACTTCGTAGACGCGGATCACGCCGAATTCATCATGCACTTCCGCGAGCAGGCGCTCCTCGGACATCAAGTCATCACTCCTTCAAGGCCGGCGCTGACAATTCGCACCAACCCGGCGCAACACCGGCGCCTATTGCCATTGAAGCCGGAGCAGGTGCTCCCGGCATAATCCGAACCGCACGCCCCAAGGGCGAAAACCGCACAAGAATAACAGCGCAGAGGTCGAACCCAGCATGTACGCCATCATCGGCGCGGGCCCAATGGGCCTGTGCAGCGCCCGCCAGTTACAGAAACACGGCATTCCCTTCATTGGCTTCGAACTGAACGGCGATGTCGGCGGCCTCTGGGACATCGACAACCCCCACAGCACCATGTACGACTCGGCGCACCTGATCTCCTCCAAGCGCACCACCGAGT
Organism: Pseudomonas sp. BN606; assembly: GCF_029873115.1. Lineage (NCBI taxonomy): Bacteria > Pseudomonadati > Pseudomonadota > Gammaproteobacteria > Pseudomonadales > Pseudomonadaceae > Pseudomonas > Pseudomonas sp. BN606. The sequence goes on along the minus strand of NZ_SSOF01000088.1, from coordinate 123,662 downwards.
TCACCGAGTTCCCAATGGATGCCGAGGTGGCGCCCTATCCGCACCACAGCGAGATGCGCCGCTACTTCCGTGATTACGCGAAAAACTTTGACCTCTACAAGCATTTCCGTTTCAACACCCGCGTGCTTCGCCTGGAACGCCAGGAACAGGGCTGGAAACTGGTCAGCGAAACGGATGGCCAGCGCCGTGAAGATCATTTCGACGGAGTGCTGATCGCCAACGGCACCTTGCACACACCCAATCGCCCCGCCCTGCCCGGCCAGTTCGACGGCGAACTGCTGCACTCGGCGGATTACCGCTCGCCGGCGATTTTCGACGGCAAGCGCGTGTTGCTGGTGGGTTGCGGAAACTCCGCCTGCGACATCGCGGTCGATGCCGTGCACCGCGCAACCTCGGTCGACCTCTCGGTGCGCCGCGGCTACTACTTCCTGCCCAAGTTCATCTTGGGCCGCCCGACCGATACGTTCGGCGGCGCCGTGAAGCTCCCCCGCCGGCTCAAGCAACTGGTCGATGGACTGCTCGTCCGCGCGCTGGTTGGCAAGCCGTCACAGTACGGTCTGCCCGACCCCGACTACCGGCTCTACGAATCCCACCCAGTCATGAACTCCCTGGTGCTCCACCACCTGGGCCATGGCGATATCAAGGCGCGCCCGGACATTTCCCGAATCGACGGCCGCAGCGTGACCTTCAGCGACGGTCGCCAAGCCGAGTACGACCTGATCCTGCAAGCCACCGGCTACAAGCTGGATTACCCCTTCATCGAGCGCGCCGAGCTGAACTGGCCTGAGCGCGCCGGTGCGCCGCAGCTCTACCTGAACATCTTCCACCCCGAGTACGACGACCTGTTCATGATGGGCATGGTCGAGGCCTCCGGCCTGGGTTGGCAGGGCCGCGTGGAGCAAGCCGAGCTGGTGGCCCTGTACATTCGCCAGTTGCAATCCGGCAGCCCGTCGGCCCGATCCTTCCAACAGTTCAAGCGCGAGCGCGCCGGACTGCGCCTGGACGGCGGATACCAGTACCTGGAACTCGAACGCATGGCCTACTACGTCCACAAGGACAGCTACCGCGCCACCATCGCCATGCACACCGCAGAACTGCGCAAGGACCTGGCCACCAGCAGCCAGCCCATGACCGCCCAGAACCTGGCCTGACGCGGAGGCGAATAATGAGAGTCGTCCTGATCACCGGCGCCGCCAGCGGCCTCGGCTGGGAACTGGCGCGCGCCTGTCACGCGGCTGGCAACGCACTGCTGCTGACGGACCTCGATGCCGCCGGACTGGCTGCACGAGTCGCAGAACTGGGTGACGAGCGCGTCGTGGGTGTGGCCGGCGACATCACGGACAGCGACGTTCACGGGCAGCTTGTCGACATCTGCCGCCAACGCTTCGGCCGCCTTGACCTGCTCATCAACAATGCCGGCATCACCCATCGTTCGCCGACCATCCACACCGCACCACAGGTTCTGCGCCGAGTGATGGCGGTGGATTACCACGCGCCGCTGGAGCTGACGCTGGCCGCCCTTCCGCTGCTGCGCGCCAGCCGTGGTCAAGTGATTGCCATTGGCTCGATGGCAGGCTGGATGCCGGTGCTCGGCCGCGCCGGCTACTGCGCCGCCAAAAGCGCCCTGACCCAGGCGTTCGAAGTGCTGCGCGCAGAGATTGCCCGCGACGGCGTGGGCCTGCTGATGGTCTATCCCAGCTTTCTCGATACTCCCATCGAACGCAACGCACTCGGGGGCGATGGTCGTCCCGCGCAACACGCGCGCTCGACGGTGGGCAAGGTGCGCAGCGCCGACTGGATGGCCAGGGAGATACTCAAGAGCGCGAACACCCGCCAGCAGCGACTGTTCCCCGACCGCGGGAGCTGGCTCGCCAGCCTGCTCTGGAGGTTGGCGCCGGCCCTCTACTATCGGCAGATGAGTCAGCGTTTCGTCGGGGAACTGGATTGATGGAATTCGCCTGGCTGGTCCTTGGCGGTTTCATCCTGCTTGCTTACACCCTGGAAGCCATCACCGGCTTCGGCAGCACCATCGTCGCCTTATCCCTGGGCGCCCTGCTGCTGCCGATCCAGGAACTGCTTCCGGTGCTGGTACCGCTGAACATCCTCATGAGCGGGTTTCTCGCCTGGCGCCATCGACGCCTGGTGCAATGGCGGCTGCTGCTGATCACGGTGCTACCGGGCATGCTTGCCGGCACCCTCGTCGGCTACGGACTGCGACCCTGGCTTGACGACGGGGCGATGAAGCTGGGCTTCGGCGTATTGATACTCTGGTTCGCCCTGCGCGGGCTGCTCCAGGGTGCTCCCCAGGGCCGCACTCCGGCCTGGATGACGCGCCTGCAAACCGGCGCTGCCGGCATCAGCCACGGCCTGTTCGCTTCCGGCGGACCATTGCTGGTACATGCCCTGGCCGCTACCGCGCTGGACAAGGCCCGGCTGCGCGCCACCCTGCTCTGCGTCTGGTTCGGCCTCAACAGCCTGTTGACCCTGGCTTTCCTCATCGATGGCAGCCTGACGCCGGCGCTGCCTCGCGTCGTTTTCTATACACCGCTGCTGGTACTCGGGATGCTGGTCGGGGAGTACCTGCACAAGCGCCTGGCGGAAGCGCATTTCCGCACCATCATTCACCTGCTGCTGTGCCTCTGCGGCGTGCTCCTCTGCTGGCGTGCCTAGCGCCGCTTCGGGGCCTTTCGGGTACCATGGCTCATCTACCGCAAGCAGCCGTATCGAGACCCTGATGAGCAGCCAAGAATGGAGCCCCGAAAGCTGGAGGGAAAAACCCATCCAGCAGCAGCCCGAATACCCGGACGCCGCGAAACTGGCGCATGTCGAGCAAACCCTGGCGAGCTACCCGCCGCTGGTGTTCGCCGGTGAAGCGCGCGAGTTGCGCCGCCAGTTTGCCGAGGTGACTGAGGGGCGTGCCTTCCTGCTACAGGGCGGTGACTGCGCGGAAAGCTTCGCCGAGTTCTCCGCCGCGAAGATCCGCGACACCTTCAAGGTGCTGCTGCAGATGGCCATCGTCATGACCTTCGCCGCCGGCTGCCCGGTGGTGAAAGTCGGTCGCATGGCCGGACAGTTCGCCAAGCCGCGCTCCTCCGGCAATGAGACGCAAGGCGACGTGACCCTACCCGCCTACCGTGGCGACATCGTCAATGGCATAGGCTTCGACGCCGCCAGCCGCGTGCCGGACCCGGAACGCCTGCTGCAGGCTTACCACCAGGCCACCGCCAGCCTCAACCTGCTGCGCGCCTTCGCCCAGGGCGGATTCGCCGACGTGCACCAGGTGCATCAGTGGAACCTCGATTTCATCGCCAACTCGGCGCTGACCGAGAAGTACAGCCAGTTGGCCGATCGCATCGACGAAACCCTGGCCTTCATGCGCGCCTGCGGCCTGGACAGCGCGCCGCAATTGCGCGAAGCGAGCTTCTTCACTGCCCACGAAGCACTCCTGCTGAACTACGAGCAGGCCTTTGTCCGCCGCGACAGCCTCACCGGCAATTGGTACGACTGCTCTGCGCACATGCTCTGGATCGGCGACCGAACCCGCCAGCCGGAAGGCGCCCACGTGGAATTTCTACGCGGCGTCGGCAACCCCATCGGGGTCAAGGTCGGACCGAGCATGGACAGCGACGACCTGATTCGCCTGATCGACATCCTCAACCCCGACAATGACCCCGGCCGTCTCAACCTGATCGTGCGCATGGGCGCGGAAAAGGTTGGCGATCACCTGCCACGCCTGATCCGCACTGTCGAAGGTGAAGGCCGCAAGGTGCTATGGAGTTCGGACCCCATGCACGGCAATACCATCAAGGCTTCAAGCGGCTACAAGACCCGCGACTTCGCCGCCATTCTCGGTGAGGTGAAGCAGTTCTTCGAGGTGCACCGCGCCGAAGGCACCTACGCCGGTGGCATCCATATCGAGATGACCGGACAGAATGTCACCGAATGCATCGGCGGCGCCCGTCCAATCACCGAAGACGGTCTCTCCGACCGCTACCACACCCATTGCGACCCACGCCTGAATGCCGACCAATCCCTGGAACTGGCCTTCCTGATCGCCGAGACGCTGAAGCAGATACGCCGTTAGGACTGCGCTCTTCCTGTGGGGGTGAATCCATTCGCCAAGGGCTGCAACGCAGCCCGTGCCACCTGCCTGGATAGCGAATGAATTCGCCCCCACAAAACACCATCAGCTCACCAGCCTGGACAGAGATGCCTGCAACCGCAGCGTCCCCGGCCGCCGGCAGGTGACTGCTACCTCGTTCAATCCCAGCCACAACGCCATGCCCTGCAGATTGTCGGCCAAGGCCTGCATGCCGGCTTCACTGAGACCGCGCTCCTCTTCGTGCAATGCATGCACCGCCAGGCGGCCCTGGGCGCGTTCGGCACGCAGATCGACGCGGGCAGCCAGGCGTTCGTCGTGCAGGAACGGCAGCACGTAGTAGCCGTACTGGCGCTTGTGCTGCGGCGTGTAGATTTCCAGGCGATAGCGGAAGTCGAACAGGCGCTCGGTACGTCCCCGCTCCCAGATCAGCGAATCGAAAGGTGACAGCAGTGCGCTGGCCTTCACCTTGCGCGGCACCTTGGGGTCACCCAGGCAATAGGCGGGCTGCTTCCAGCCGTCGACCTGAGCCAGCTGCAACGCTCCGTCCTCCACCAGCTCAGCCAGGCGCGCCTGGCTGTCGCCGGTATCCAGACGGTAGTAATCCCGCAGATCACGCTCGGTGGCCACGCCAAGCGCCTGGGCCGCACGCAGCAGCAATTGTCGCTGCGCTTCAGCCTCGGGCATCTCGGCCTGGCTGAGAATGGCGGCGGGAATCACCCGCTCCGGCAAGTCGTAGATACGCTCGAAACCCCGGCGCCCGGCTACCGTCACCTCGCCAGCGGCGAACAGCCATTCCATCGCATGCTTTTCCGCGCTCCAGTCCCACCAGGGCCCAGCCCGCTCTTCGCGCGTGCTCAACGCCCCAGCGCCAAGAGCGCCCTGCTCGCGCACCGACTGCAGGACGCGCTGGATCACTTCCCGCTGTTCGAATCCGAAACGCGCCAGCTGCTGATAGATGCCCCGGCCATTGGCCGCCCTGCGCATGCGCCAGCGCATCAGCGGATAGAGTTCCAGCGGCAACAGCGACGCCTCATGGCCCCAATACTCGAACAACGCCCGGCGCCGAGGCTTGCCCCAGGCGAGGTCGTCCAGCAGTTCACGATCGTAGTGGCCGAGGCGGGAAAAGGCCGGCAGATAGTGCGAGCGCACCAAGGCGTTCACCGAATCGATCTGCACCACCCCCAGCGACTCCAGCTGCGCCTGCAATTGCCGATGTCGAATGGCGCCGCGTGGCGCACGGGCGAAACCCTGCGCAGCCAAGGCCAGGCGACGGGCTTCGGGAAGGGAAAGACTCAGCGTCATAGGGCTCCGTGCCGGCAAGGGGAAGACGCTTCACAGTAGCATCAGCCCGCCTGGCTTTCGCGCTCCAGTTCCGCGGGTACGAACGGTACGGATTCGTCCGGCGCGAGGAAGGTCTGGCGGAAGGTAAAGGCCTCCGGCGTGGGGCCGTGTTCGCGCAACCGGGCCAGACGCGCCGCCGCTTCCCGGACATCGGGGCGATGTCCCTTGGGAACCCACCAGAGTACTTGGTGCATACCGGAGGCACGCTCGAACCATTCCTTGCGGCGTCGCAGCATCTCGACGTGGGCCGAACGGTAAACGAAGTCGGTAAGGCTGGCGACATCGCGCCAGACCGACAGATTGACCAGCACCTCAGGACCGAAGGGGCGAATGGCAGTGGCATCACCTTCCTCGTCCTGCAGCCGCCAGACGAAGCCTGGTGAACGCTCGGCCAGGGCGTTGACCGGCGCCAGGTTAGCGACGAAATCGGCCATGCCAGGGGAGTCCAGGGGCGTCTTCATCAGGGCTATGTTCAGTTGGGCAAGTTCGTGAGTGTTCGACATGGGTTCCTTTCCCTATCAGCAAATGTGCGGCCCGCCCTTCGCTTCACCGTTGGCGGGCCGCATCGAGGCTTCACTTCTTCAGCGGGTCTTCCCAGAAATGACGCTCGCTTTCTTCCATGACGTCAGCGCGGGACAAACCAATGTCCTTGAGCATCTCGTCGCTCATCCTGGACAGTTGATCACGCTCATACGCCAGTTGCTCCCAGCGCCTGACCATGCGCCAGGCAGCGGCGAGCCAGCTTTCCCGATGAGGTTCGAAACCGGCGTGATGCGAAGTACCGATAAAACCGTGTTGACCTTTCATCTTGGTGTCCTCCCAGTGGGGATGGCGTCAGTTTCCAACCAGGACTAAGATCAATCCAACGAATGTTTCTTATGAAGCACATCTCAGGATTTGATGAATGAACTACCCAGCCATTGATACCGAACTGCTGCGTACCTTCGTCGCCATCGCCGACTATGGTGGATTCACCCGCGCAGCAGAGATGGTCAATCGCACCCAATCGGCCGTGAGCATGCAGATGAAGCGGCTGGAGGAAGATGTACTACAGCGTGCGGTGTTCGAGCGCGACGGCCGCCAGGTCAGGCTCACCGCCGAAGGGCAGATACTGCTGGGCTACGCGCGGCGCATTCTCAAGCTACACGGCGAGGTGATGAACACCCTGCGCCAGCCGCACATGGTGGGTTCGGTGCGCATCGGCACGCCGGACGACTATGTGATGCGCTTCCTGCCTGGAATTCTCTCGCGCTTCGCCCAGGCCTATCCGCTGGTGCAAGTGGAGGTGCACTGCGACTCCTCCGCCCAGTTGCTGCAGCGCCAGGACCTCGATCTGACCATCGTGACCCGCAAGCCGGGCGACGACATCGGCGAGTTCCTGCGCCAGGAGCGCATCGTCTGGGCCGAGGCCATAGGCTTCAACCCCCACGAGCAACCGGCTCTGCCGCTCGCCATGTTCAACTCCGAATGCTTCTGCCGCGCCTGGGCCTGTAACGCCCTGGACGCCATTGGGCGCGAGTACAGGGTGGCCTACACCAGCCCGAGCCTGTCGGCCATCATGGCCGTGGTCAGCGCTGGGTTGGCGATCACCGCCCAACTGCAGAGCCTGATCACCCCCGACATGCGCATTCTGGGTGAAGCCGAAGGTCTACCGCAGTTACCGGTGTGCAACATCATGCTGTTGCGCAATGAACGCCATCAATCACCGGTAACTGAGACCCTGGCAGAACATATCGTGGAAGGTTTCCGGAATTGATCGGCCTCACTTGAGGCCAAGCATCGCGGCACACACCAGCAAGAAGACGCAGAACAGCGAACGCAACACTCGTTCCGGCAAAGCATGAGCCAGGCGCACGCCCCAGCTGATGCTGAGCAAGCCGCCTATCGCCAGGGGCAAGCCCATCGCCCAGTTCACGTGATCGTGCAGGCCGTAAGTGGCAAGGGTAACCGCAGTGCCCGGCGCGGCCAGCGCCAGGGACAGGCCCTGGGCCATGATCTGGCTGGTGCCGAACACGCTGGTCAGCACCGGTGTCGCAATCACCGCACCGCCGACCCCGAACAGACCACCCGCAACGCCTGAAATACCGCCCAACACTCCGAGCCAGGGCCAAGGGTGGCGCAACTCTGAACTGGCCTGGGCCTTGGCCATGAACATCCGCGCGAAGTTGTATGCGGCAAGCGCCAGCAGGAAAGCCACGAACGCCAGGCGCATGCTTTCCGCATCAACTCGAACCGCGAACAGCGACGCCATCCAGGCGAAACCGAAACTGGTGGCAGCCAGCAGTGTCGCGTAGCGTGGGTCGATACGGTTGCGCTGGTGGTAACGCCACAGCGCCAACAGCACGTTGGGCACCACCATCACCAAGGCGGTGCCCTGGGCCAGTTGCTGATCAAGACCGAAGAGCACGCCCAGAGCGGGAATGGCGATCAGCCCACCGCCAATGCCGAAGAGCCCTCCCATGGTGCCGAGCACTGCCCCCAGTGCGACGTTCAGTACAAAAGCCAAAAAATCCATGACGCCTCCCAAACAGATGGGAAGATGCTACCGACAGCCGGTTGTCGCGGAAACGCACAACAACGCACAATGGCTTTGCGTAATTCGCAAAGGCAAATCTGATGAACCCCGATGCCCTGACCGAACAGCTGGCCCTCTTTCTCGACGTCCTGGAGGCTGGAAGCTTCTCCGCCGCCGCCCGCCGTCACCCACTCACACCCTCCGCCGTAGCGCGACGCATCGACGCCCTGGAGCGCGCCCTGGGCAGCAACCTGTTCGTCCGCAACACCCATGCGGTGAAAGCGACGCCCGCTGGCCTGGCCTTTGCCGAACGGGCAAAGCGGGTGCTTGCGGAACTGCGCCTGGCCCGCGCCGAAGCCGTATCCCTGAGCAGCGCACCGGAGGGGCTGATCCGTATCGATGCGCCAAGCCCATTCGGCCGCAGGCACCTGGCGCCGGCCATTGCGGAGTTCCTCACCCACTACCCCGGCCTCGATGTGCAGCTGCGACTGATCGACAGCTTCATCGACATGCACGGCGAGAGTCTCGGCCAGGTGGATCTGGTACTGCGCATTGGCCCGCTTGCCGATACCCGCCTGGTCGCGACTCCGCTGGCGCCACTGGTACGCATTCTCTGCGCCAGCCCGGACTATCTGCGCCGACGCGGCATTCCCCGGAACCCGCGCGAACTGCCCGACCACGACGGCCTCGACTGGGACGCCCTGGCACCGCCCTATGCCTGGCGCTTCGAGGTGGACGGCAAGTTGCAGCACATTCGCCCCGGACGCATGCGGATGACCGCGAACAATGCCGAGACCCTGCTCTTCAGTGCCGTCGCGGGGCACGGAATTGCCCACCTGCCGACCTGGTTGATCAGCGAACACCTGGTGCGCGGCGAACTGGTGCCGCTGTTCTGCGAGGACGGCTTGCCGCCGCCGGAGCCCAGCGGCATCTACGCCTTGCGCCTGGAAGGGGAAGCCAGCTCGCGCAGTCGGCTACTGCTGGAGTTCCTGAAGAGTCGATTTGGCCCGGTGCCGCCCTGGGACCTTGCCTTGGGCAGCCTTGGGCGGATCTGATCAACGCGGCAACTGCACCACCCGGGTACCGGCCAGCAAGTCATGCAGGCAACGACGATCGGCACGGAAGATGAACAGGTAATCCACCAGTACCAGCAACACGCCCACGACCGGGATATAGGCCAGCAACCACCAGAGCAGATACCGCTTGAGCAGCAGGTTGCCCAGTTCGGGGACCTGGCCGTCGAGATTGACGATGGCGATCTTCAGCAGGCGCTTGCCGAGCGTCTGGCCGAAGTTCTTGAGGAAATGCCCGTTGACCAGCAAGAACACCGCGATCCCGACTACAAGGCTCAGCAACTGCTGGCCCAGGCTGGGCTCGATGCCCTGCTGGGCGGCGGCGAAAGTGCCGGAGAAGTAGGCCACCGGCACGGTTACCAGACTCATGATCAGGCCATCTATCAACGCAGCCGCCAGGCGTGTCCAGCGTGAAGCAAGCAGCGGTTCGGCGGCACTGTTGACGGTGAGTTCCGCCTGGGGCACCTGATAAGGGTTTTGCAGGTTGTCCATGATGCAGTCCTTGCAGTGATCGACCGGGAAATTGTGGCCTACACAAGACCGTCTTGCAGGGTGATGGAAAGAATGAATTTTGCCCACGAAAGGCTTGCGCGCTAAATTGGTCACCATCACTGCCTATGGAGACCGACCATGTCCACTCCCCCGTGCAAGGAGCTGATGCTCGACAACCAGCTCTGCTTCGCCCTCTATTCCACTTCGCTGATGATGACCAAGGTCTACAAGCCGCTGCTCCAGGAGCTGGGCCTTACCTACCCGCAATACCTCGCCATGATGGTGCTCTGGGAAGGCGACGGCATCACGGTCGGAGAAATCAGCAACCGGATGCTCACTGATCCGGGCTCCCTCACTCCGCTGCTCAAGCGCCTGGAAGCCGAAGGCTTCATCACCCGAACTCGCAGCAGCAAGGACGAGCGTGTGGTGGAACTGCGCCTCACCGAGCAAGGCCGTGCCCTGCAGGAGAAGGCCAAGAAGGTGCCCGCCTGTATTCTCGCGGCTACCGAGCGCACGACAGATCAGCTGGGTGTCCTCAAGGATGACCTCGTGTCCCTGCGCAACAGTCTGGGAAAGGCCGTCTGACGGCCTTATTCCCATTTCCTTCAGGCGTTATTCCAAAGTCTTCCAATAATTATCTTGCGCACTAAATAAATCAGGATTAATTTCTGCCTCACGTACTTATTTAGCGCGCAAACTTTTAGACAGCAAACTTAATCCAGATAGAGGAATACGCCATGAAATCGATCAGCACCGTAGTTGCAGGCAGCCTTCTCGCCCTCTCCGTGAGCCACGCATTCGCCGCCGGTAGCCCGGGTGTCGAACATGACACCCAGGCTTTCCTCGAAGCCTTGGCAGCCGGTGGTGGCCAGCCCCTGGAAACTTTGGCACCCAAGGATGCCCGCGCGGTGCTGGTAGGTGCGCAGGCCAGTGTGAAACTGGAACTGCCGAAAGCCGATGTCAGCAAGAAGACCATCGAAGCCGAAGGCCAGAAGATCGACCTGACAATCGTCCGCCCTGAAGGCGCCAAGGGTGAACTGCCCGTGTTCATGTTCTTCCACGGGGGCGGCTGGGTACTGGGCGACTATCCGACCCATGAACGCCTGATCCGAGACCTGGTGGCCAACTCCGGCGCAGTTGCGGTCTACGTGAACTACACGCCCTCCCCCGAGGCGAAATACCCGACCGCCATCAACCAGGCCTACGCTGCCACCAAATGGGTGGCCGAGCACGGCAAGGAGATCGGTGTGGACGGCAAACGCCTTGCGGTGGCCGGCAACAGTGTCGGTGGCAACATGGCCGCCGTGGTCAGCCTGATGGCCAAGGACAAGGGCACGCCGAAGATCCGCTTCCAGGCCCTGCTGTGGCCCGTAACCGACTCGAACTTCAACAACGCCTCGTACAACCAGTTCGAGAACGGCCACTTCCTCACTCGCAACATGATGAAGTGGTTCTGGGACAGCTACACCACTGACCCGAAACAGCGGGCCGAAATCTACGCCTCGCCGCTTCAGGCTTCGACCGAACAGCTGAAAGGCCTGCCGCCGGCACTGGTGCAGACCGCCGAATTCGATGTGCTGCGCGATGAAGGCGAAGCCTATGCCCGCAAGCTCGACGCCGCTGGAGTGGAGGTCACCTCGGTGCGCTACAACGGCATGATCCACGACTTCGGCCTGCTCAACGTGCTGGCCAAGGTCCCGGGCACCCGCGCAGCAATGCAGCAAGCCGGCGAGGCGATCAAGGAGCACCTGAAGTAAGAACTACAGAAACGAAAAAGCCCGGCGTATGCCGGGCTTTTTCTTGTCTCGCTAAAAGGCTCAGGCCTTGACGCGGGACTTGTACTCGCCGGTGCGGGTATCGATCTCGATGGAGTCACCGATTTCGCAGAAGGCGGATACTTGCAGCTCGGCACCGTTGTTCAGGCGAGCAGTCTTCATGACCTTGCCGGAAGTGTCGCCACGGACGGACGGCTCGGTGTAGGCGATCTGGCGAACGATGGTGGTCGGCAGTTCAACCGAGATCACGCGATCGTTGTAGAACACGGCTTCGCAGACGTCGGTCATGCCGTCTTCGATGAAGGTCAGCACGCCTTCCAGGTCGGCTTTCTCGATCTCGTACTGGTTGAACTCGGTGTCCATGAACACGTACAGCGGATCGGCGAAGTAGGAGTAGGTCACTTCCTTGCGTTCAAGGATGACCGGCTCCAGCTTGTCGTCGGCCTTGAACACGGTCTCGGTGCCGGCGCCGGTCAGCAGGTTCTTCAGCTTCATCTTGACGACAGCACTGTTACGGCCGGATTTGTTGAACTCGGCCTTCTGGATGACCCAGGGAGCGCCATTGATGTTGGCAACTTGGCCGGCGCGGAACTCTTGAGCGGTTTTCATACGAATATCCGATGTGGATGGGTGACAAAAAACTGGCCGCGTATCATAGCGGTTTTGTACAAATCTGCACCAGACCCGTCGCGAGGTCCGCACGCGATGCCTGCAGCAGGCACCACTGCTCGGCTTTCAGGCTGATTTCCGACCATTGCGCCAACAGCTCATTCCAGGCCTCGCCCATACCCTCTCCCTTGTTCCAGGCCCGCCAGCTTTGGGCCAGCGCAGCAGCTGCGGCCGGCGACAGGTCGCGGCAATAGAGGGTAAGAAACGCCTCCAGCTTGTCCCAGTGGGCGCCCTCCTCTTGCTGGTAGATGTGCCAGAGCAGCGGCTTCCCCGCCCATTGGGCGCGGATGAAGGAGTCTTCGCCGCGTACCGCATTGAAATCGCAGCACCAAAGGATTTTGTCGTAGTCGTCCTGGCTGACGAAAGGCAGCACCTGGATCGCCAGTTTCCCGCGACGGAATCCGGTGCCCGCCGTCAGCTGTTCCTCGCCAAGCCAGTCAGCCAGATCGGCCAGTACCCGACCAACGGGCACCAGCAGTTGCACCGGCTGATCACCCGCCGCCAGGATGTCCAGCCAGCCGGCCAGGGCTGCGTTCTCATAGGCAAACAGCGAAATCAGCAGCGCGCCTTCCTCGTGCGCAACACCCAGTTCTTCCAGGAAGGTCCGCCGCGCGTCGGGATCGACCAGGAATGCCTGGCGTCGTTCAACCAGCCCGGACTCCCTCAGCAGGCCGCCGGTGCCCTCGATGAAACCTGGAAAGTAGAAAGCCTTCTGCAGGCCATTGGCCTGGAAGGACGGCAGGCCATGGCATCCGGCCACCCAGTCCTCGGCACTGAGGTATTCCAGATTCAACCAGTGGGGCTTGTCCGCCCTCGCGGCCATGGCCGTCAGGTACGGGTCGGGAAGCTGGCAGGCGAAGGCTTCGATCACCACGTCCGCCGCCTCCACCGGCTGCCAATCCTGGCGCCAGTGACGGATTTCCACGCCGTGTTGCCATTGGCTCTCCGCCTCTGGATCGGCTTGAGGACAAAGCGGCGCGAAGGCGGCAGGTTCATCCACCCAAAGGCGCACCGACTGGCCGTGCTCGGCCACCAGTTGGCGAGCCAGGCGCCAGGTCACGCCGATGTCGCCAAAGTTGTCGACGACGTTGCAGAAGATGTCCCACTTCACGATGCGTGATTCCCAGGAAAAACCGCAGTTTAACCAAGACGCGAGACACAAGAACAAAATGCCCGCCATGAAGGCGGGCCAAGGGGAGCATGGTGCCGAAAAGGGTTTGCGTGGAGCGAGTGGCTCAAGCCGCCAATCGATAGGGACTGCTTTCGCGACGGGCCAGTTCCAGTTGCCAGATCGCCTGATTGGCGCCGGCCGCGTCACGGGAGGTGAAGGGACCGGAACGCATCACGCCGTCCACTACCACAAACCAGCAGGCCATATGGCCAGCGGCCCTGAGAGTTTCCGGAACCGCAGTACCGACCAGGGACATGACATCAACGTGGGACATCGCCTCACCTCCATCGCTTTTGCATGGTGTAAAGACTATGGCGATGGCTCGACCAACAGAAATCAGTTGCCTCAATAGTGGCTATCCACAAGAGCAATTGGCCCTCCGACTGGACAGCACCGAAATGGGGCGTCTAGATTGGTGGCTCATAGCCATTAGCCGTGGATGGCGCCCCCCCTGACAGGAAGTCAAGCGATGTTCTCCCCCGCCTGCAGTGCCTTCGCTCGCCCCCTGCCTCCCCTTCGCCCACTCGATACGAGGCGTCTGCCATGAACAGTTCGATCAAACGCTTCTTCAACGACCTCAGCGTCCGCCAGAAGCTGCTCACCGGATTCGGCCTGGTCCTCGCCATCACCCTGCTGGTGGCCTGGACCAGCTGGCGCGCACTGGAAGGTGCACTGCACCGATTCGACATCCTGCTCCGGGTCAACGACATCGATACCAAGCTCTACCAGGTCCGGCAGCACGAGAAGGACTTCATCATCCGCAGCGACGAACAGGCCATCGGCAACGCGCTGCAGATCATCGGAGAGATCCAGGGCATCGCCGACAACACCCTGAAGGTGATGACCATTCCCCGCACCATCGATCTGATGAAGCAGATCCAGACGGATCTCGGCCAGTACCAGCAGAACCTGACGGGACTGGCGGAAATGGAGAAGAACAAACGCAGTGCCCAACAGAATATGGAGCAGGCTGCCCGCGAGGCGCTGAAGCAGTTCGATGAACTGGAGCAGCACCTGACCCAGGAAGCCCTGCAGCAGATCCGGCAGAGCGGCGACGAGGACGGTATTCGCGCGCTGGAAACCGCGACCCATGCGTCGGGCATGGCCAAGGACGTCCTTAGCGCACGACGCCACGAAAAAGACTTCGTCATGCGCGGCGATGCGCAGTACGCCGACAAGCTCAACGCCTTGTTCGACGGCCTCGAGAGCCGCACCAGCGACCTCGCCTCACGCATCAGCGAACCCTCAGCCCAGGAAAACCTGGACTCAGCGCGCAAACAGATCGCACGCTACCGCAGCGAATTCGCCAACCTGCGCCAAAGCATCCAGCTCCATGCCGACTCCGAGTCCGCGCTGACGAAACGCGCCTCGGGTATTTCCGGTTCCTCCACCGACGCACTGAGCATCCAGATGCAATTGCTCGAAGCCGACGCGCGCCAGGCCAAGACCATCCTGGTCACGGCGGCCGCCATCGGGTTCGTGGTCGGATTGGTGTCCGCCCTGATCATTGCCCAGTTGATCGTGGCCCCCCTTCGCCAGGCCGTTCAGCAAGCCCGCAAGGTGGCTGCCGGTGACCTGACCTCGGATATCCGCAGCGATCGCAAGGATGAGCTTGGTCAACTGATGCAGGCCATGCAGGACATGACCGAGAGCCTGCGCAGCCTACTCAGGCGCCTCGGCAGCGGCATCGAACAACTGGCCACGGCCGCCGAGGAAATGTCCGCCGTGACCGAGCAGACCAGCGCCGGCGTGACCCAGCAGAAAATGGAAACCGAGCAGGTGGCCACCGCCATGAATGAGATGGTCGCCACCGTCCAGGACGTCGCCCGTAACGCTGAATCCGCGGCCGATTCCGCCAGCCACGCCGATCGCCAGGCACAGCACGGCACCGCCGTCGTGCAGCAGGCCATCGAGCGCATCGAACACCTGGCCCAGGCAATCGAGCAGTCCGCCGGAGCCATCGAGCGACTCAAGCACGACAGCACCAACATCGGTACCGTGCTCGACGTGATCAAAAGCATCGCCGAGCAGACCAACCTGCTCGCCCTCAATGCCGCCATCGAAGCAGCCCGGGCGGGAGATGCCGGGCGCGGGTTCGCGGTCGTCGCAGACGAGGTGCGCGCCCTCGCCCGCCGGACCCAGGAATCCACCACGCAGATCGAGCAGCTGGTCAGCACCTTGCAGGACGGCGCCCAGGGCGCGGTGGACATGATGGGCAGAAGCCGCACCCAGGCCGGCCATACGGTGGACGCTGCCAAAGAGGCCGGAACTGCGCTGGAGGCCATCAATGACTCGGTCTCCAATATCCAGCAGCTCAACCAGCAGATCGCCACCGCCGCCGAGCAGCAAAGCGCCGTGGCCGAAGAAATCAACCGCAGCGTCACCAGCATTCGCGACGTGGCCGAGCAATCCGCAGCGGCCACAGAGGAAACCTCGACCGCCAGCGTCGATCTCGCCCGCCTCGGCGGCGAACTGCAGACAGAGGTCAACCGCTTCCGCCTAGGCTGAACGCAAAAGCCCCCTGCCCGCTCGCACGGACAGGGGGCAACCAGAGACAGTAAGGCGCCGTCACGCAGGCGGCCCGGTGGCCCAGAACCAGCAACAAACTCTCGACCGGTCCCGCCACGCCGCATCACGACCTGCGGCACCAGGCCCGTCGCGTCCCGAGCAGCCTGCGCTACCGGGCGCTGGTATCCCTGGTGGTGAACCGGTCCCGCCCCTGCGGGTTTTCCCCATCATCCCTGAGCGCCCTTGGCAATCCGTTGATTGCGGACTACCATAATCACGTTTTGCACACCATGCAAACACGATAAGTGAGCCAAGGACGATTCATTCCGTCATTAAGATTCGCGGCATGAACACGCTTGGATCGCGCATCGCGCACTACAGAAAGCTGAAAGGACTCTCTCAGCAGGCCCTGGCCAACGAGTGCGGCTGGGAATCACAATCCCGTATCGGCAACTACGAGCGGGATACCCGCGAGCCCTCGTTCGAAGACCTCAAACGCATCGCCAAGGCGCTGGAGGTATCGCTCAACGACCTGCTCAATCCCGTCATGCAGATTGCCGAATCGAAAGACGGCCATTACGGCCCGGAACAGACACTGAGTCCACGCTCCCGCCAGGTGCTCGACCGCCTCACCCGTGCAGCCAGCGAAGGCCGCCTGGTCGAACAGGACCTGGTTCTGCTCGAGCAGATCGCCCGGCGACTGGAAAAACCGGGCGATTGATCGACCCTTTTCTCCAGCTACCTGTCTCAAGGACATGGGGAATCCGATCCCTCATGCCCGAGAGGTAACGCGCATGATTGCCAAAGTCGTGAAGATTGCCTTGCTGGCCGTCGTACTCGCCAGCAACAGCGGCTGCATCATCCATCACTACGATGACGACGATCACCGTGGTGGCTGGGACGGCCACCGGGACCACGATGACCGAGACCGGGACGGGCACAGGAAAGGCCACCGTTGAATAACGAAAAAGCCCCGCGATGCGGGGCTTTTTCCGCAATCTTCTGCAGTTTTCGCGACCGGGTGTATAGTCGATCACCCTGATCTCCCAGCGAGCGGTCGCCCATGGCTGCCTCCTCTCCCGGAATCTCCAGACGCCAGGTACTCAAGGCCTTCGCAGCATTCGGCGCGGCCCTTGTCGCGGGCGACGCCCTGGCCAGCCGGATCGAGGTGACGCTGCGCCCCCGCAACCTCCACGCACGCATGCTCAATCGTGATCGCCACCTGCGCCTGGAACGCCCGGCCGCAGGAGAAGTCGCCACCTTCTGCTACTTCCGCAAGGGCAAGGGCTGGGACCTGGAAGGCTATCGTCAGGGCTGCCGCATCCTGCGAGACGTGAAGTACAAGAGCACGGTGAAGATCAACGTCAAATTGCTCGACCTGCTTTTCCTCATCCAGGCCTGGCTTCGCATCAACAAGCTCCCCACCCGCATCCTGGTGAGCAGCGGTTATCGCACCCCGCAGCACAACGCCACCCTGGAAGGCGCCGCCCGGCAGTCCCTGCACATCCGTGGCATGGCCGCCGACATCCGTATTCCCGGCGTCAGCGTCGAACGTCTGGGCAGGCTGGTCCGCGCCCTCGGCGCCGGTGGCGTGGGCTTCTATCCATCCAAGGGGTTCATCCACGTAGACGTTGGCCGCGTCAGGACCTGGCGAGTCGCCGCGCTGGTGGAGCCAGGGCAGGAAGAATGGGCTCTGGCCGTGTTGGACCAGGGCGAGCATTTCGCCTGACTTCAATCGAAGTCAGCGCAGTCCCCGCAAACGAACTGGCCACGCCGATCCGTGCGTTCGGTCAGTTCGCCGCAGTAATCGCACTCCCCTTCCACGGCGTCGAGCGGATCGGCGTCTTCATCGTCGAAGCACTTGTCATCCAGGTCATCGTCGTTGTCGAGCAGATGATCGTGCTCGGGTTCGTGGAGGTCGAGATCGTCGTCCATAGCACCGCACCAGATGGGGAAATCGAAAGGTCGCGGACTATAGCGCCGAGGCTGCGCTCCCGCCAATGTGGCTTAGCCCGGCGGTACCGACGTCGGTGCTCAGCATTCCGCCGAGCTGAAAACCGGACGATGGTGCTCGTCGATGCGCAGGAGCTTGCTCAATGCATCCCTGGCGGCCTCGAGGGCGTCGCACTGGCGCGCAAAGTAAGCGCCGTCGTAGACGCGATAGAAGAAGGGTTCGTCGTCGCTGCCGTTCCGCGCAATGGCGATGAAGGCCAGCACATGGTCGCCATTGATGAGCGTTTCGGGCCAGGCGGCGTATTCCGGGAAGTCTCGTCTGTACATGGTGACCTCCGGCGGATCGAGTCTCAGTTGCGGAAAGTCCACTATCTACCTGCAGAACCCGAATAGCTTCCTTTCGATCCAATATCGGACCGAAGGTCTCCGTCCGCCCAAAAAAAACCCCGCACGGCGCGGGGCTTTTTTTCGACGCGGCTGTTACAGCGGGCGAACCTGCTCAGCCTGAGGGCCTTTGGCCCCGTCGGTGACGAGGAAGCTTACGCGCTGACCTTCGTCCAGGGATTTGTAGCCATCACCTTCGATCTGGCGGAAGTGAACGAACACGTCCGGACCTTGCTCGGGGGTGATGAAGCCGAAGCCTTTTTCAGAGTTGAACCACTTAACGGTACCGTTCTGGCGAGTTGCCATGATGTTGTCTCCAAGGTGTAGGAATAGCGGTCAGGCGAAAGCCCAGCCATGACTGTATGCGTAGTGAAGGGTGCCGAGGAGATGGAACATCGAAAGGACAGAACATCAAGCCGGTGCCGCAAGACTGAGCAGGCAGTGGGCGAAGAATACAGGGTTCGGCGAGATTGGAAAGTTTTTTCTGGCGGCTCGGCACCCGGCGCGTTGGCCAACCGGCCGAAATAGCGGGTTGGCCGGAGGGCGAGCCTGTATAGTCACGGGTAGGCCTCGCTTTCGAGCGCTCACAAATCAAAGGTGCTCTCATGTCTGATAACCCAACAAACCGTGCCAGGTCCGAGCTGGACGAGCAGACCAGGGCCTTTCTGTCGAAGGGCGGCGAGATCACAGAGGTCCCCACCGGCAAGACCGGATGGAATACGGGACGTCAGAAGTCGCAGTGGTCCAAGCCCCAGGCGAAGAAACCCGAAGAATGATGACAAGGCGAGCCAATGGCTCGCCTTGTCATTATCGGCGCCGGCAACCGCCCGCGCCCGCTCCCGGGACGGCCTTCAGTCGCCCTCCCCCATCAAGTCCTGCAAGCGCTGGCGCAGCCAGCTTTCCGCCGGATCACTGTCCAGCATGCTGAGCCAGACCATATCCAGGTCCAGCTCGGGTGTTTCGAAGGGCAGCGACTCGTAACGCAGCTGGCCGGAAGCGGCCATCGCTTCGGCGATGTAATCAGGCAGGCTGACCAGCAGATCGGTGTCCGCCAGCAAGGCCGGCAAGGCACTGAACTGCGGAACCGACAACACCACCCGGCGCGTGCGTCCGATCGACTGCAACCAGTCGTCCGCCAAACCGTGGGTACTGGCCGTGTGGGATACCTGGACATGGGGCCTGGCGCAGTACTCATCCAGGGTCAGGAGCGCGTCGCCCGGGTCCGCACGCAGCACTTTCGGGTAGACGCGGCGCAGGCGCTTGCACCTGGCATTGGCCGGCAAGTCGCGGGTCTGGGCGATGCCGACGGTAATCTCGCCATTGGCCAGCAGCTCAGGAATCCGCCAATAGTTGGCATGTTGCACCACGATCACGATGTTCGGCGCTTCATTACGCAACGCCCGCAGCACTGGCGGCAACAGTGCGAACTCGACGTCATCCGACAGCCCGATGCGGAAAGTCATGTTGCTGGTGGACGGGTCGAACTCGTGAGTCAGGCTGAGCGCCACGGACAGGGCATCCAGCGCCGGTGACAAGTGCCGGGAGATCATCTCGGCCCGGGCAGTTGGCTCCATGCGGTGGCCGACGCGGACGAACAAGGGGTCGTTGAACAGCGCACGCAGGCGATTCAGGGCCGCGCTGATGGTGGGCTGGACCAGAAAGAGCTTCTCCGCGGCCTTGGTGACATTGCGCTCCTGCATCAACGTCTCGAACACCACCATCAGGTTGATGTCGGCCTTGCGCAGTTCGTTGCGATTCATACCCCGCTCCTCCCGTGATTCGCGGTCACCCCGCCCGACATGGCACGAGAAGCTTTCCAGGCGTCAATCCGTGCAAGCACGCGGAACTGCTGAACTGAATATAGGGAAGTTGGCATGGCGGTATCTGTCTGCAAATTACTGGTTCACCAGGGAAAGGCCCGTGGCAGAGCGTTCGGCCGCCGCCCCTATGGGTAGCAATGAGCGTTCGCGCAAGCATCGGAAGCAAAACACACTGTTGCGTGATTTCACCCTTGAAGCGCATTCGACCGAATGATTAGATAGCATCCTAATAGATAGCTAGCACTCTTTATATATGTCTGTCGGAGCCCTTCAACTGCAAGTCAGCAGCCGCATGGTCATCAGTGGCCGCAACTGGCGCCGCATCTGCCAGGCCAACCTGTCGAAGTTCGGAATCAGCGAGGCCTGTTGCGGGCCCTTGCTGATGATTGGCCGGCTGGGCGGTGGCGTGCGCCAGGTGCAACTGGCCCAGGCCATCGGTATCGAAGGTCCGTCCCTGGTGCGCCTGCTCGATCAGCTGTGCAACGCAGGCCTGATCGAACGCCAGGAAGATGCCAGCGACCGCCGTGCGAAGACCCTCAGTGTCACCAGCGCCGGACGCGAGCTCAGCGAGAGGCTGGAGAACGAACTGATCCTCCTGCGCCGCCAGGCACTGGCGCAATTGTCGCCTGCCGACTTGCAGGCCGCCCTGCGCGTGTTCGACGCCTTCGACCAGTTCAGCCAGGCCCACTGATCGTGCTCAACCTGCCTCCCGCCCGCGACTGGTTCTACTCGATCAAGGTCTTCGCCGCTTCGATGCTGGCGCTGTACATCGCGCTGTACATGCAACTGCCCCGCCCCTACTGGGCCATGGCTACGGTGTACATCGTCGCCAACCCCTTCGTCGGCCCCACCAGCGCTAAAGCCCTGTACCGCGCGCTCGGCACCTTGCTCGGCGCCAGCGCCGCCGTGTTCATCGTGCCGCTGCTGTCCCAGCAACCCCTGTTGCTGAGCCTGGTGGTGGCGTTCTGGACCGGCGGCATGCAGTTCCTCTCGATGCATGTACGCACCGCCGACAACTACGCGCTGATGCTGGCCGGCTACACCATGCCGATGATCGCCCTGCCAGTGGTGGACAACCCACAGGCGGTCTTCGACCTCGCCTACTCGCGATTTCTCGAGATTCTCCTGGGCATCATCTGCGCCAGCGTGGTCGGCAGCCTCTTCTGGCCCAGCCGGCTGGCTCCGGTGCTCGCCGCCAACTCCAGCCGCTGGTTCGGCGACGCCCGCGACTATTGCGCCCTGCAGTTGCAACACCCGCGTGACTTGCAGCGGCTGGTGCAATTGCGCTCAGCCATGGTCACTACCTTCAATGGCCTGGAGCTGATGATCGGCCAGCTGCCGCACGAGGGAGCGCACCCTCGCGTCGTGCGCAACGCCCGTGAGCTTCGTGAACGCATGGCCCTGTTGTTGCCCGCGGTGGATACCCTGCACGACAGCCTGATCGCCCTACAGGAAAAGGCACCACGGCTGGCCGCGAGACTTGCCCCAAGCCTGCGGGCCTGCCTCGATTGGCTACAAGGCGACGCGGATGACGAGACGCGCACGCGACTCCGCCGGCAGCTCGATGCCTTGCAGCCGCATGCCAGCAGCTTGGGAGATGCCGGCCAGTCGTTGCTTAGCAGCAGCCTCTATCGCCTGCGGCAATGGCTCGACCTCTGGCAGGACTGCCGCGACCTGCATCAGCGCCTGGACAGCGACGACCATGCTCCCTGGACGTCGGTCTACCGACACTGGCACCTGGGCAGTGGCGCGCGCTTCTTCGACCGCGGCCTGATGCTGTATTCCGTCGCCTACATCATCCTCGGCATCTTCGTCGCGACACAGCTGTGGATCTGGCTGCAATGGACCGACGGTGCCAGCGCCGTGGTCCTGGCCGCTGTGGCCTGCTGCTTCTTCGCCACCCTCGACGAACCGGCGGTGCAGATCAGGCGCTTCTTCATCTGGACCAGCTTCAGCGTGGTGCTGGCCAGCCTCTACCTGTTCCTCGTGCTGCCCAACGTCCACGACTTCCCACTGCTGGTGCTGGCCTTCGCCGGCCCCTTCATCTGCGTCGGCACCCTGACCGTGCAGCCTCGTTTCTACCTGCCGACACTCCTGATCGCGGTGAACACCGCAACCTTCATCAGCATCCAGGGTGCCTACGAAGCCAACGTACAGGTATTCCTCAACAGCAACCTGGCCGGTCCCATCGGCCTGCTGTTCGCCTTCCTCTGGACCCTGGTTTTCCGCCCCTTCGGCGCCGAACTGCTGGCCCGGCGCATGACCCGTTCCAGCTGGCAGGACCTCGCGGACATGAGCCGCGCCGACACCCTGGCAGCCCAACGCAGGCTCGCCGGACGCCTGCTCGACCGTTTCGCCCAGCACCTGCCGCGCCTGAATCTCAGCGGCCAGGACAGCAGCGGCGCCGAGCGTGAACTCCGCATCGCCTACAACCTGCTGGACATCAAGGCCCACCAGGGCCGGCTGCCATTGGACCTGCAACGGCCGCTGCAACTGGTGGTGCGCGGCGTCGGCCGTCACTTCCGGCGCAACCTGCGTAGCTCAGTCGCCCGGGACGTAGCGCCCTCGCTGCTGAACCTGATCGAACACGCCCGCCAGGCCGTGGCCGCCGCCGCGCCGCAGCATGAAGAGACCGCACTGGCAGTCCTGCATGCCCTGGCCGGGCTGGAAACCGCCTTGCGCCCGGCACTTGCCACGCCACCGGTGCAAGGCGCGGAACAACCCATCCCCGCAGGCCTGGACGGAGCAGCGCTGTGATTGGCGACATCAATATCTTCGGAGTCTTCCTGCCCACCGCCCTGGTGCTGATGCTTCTAGCCTACCTGGTCTACCTGCCGCTGCAGAAGCTCCTGAATGCCCTGCATGTCTATCGCCTGGTCTGGCACCGCGCGCTGTTCAACATCGCGTTGTACGCAGCCCTGCTGGGCACCCTCGAACATTTCAGCCGAATCCTGATGCAATCATGAAACGACTCGCGTTTTCCTCCGCCCGCCTGCTGGTCACCCTGCTCGCCGTTGCCGTCGCCGCCGTACTGATCTGGCAGATGCTGAGCTATTACCTGTTCGCACCCTGGACCCGCGATGGCCATATCCGCGTGGACGTGGTCCAGGTGGCGCCCGATGTCTCGGGCCTGATCGACAAGGTGGAGGTCCATGACAACCAGCCGGTCAGCAAAGGCCAGGTGCTCTTCGTGATTGACCAGGAGCGATTCAAGGTCGCCTTGCAACAGGCACAGGCCATGCGCGACGACCGCCGCGAAACCCTTGCCCAGGCCCGCCGCGAGCAGGCACGCAACCGTGCCCTGGGCCGGCTCGTCGCCCAGGAAATCGTCGAGGCAAGTGACTCTTCGGTGCTGCGCGCCAGCGCAGCGCTGTCCGAAGCCGAAGCCACGGTGGAAGGCGCCCGGCTCAACCTCGCCCGCACCGTCATCACCAGTCCGGTGGACGGCTACCTGAACGACCGGGCGCCCCGGGCAGGAGAGTTCGTCAGCGCCGGGCACAACGTGCTGTCGGTGGTGGACAAGGGCTCTTTCCACCTGGACGGTTACTTCGAAGAAAACAAGCTCGGCCAGATCCACATCGGCCAGGCCGTGGACATCCGCGTGATGGGTGATGGCCGCCGCCTGACCGGCCGCGTGCACAGCATTGCCGCCGCCATCGAAGACCGTGACCGCACCAGCGGCGCCAACCTGCTGCCCAATGTCAACCCGGCCTTCAGCTGGGTGCGCCTGGCCCAGCGTGTTCCGGTGCGCATCCTGTTCGATGAGGTACCGGAGGACTTCCGCATGGTGGCGGGGCGAACCGCCACCGTCTCCATCCTCGAAGCACCGGTGAAACCATGAGACTCCGCCCGCTCGCAGCCAGTCTCAGCCTGGCCCTGAGCCTCTCCGCCTGCCAGGTGGTTGGCCCAGACTACGCACTGCCTGGAGACGCCGCGATCAAACGGGTCGACGCCCAGGGGGAACTCGCCACCGCCGATGCATCGGTCGTCTCCACACCGGTACCGGCAGACTGGTGGCGCCTGTACCACGCGCCGGAACTCGAGCGCCTGGTAGAGCAGGCACTGGCCGCCAACACCGACCTGCGCGTGGCCGCCGCCAACCTCGGCCGCGCCGCCGCCCAGGTGCATGAAGCGGAAGATCGTGGCGGCTTCGAGGCGTCACTGAGTGCCGACCTGCAGCGCACCCAAGTTGCCGGCCAGCAGTTCCTGTTGATGGAAAAAGTGCCGGTGGTGAACTTCGCCAACCTCAACGCCAGCCTGTCCTATCAGTTCGACCTGTTCGGCAAGCTCCAGCGTGGCGTCGAGGCTTCCCGCGCCGACGCCGACGCCGCGCAGGCCGCTGCCGACCTGGTCCGTATCAACGTCGTGGCACGGGTGGTGAGCGCTTATGCGCAGGTCTGCTCGGCCAACGAGGAACGCGAAGTCGCCCAGCACTCGCTGGATCTGCAGCGCCAGAGCCTGGAGCTCACCCAACAACTTCACGCTGCAGGGCGCGGTAACGAAACCGAAGTGACGCGCTCGGCCACCCAGTTCAAATCGCTGCGCGCCGCGCTTCCGCGCTACACGGCCGCTCAGCAGGCAGGCATTTATCAGCTGGCCATGCTCACGGCCCAGCCGGTAGCGGCGCTGCCGCGTGGTGTCACCGAATGCCGTCATCTGCCTGAACTCACCCAGCCGCTGCCAGTGGGCGATGGCGCCGAACTGCTCAAGCGCCGGCCGGACATTCGCCAGGCGGAACGCCAGCTCGCCGCGTCCACGGCGCGCATAGGCGTCGCCACCGGCGAGCTGTACCCGGACATCAGCATCGGCGCCTCGACCGGCCTGATCGGCATCCTCGACGACATGGGCGACCCGTCGACCCAGCACTGGGGTTTCGGCCCGCTCATCCACTGGAACATTCCCACCACCGGCGCCCGTGCCCGCGTGCAGCAGGCCGAGGCCGCCACCCAGGCGTCGCTCGCCCATTTCGACGGTGTGGTGCTCAATGCCCTTCGCGAAACCCAGACGGCCCTCGCCCAATACACCGCCGCCCTGCAGCAACGTGCTGCACTGGACGAAACCGCACGTTCAGCTCAGCTGAGCGCCGAGCAGACACATGCGTTCTACCAGGCCGGCCGCGAGTCCTTCCTGGCCGAACTGGAAGCCCAGCGCACACAGGCGCAAGTCGCCGAACAACTGGCCGCCAGCCAGAGCCAGGTCGTCCAGGCGCAGATCGGCCTGTTCATGGCCCTGGGCGGTGGCTGGCAACAGGTAACGGCCAAGGACGAGAGCAACGTGCACTGACTTTCGAGCGCAGCCCCTTCAATGCGCCAGCCTGAAACAACCCTATCCCCCCCTCTCCCAGAGGACGAGGGGTGACTCGCGCCTGCGAGGCCTGGGCAGTCCTGAAGCAGCCAGCCGTCTGAATCCGAGACAACTCAGCCCCCTCACCAAACCCGCAGCTTCCCGACCCACCTACCCCTCCGGGGTGGGCCATTCATGCCGACCTTCTGTTGAACTCTGCGCGATTGATTTCGCAAACCTCCGGAGTTCTCCATGAGCCTCAACAGAATCGGCGTGATCGGGGCCGGCACCATGGGCAGCGGCATTGCCCAGGTCTGTGCCTCCGCTGGCCTGAGCGTCATCCTGATCGATGTCACCGAACCTGCCCTGGCCCGAGGCGTGGCCGCCGTGAACGAGGGCCTGCAACGCCAGGTTCGCAAAGCGAGGATCTGCGAGAGCGAGCGCGAAGCGACTCTGGCACGGGTGCAGGCCACCACTGACTACAGCAGCCTGGCCGAAGCCGACCTGGTAATCGAAGCCGCTACGGAGAATCTCGAGCTCAAGCTGCGCATCCTGCGTCAGATCGAAGCAGTGGTTTCATCCGACACAGTGATCGCCACCAACACTTCGTCCATCTCCATCACCCAGCTGGCTGCCGTATTGGAGCGCCCCGAGCGCTTCATCGGAGTGCACTTCTTCAATCCCGTACCGGCCATGCAACTGCTGGAGCTGATTCGCGGCTTGCAGACCTCCAGCCAGACCCACGCCGCAGTGGAGTCCTTCGCCAAGGCGGTCGGCAAGACACCCATCAACGTCGACAACGCTCCGGGATTCGTCGTCAACCGCATCCTGATCCCGATGATCAACGAAGCCGTTTTCGTGCTCCAGGAAGGCCTCGCCAGTGCCCGGGACATCGATACCGGAATGCAGCTGGGTTGCAACCACCCCATCGGACCACTGGCCCTGGCCGACATGATCGGCCTCGACACCCTGCTCGCCATCATGCAGGTCCTGCACGACGGCTTCGGTGATCCCAAGTACCGCCCCGCCCGGCTGCTCAAGGACCTGGTTGCGGCCGGCCATCTCGGCCGCAAGAGCGGCCGCGGCTTCCACAGCTATTGAATCACCCATTGAGGCCTCAGCCATGAGCGAATACGCAGCTCCCCTGCGCGACATGCAGTTCGTCCTGAACGAACTGGGATACCTGGAACAAGTGAGTGAACTGCCCGGCTGCGAAGACCTGGGCGCCGACCTCGTCGATGCCATCCTGGGTGAGGCCGGCAAGTTCGCCCAGGGCGTGCTCTCGCCCCTGAACATCATCGGCGACCGTGAGGGTGCGTGCTGGCACGAAGGCGAAGTGACCACCGCAAAAGGCTGGCACGAGGCCTACGGGCAATTCGTCGAAGGCGGTTGGAACGCCCTCTCCTGCCACCCGGAATTCGGCGGCCAGGGCCTGCCGCGACTGATCTCGGCACTGGTGGAAGAGATGTGGAACGGCGCCAACGTTTCATTCGGCCTGTGCCCCATGCTCACCCGGGGCGCCATCGAGGCTATCGAGCTCTGTGGGTCTTCCCATCTGAAGGAAACCTACCTGCCGAAAATGATCAGCGGCGAATGGACCGGCACCATGAACCTGACCGAACCCCAGGCCGGTTCGGACCTCGCCGCCGTGCGCAGCCGCGCAGAGCCCCAGGGCGACGGCACGTACCGTTTGTTCGGCCAGAAGATCTTCATCACCTATGGCGAGCACGACTTGACCGACAACATCGTGCACCTGGTACTGGCCCGCGTCCCAGGCGCGCCTGAGGGTGTGAAAGGCATCTCGCTGTTCGTGGTGCCGAAGCTCCTGGTGGAAGCCGACGGCAGCCTGGGGGCGCGCAACGATGTGCGCTGCGCCTCCATCGAGCACAAGCTGGGCATCCATGGCAGCCCGACCGCCGTACTGGCCTTCGGCGACAACGAGGGTGCCCTGGGCTGGCTGGTGGGCGAAGAGAATCGCGGGCTGGAATACATGTTCATCATGATGAACGCCGCGCGCTTCTCCGTAGGTATCGAAGGGGTCGGCTTGTCCGAACGTGCCTACCAGCGTGCACTCGGCTACGCCCGCGAGCGTGTTCAGGGCACCGAGGCCGGCGCGAAGAGTCGTGACAAGGTGGCGATCATTCGCCACCCGGATGTCCGTCGCATGCTGTTGTCGATGAAATCCCGCACCGAGGCGATGCGCGCCATCGCCTGCGAAGTCGCCGCAGCAATGGACTGTGCCGAACGCCATCCCGACCCGGCACGCCGCGAGGAATGGCAAGCCTTCGTCGACCTGATGATCCCCGTGGTCAAGGGTTGCGGCACCGAGAATGCAGTGGACATCGCCTCCCTTGGCGTGCAGATCCACGGTGGCATGGGCTTCATCGAGGAAACCGGCGCCGCCCAGCATCTGCGCGATGCACGCATCACCACCATCTACGAAGGCACCACCGGCATCCAGGCGTCCGACCTCGTCGGCCGCAAGATAGCCCGTGATGGCGGCAAGGCCATCGGGCAGGTGACAAAACGGATGCGCTACGTCATGGAGCGTCTTGTCTGGGCAGATGACCCGCAGCTGCAGGATATTGCCAGCGCCCTCGCCAGCGCCGTGGTAGCGCTGAACGCAGCGGTGGAGTTCATCGTGGCGAACTTCAACGGCCAGGCGCCTCGCGTTCTGGCCGGGGCTGTGCCATTCCTGGAGCTGTTCGGCACCGTGGCCGGTGGCTGGCAGATGGCCCGCTCGGCGCTTGCCGCCCATGGCCAGCTCAAAGCGGGAACCACCGACCAGGACTTCTATCGCGGAAAGCTGCAGACCGCACGCTTCTACGCCGAGCATCTGCTGCCACGTGCCGAGGGGTTGTCGCGGATCGTGATCCAGGGCGGCGACGTGGTTCTGGCGATGGAAGATTCGTTGCTCTGAGATTCCGCCGCCCGCCCCAAGCGGGCGGCGGAAAGGGGCCGGCGGGTGTCGACCGCCGGAACGGAGCTTTGGGCCGTCCTTGTGACGGCCTTTTTTTCTGACCCAAGCCCGGCACCTTATTCACCCACCGCACCTGTAGGAGCGGGCTTGCCCGCGAACAGCCCGAGCGCAAACTTTCGCGAGCAAAGCTCGCTCCTACAAAGGCCTGGCCCACGCGTCGCACCAAAAAACGGGCCTCTCTCCATCAGGGAGAAGCCCGCGGCCTTAGAGGATTTCGCGCGGCTTGGTCAGGCGAACCCTGTAGCTCAGTCGACGCGCTGGATCTTCGGTGCCTTCCAACGGCCATCGAGGGCTTCGGGCTTCGGCCAATACAGACGGCCGGCGATATAGAACGGGCCGTCCGGCGCGGGTAGCCAGTTGGACTCATCGGCCTTGCCCGGCGACTGGTGCTGGATGTACAGGGTCAGGCCGCCATCGGCATCGCGCTTCAGTTGCGGCAACATCGGCGAATTGATCAGGTAGCGCTGCAGTGGGTTGGCCACCAGCAGTCGCGAAGCGTCGTATAGGGTCAGCGACCAGAAGGCGTTGACCGGGGGTAGCTGTCCAGGGGCGAAACGCAAGGTATACCGATGGCGCGACGCATCCAGTTCCTGCCCTTGGGCGTCGAGGTAGAACGGCGGATAGATGGTCTCTTCCTTGTCGTTGCCATAGAGGCCGGTGACCGCCGCGCGCATCCGGTACAAGTAGTTGTTGCCGAGGAATTCGCGGCTACCGAGGAAACGCGTCGTGGAGACTTCGCCTCGCGCGACCCGCTGGCCAAGGGCCTCGAAGTCCCGCCAGGCGTCAGCAATGCCAGCCGCGATGGCTTCGCGTATATCCGCAGGCAGGGACTGCCCGTCAAAGGTCAGGCCGGGGCCGATGCCCAGCCGGGCAAAGCGCTCCATCAGGCTCCGTTCGGAAGGATGGATCGGGCAGTAACCGAGAACGAAGTTCAACTGGTTGAAGATCTCCAGGCTGCTGCGCTCTTCTTCGGCGCTTAGCGGCACGCGGAAGTCGACGGCAGCTACCGCGGCCGGAGCCGACTGGCCGAGGAATGCGGACAGCGGCTGTACCTTGTAACCGGCCTGCACCCTTTTCACGTTTTCCAGGTCGTCCGGGCCCTTCAGCTGGGTGCGGTAAAACACGAAGGCAAACTGGGTCTCGGAACGGAACACATGGTCGATACCGGGCGGGACCGTGCCCTGCCAGTCCGGCCCGGCGAGCAGGAAGGTGCCGCCGCCGTTACCGGTGGTCCGGCTGCCGACGTAACCGAAATTATGGGTGTACGCGTCGACGAACTGCGCCGAGTAATAACGCCCTTTCGCCACCGCTGGCATCGTCAGCACCAACGGTTCGCGGCGCAGGTCCGCACCAAGTTGGGAGTACGGCGTGTCGGCATTGGGCGTCGGATAGGCCCTGTCGTCCGGCGTGTAGATGCGCGCGGTGTTGTGCAGGGTGTTCCAGGGCGACTTGAACTCCGGGTGCTGCTGGTCCTGAAAGTAGGTGTATTGCACGCGGTAGTTGTCCACCAGGGGGAAACCGTAGATGTAGGCTTCCTTGGCGATGGCCCGCGCCTCGGCCGGCGTCAGAGCGGCTGCGCTGGATACGGAGGCATGGGTGAGGAATGCAAGCAGTGCGACCACGAGGGCGCGCCTGAGGTTGTTCTTGCTCACGAGGAACTCCTGGTGGCGAAACGACAGGGCGCAAGCGCCCCGACCTTTCAGTTTTTTGGCCAGCTATCGGTCGGCCGCCATTCACGGACGCGGAGTGCTGCATCGCCTTCCGGCCGGTAGGCATGACAGGTACCGATGGCCCAGTGGGTGGGCATCTCGAAGTCGGGATCGCGGGCGGCGCGATCGCGCAGGCGCTTCTGCAACACAGGCGCCAGGGTCTGGATGGCGGTAGTGGCCATGGGACCGAGGAGCTCGGTGAGGTGAGTGCAGCCCTTCATCCCGCCAACCCGTTCGGCCACGCGCTTCCTGAACCCCGGGCCGATGCTGATGCCCACCAATGCGGCGTAGGCCTGGTTGATATGACCGCATACCGGAGTGGGTGCCCGTTCGGAAACGGCTTCGATCCGCTGGATCACCAGCTTGCGATCGAGCGTCATGCGGATAAGCATCTGGTGCAGTACGCCATTGGCAGGAACGACCCCATAAGGGAATTCCGTGTCCACCCCTTTGGTATCCAGCAACCGCCCTTCGACCTCGAACAGCCCGTCGTCTCGTTCGTAACCGGTGCAGGTCACCTGGCGGGTGTGCAACAGACGACGGCTGACGGTTTTCTCTTCCATGCAACGGCCCTCTTGGAAGAAGGGGCGCCTAAGCGCCCCGTCAGTCACCTCAAACGTTGCCCAGACCACCGCCGCAGACCAGGACCTGGCCAGAGACGTAGTCGGATTCCGGAATGCAGAACAGGTAGATGGCGCCTGCCGCTTCCTCGGGTGTGCCTGGACGGCTCAGCGGGATCATGGTCTTCGACTGCTCGACGATGGCCGGACTGATGCCGACCTTGATTTCGCGGCCTTCGATGTTGATGTAGTTCGGATCACCTTCCACCGGCTGGGTCTGGCGGGTCTCGATATGGCCGAAGGCGACGGCATTGACGTTGACCTTCATGCGCCCCCACTCCTTGGCCAGGCACTTGGTCATGCCCAGCACGCCGGCCTTGGCGGTGGAGTAGTTGACCTGGCCCGGGTTTCCGCTCGCAGATACCGAGGACACGTTCACCACCTTGCGGTTGACCACGCGACCCTCGGCGGCCTCTTTCTTGGCCATGGCACTGATGATCGGCTGGGCGGCACGCAGGATGCGGAAAGGCGCGGTGATGTGGCAGTCGATGATGGCGTACCACTGCTCGTCACTCATCTTCTGGATCACGTTGTCCCAGGTGTAGCCGGCGTTATTGACGATGATGTCGATGCCGCCGTAGCTGTCCACCGCGGTCTTCACGAAGCGGTCGGCGAAGTCGACGGCAGTGACGCTGCCGACGCAGGCAACGGCTTCGCCGCCGGTGGCGCGGATTTCCGCGACCACTTCTTCGGCCGGGCCGGCGTCCAGGTCATTGACCACCACGCGAGCGCCATCGGCAGCCAGTTTCAGGGCGACGCTGCGGCCGATGCCACGACCGGAGCCGGTGACCAGGGCGACTTTGCCTTCGAGTTTCTTCATGGGTTGTTCCTTGTTCCTGTGGGGTTCAGGCGAGGGCCACGACGGCTTCGCCGATCAGTTTTTCTTCGCCGTACTGGTTGCTGCAGCGGATCGCCAGACGCACGCGCCGCTCGCCATCGGCCTCGAATTTCTCGATGACCTTGCCGCTGCAGGTAGGGACATGGCCAAGCTGGGTGATGCCGGTGAAGCGCACTGTCAGGCTGCGGACCTGCGTCTGTGGCACCCAGCCGGTGAGCAGGCGGCCGAGATAGGCCACCGAGAGCATGCCGTGGGCGAACACATCGGGCTGGCGCGCCTTGCGGGCGAAGTCGAGATCGATATGCACCTGGTTGTGGTCACCGGATGCGCCGGCGTACAGGGCCAACGTGGTGCGGTTGACCGCAGGCAGCGTCAGCGGCGGCAGCTCGGCGCCGATCTGCAACTCGTCAAACAGGGGAAGGCTCATTGCACGATCCTCAGCGCTGCACGAGAGAGGAACGGATGTCGGCGATGTGCCGGCCGTCCTGGTTGGTGACCCGCGTCTCCTGGACCACGAAGGTCAGCGCTCCACCCTTCTTCTCGTAGACATCCACCACCCGCGTATCGAACGTCAGCACGTCCCCGGCGTAGGCCATGCCGTGATAGGTGAAGCCCTGCTCAGCATGCAGGATGCGTCCAAGGTCGAAGCCGAAGATGTCTTCGACTATGTGGTCGGTGTCGCGCCCTTCGGCTTCCAGGCACATCAGGAAGCTCGGTGGTACCGGCAATGCGCGGTGCCCGGCGGACCTGGCGGCGGCTTCATCGGTGTAGACCGGATCGGTCTCGCCGATGGCCTTGGCGAAGAAGCGCAGGCGCCCCTTCTCCACGTCGGCGGTGGTCACTCCCAGGGAACGGCCGATCAGACTCTTGTCTGCCATGTCATGGAGTCCTCGAGTGAGTTGAAACGCGCGCCCATGTGGGCGCGCACTGTCTTCAGCCGCGACCGAAGAGGGTCACGATGCCTGCGCCGCCCAGGCCCAGGTTGTGTTGCAGGGCGTGCTGGAGACCTTCCACCTGGCGGGCCCCGGCGGTGCCGCGCAGCTGGTGGGTCAGCTCATAGCACTGGGCAAGGCCGGTGGCGCCCAGTGGATGCCCCTTGGAAAGCAGGCCGCCGGACGGATTGATCACCACCTGGCCGCCGTAGGTGTTGTCGCCGTCCATCACGAACTTCTCGGCGCCGCCTTCCGGGCAGAAGCCCAGGCCTTCATAGGTCAGCAGTTCGTTGTGGGCGAAGCAGTCATGCAGTTCGCAGACACGGATGTCTTCCGGACCGACGCCGGCCTTCTCGTAGACCTCGGTGGCGGCCTGGCGGGTCATGCCGACGCCAACGATGCTGATCAGCGACGGCGGCTCGAAGGCTTCCGGCTTATCGGTCACCAGGGCCTGGGCCAGGATGCTCACGTCGGTGCGCAGGCCGTGCTGCTTGGCGAAGCGCTCGGACACCACGATGGCCGCGGCACCGCCGCAAGTGGGCGGGCACGCCATCAGGCGGGTCATCACTCCGGGGAAGATCACCTGGTCGGCCATCACTTCCTCGGTGGTCACCACCTTCTTGAACACCGACAGCGGGTTGGTGGCGGCATGGCGGCTAGCCTTGGCGCGAATGGCGGCGAAGGTTTCCATCTTCGTGCCGTACTTCTGCATGTGTTCGAGGCCGGCGCCACCGAAGAACTTGAGGGCGTCGGGCATGTCGCGGCCCTGGGGGAAGATCGCGTCCGCCACTTCGTGGCCCTTGCCATAGGTGATCGGACGGTCGAGCCAGTGAGACTTCAGGGCGCCGGGCTGCATCTGTTCGAAGCCGAAGGCCAGGGCGCAATCCACTGCGCCGCTCTCCACCGCCTGACGCGCCAGGTACAGGGCGGTGGAGCCGCTGCCGCAGTTGTTGTTGACGTTGATCACCGGGATGCCGGAGAGACCCACTTCATAAAGGGCCGACTGGCCGCTGGTGGAGTCGCCATAGACGTACCCGGCATAGGCCTGCTGGACCTTGCCGTAGTCCAGTCCGGCGTCCTGCAGCGCCAGGCGGATGGCTTGCGCACCCATCTCGATGTAGGTACCGCTCTGGCCGGGCTTGGCAAACGGGATCATGCCGACACCGGCAACATAGACTTTCTGCGACATCACTTTCTCCAAGGTCAGGTGACAAGGTCTGGGCTGCGCTCTGCGCCAGATGGCAAATGCAGCACCCCTTGGATCGATGGTTGCGCAGCGACGAACAGCCACGCCCCCCCTCGTGGAGGGGGCGTGGGCATGCGCGGCCAAGGGGGGATGTCGAGGGGTGCGACGGGAGGGAAAAATCCCCCCCTACTGGAGGGGGATGGGTAGGGGGCGTCGGGGATAGCGTGTGCTTGCGGTCCTGAAAAAAAACAAGAAAGACTCCACAGAGGAACCAACACGTGACACAGGCAAGACATGCAACCTCATTGATTCAGCGCACGCCGGCCAGCGGTTCCACTCGCGGCCTGGCGGCCTTCCCTCCCCGGTTGCTGGCGGCTGCGGTCGCCCTCGGCACCTGCGCCAACGCAGGCGCGGTCAGCTTCCAACTGGGGGAAATCGAAGGGCAATTCGACTCGTCCATTTCCGTCGGCGCCAGTTGGGCAGTCCGCGGACCGGACCCGATGTTCATCAACTCTGCCAACACTCAGGGGCTGCGTGGTAAGTCCGCCACCCGAACCGCCGACGACAACCGCAAGAACTTCAAGAAAGGCGAGACTTTCTCGAAGATCTTCAAGGGCGTGCATGACCTGGAGCTGAAGTACGGCGACAGCGGCGTGTTCGTGCGTGGCAAGTACTGGTACGACTTCGAACTGAAGGACGAGCACCGCCTGTTCTACGATATCGACGACAGCGGCCGCGACGACCTGGCCAAGGCCTCCGGCGCCGAGTTCCTCGATGCCTTCGTCTACCACAACTACAGCCTGGGAGACCTGGCCGGCAACGTGCGCCTGGGCAAGCAGGTGGTGAGCTGGGGCGAAAGCACCTTCATCGGCAACTCGATCAACAGCATCAACCCCATCGACGTCGCCGCCCTGCGCCGTCCGGGTGCCGAGGTGAAGGAAGGCCTGATCCCGGTGAACATGTTCTACATCTCCCAGGGCCTGACCGAGAACCTAACCGCCGAAGCCTTCTACCAATTGGAGTGGGACAACTCGGTGGTCGACAACTGCGGCACCTTCTTCGGTTCCGATCCCCTGCCCCAGGGCTGCAACGACCGCCTGGTGTTCGCCGGCCCGGACCTCGCCCCCGGCGTCGCCAACAACACCGCGACCGCCGCACAGATCCTCACCAACGCAGTGGTGGATGACGTCTACATGCCGCGCCTGGAAGACAACGACCCGCGCGACAGCGGCCAGTACGGCGTTGCCCTGCGCTGGTTCGTGCCGGAGCTGAACGATACCGAGTTCGGCTTCTATGCAATGAACTACCACAGCCGCAACCCCTACCTGAGCTTCAAGCAGACCACCGTCGCACCGATCACAGCGGCACAAATCGGCGCCCTGCCCGCCGCGGCCCGCCAGGTCGCCGCTGTGCAGAACCAGTTCAACCGGGTTCGTGCCGCACGCTACTTCGTGGACTATCCGGAAGACATCCGCCTCTACGGCCTGAGCTTCCAGACCACCGTGGGTGCGACCTCCGTGGGTGGCGAGCTGAGTTACCGGCCGAACATGCCGCTGCAGATCAACACCGCTGACCTCAACCTGGCTGCGATCCAGTCCACGGACACCGACTTCCGCACCCAGACCTCCCCGGTCTTCACCAGCGGCAAAACGGCGCGGGTTCTCGGCGGTGACCTGCCTGGCTACAAACGCATGCCGGTCATGCAGGCGCAGGTGACGGCCACTCAGTTCTTCGACCAGGTCATGGGCGCCAGCCGCCTGACCCTGGTGGGTGAAGTCGGCTACAACCGCATCAACGGCCTGGGCGACGCCGACGGCACCGATATCCGCTTCGGCCGCAGCCCGGTCTATGGTGCGGGTCAGTTCCCCGGCACCCAGAACACCACTGTTTGCGCCACTTCGACCAACCCCCAGAAGGAATGCAACAGCCACGGCTTCTACACCACGGACTCCTGGGGCTATCGCGTTCGCGCCAAGCTCGATTACCCGAACGTTGTCGCCGGCATCAACCTCTCGCCCAACCTGGCCTGGTCCCATGACGTGGACGGCTGGGGGCCGAACTTCGAAGAAGGTGCCAAGGCCGTCAGCGTCGGGCTCGATGCCGACTACCTGAATACCTACACCGCGAGCCTCAGTTACACCGACTTCTTCGGCGGCAACTTCAACACCAGCACTGACCGTGACTTCGTCTCGCTCAGCTTCGGCGTGAACTTCTAAGCCGAAACCGGCAGAGGGTATTTCCATGAAAGCAAGCATGATCATCAAAACCGGCGTCCTGGCGCTGTCGCTGCTGGCCACCAGTGTCATGGCCGCTGTTTCCGAGCAGGAAGCGACTCAGCTGGGCACCACCCTGACCCCTCTGGGTGCGCAGAAGGAAGGCAACGCCGACGGCAGCATCCCGAGTTGGGAAGGCGGCCTCAAGCCAGGCGCCGCACCGGTGGACGCCAAGGGTTTCCTTGGCGATCCGTTCAAGGACGAGAAGCCCTTGTTCACTATCACCGCAGCCAACGCCGAGCAGTACAAGGACAAGCTGACCCCCGGCCAGCTGGCGATGCTCAAGCGCTACGCCGACACCTACAAGATCCCGGTGTACCCGAGCCACCGCACCGCCTGGGCACCGTCGAACATCTATGACGCAGCGAAGAAGAGCGCCACCGGCGTGCAACTGGTCAGCGATGGCAACGGCCTGGGCAACTTCTCCGACTCGCGCTACTACGCCTTCCCGATTCCGAAGAATGGCGTCGAGGTCTACTGGAACCACGTGACTCGCTATCGCGGCGACAACATCCACCGCTGGGCGGTCCAGGCAGTGCCACAGGTCGATGGCGCGTACACCATTGTCGAAACCGAGGACCAGAACAGCTTCCCGCAGTTCATGGACGGCGTGAACGCGGAGGAAGCGAAGAACGTCCTTTACTACTACATCTTCGCGGTCAACGCGCCGGCACGCCTGGCCGGTACTGTGTCCATGGCCCACGAGACCATCGACCAGGTGAAGGACCCGCGCAAGGCCTGGACCTACAACGCCGGCCAGCGCCGCGTACGCCGCGCGCCCCAGCTCGCCTACGATGCCCCAGGCCTGGCCGCCGACGGCATGCGTACCTCCGACAACGCCGACATGATGAACGGCTCGCCGGACCGCTATGACTGGAAGCTGATCGGCAAAAAGGAAATCTACATCCCCTACAACAACTACAAGCTGCAGTCGCCGAACCTGAAGTATGCCGACATCGTCAAACCCGGCCATATCAACCAGGACCTGACCCGCTACGAGCTGCACCGCGTGTGGCACGTGCAGGCCACCCTGAAAGCGGGCGAACGGCACATCTACGCCAAGCGCGACATGTACTTCGACGAGGACACCTGGGTGCTGTCCGAAGTCGACCATTACGACGGTCGCGGCCAGCTCTGGCGAGTAGGTGAGAACTACACCTACACCAACTATGAAAAGGGCCTCAACGCCCCCGCGGCTCAGGGCTTCTATGACCTGATCGCCGGCCGCTACATAGTCGCCGCCATGAGCAACGAATCGAAGCTCGCACCGCAGTACGGCCAACGCACCAAGATGTCCGAGTTCACTCCCGCCGCCCTGCGCAACGCGGGTATTCGCTGACCTCGTGGGTTGAAGCACGAACAACGCCCCGCAATTGCGGGGCGTTGTTCATTCTTCGGCAGAGGCTTCGGCGCCAGGCGCGCTGCCCCTCTCCCCCAGCCCCTCTCGCGCAGGCGGGCGAGGGGTGACTCGCACCGGCCGCGCCCAAACCATCCTGAAGCCCACGCGCCGCGCCCATGTAGGAGCGAGCTCTGCTCGCGAACAACCCGGCTAAACAGGCTTCTGCTCGAGGCTCGCGGCCCTCTCCCCCAGCCCCTCTCCCGCAGGCGGGCGAGGGGCGACTCGCGCCGGCGACGCCCAAACCATCCTGAAGCCCACGCGCCGCGCCCATGCAGGAGCGAGCTCTGCTCGCGAACAGTTCGAGTGTTTGGGGCCCATATCGGAAGACAAAGAAAGCCCCCGGCCCTCGCGAACAGGAGGCTTGCGCAACCAGCGCCGCGCTACATCCCGGAGTACTGATCCATCAACTCGCCCATGCGCTCCAGGTAATCCCTGCGGCCAAGGTGCAGGATGTGGTTGCCGGGGAACCAGTGCAGCGCGCTGCCCGGCCAGTGCCGCTGCAACAGGCGCAGGTGGCGCGGCATGGTCACCCGGTCACCGGCACCACCGATGATCAGCATGCGCCGACCGTCCAGGGGCGAGGCGTAAGTCAGCGGGTTGTGCACCGCCAGCAAGCCGCGCATCTCAGCGACGCCCACCCCCTGGCTGCGCATCAATCGTGACAGCAGCAGGCCGGTGGGTTGCCACTCGAGGAACGCGTCGATCGGGCTGACCGCCGGCACGATCGGAACGCAGTACGCCAGACGATCGTCGACAGCCGCTAGCAGCGCCGCGGTATAACCACCGAGGGAGATGCCCGCCACGCCGATATACTCGACTCCCCGCCCCTGCAGATAGTCGATGAACACGCGCAGGTCGTGGATCGCATGCAAGGGTGCTTCGTTGAAGGAAACGAGGCCACTGCCGAACAGGCCCTGCCCGCTGAACCAGGAGCCACGCTCGGCGCGCCGACCATGGTGCGGATAGGTGAATAGCAGGATGTCGTAGCCGCGCTGGTAGAAATCGGCCAGCGACAGCGCGTGGGCGTTAAGCCAATGCGGGTCCGCGGCAAAGCCATGGATAACGATCAATGTCGGCCTGGGCCGGTCGCCATGGCACCAGTGCTGGGCATGGGCGCGGGTATTGCGCTGCATGGCAGCGAAGCGCGGACGCGCGTACGGGTTCAAAGGCTGGAAGGGGCTTGCGAAGCTCAGCTGGAAACGCCGGATCCCGTCCCCCGACAGTGTCTGTGCCTCGACCACGATGTCCTTGGGCGGCGGCAGGAATACCCGTGA
This sequence comes from Pseudomonas sp. BN606, assembly GCF_029873115.1. Taxonomy (NCBI): domain Bacteria; kingdom Pseudomonadati; phylum Pseudomonadota; class Gammaproteobacteria; order Pseudomonadales; family Pseudomonadaceae; genus Pseudomonas; species Pseudomonas sp. BN606. The sequence goes on along the minus strand of NZ_SSOF01000088.1, from coordinate 85,365 downwards.
GGCATCCCCTCCCCGCGCCAGCGGTTCGTAGAAGCGCAAGGCGTCGAATTCTTCCTGCATGCGGCTGCTGTCTTTCAGCGATGCCAGCACCGCGGCGGCGACCGTGGTCGACAGAGAAGTACGCATGGCCCGCTCGACCGCTGCGGTGCCGCGGACCTTCAATGGATGCATGGAGTCCAGGGCCGTCCCGTCCGCATGCAGCCAGAAATCCTCCGGCAGCCGTTCCCACCAAGGGCTGCGCGAACGGTCTGCCACCCTCTCGCCTGCACACCTCTCTTCGTTCAACACGCGGATTCTCCCGGCAAAGTCCAGCCCATCGCCCCGCCGACCGGCACCAGGGCGTTCTACGGTGCCGACAGATTAGAGGCAGGCCGAGCGTGCATGTCCCCCCAAACAAGGGGGGACGTGTTGCACCTGTGAGCGACGAACATGGCGTACCTGAGTGAAGAGAGGCCGGAGGCCTCGTTCGCCAGGTCGATTGATCCAGCCGATGGTTCAACCTCAGCCACCACCTTGCGGGTACCCCAACGATGAGCAAACTCAGCGGGCAAGATGCGCTGTTCCTGAATGTCGACAGGCCCCATGCGGCCTCGCATTGCACCATGATCTACATCTATGACCAGTCCACCGTGGAAGGACAGCGCCTCGGGTTCCGCGAGATCGTCCGGCATATTTCCGATCGCCTGGATGTTTCGCCGGTGTTCCGTCGCAAGATCGTCCAGGTCCCCTACGGTCTCGGCTATCCGTACTGGGTGGAAGACGATCTGTTCGACATCGACTTCCACGTCCGCCACTTCGCCCTGCCCAAACCTGGCGACTGGCGGCAGTTCTGTATCCTCGTTTCGCGCATTCACGCCCGCTCGGTTGACCTGGCCCGCGCGCCCTGGGAGATGTACGTCATCGAAGGTCTGGACAACATCGAGGGCATTCCAAAGGGCAGCTTCGCCATCCTCACCAAGTCGCACCATGCTGCCATGGATGGCACTGCAGCGGCGGAGCTGACCTGGGCCCTGCACGACATCGCCGGCGCCCAGGGCAGACCCGTCGCGGTGGTCCCCGACAGGCCGCCGGCAAACCCACGCCGGCCGCTCTGGGGACCGCTGGACACGGTGAGCCGCATGCTCACCGACAACATCTCGGCCTCGGCGCGGATGGCCCGGCCGCTGGCCCGGGTGCTGCCCAAGCTGGCAATAGCCGGCCTGCGTTCGATGGCCCGTTCGGTGCTCGCCCCCGGGGGTGGCGCACCGCGCACCCGCTTCAATACCAATGTCACCGCCGGCCGGGTCTGGAACTCGGTCACCCTCGACCTCGCAACGGTGAAGCAGATCAAGGCCCTGGTGCCGGGGGCGACGGTCAACGATGCAGTTCTGGCCATCATCGGCGGAGCGATGCGCCGCTACCTGGAGGCGAACGATGAACTGCCGGACAAGTCACTGGTGACTCTGGCGCCGGTCAATACCCGCCAGGGCGGGGAAGCCGCAGCCAGCGGCAATACCATCTCGATGGTCACCTTCCCCTTGCGCACCGATATCGACGACCCGCTTCAGCGCCTGGAAGCGGTGTTTACGGCCACGTCGGAGTCCAAGGCGATCCAGGACGGGATCGGTGCCGAGGACCTGACCAACCTGCAGAAATTCGCACCGCCGGCCACCCTCGGCCTCGCCGGCCGCCTGGCCACCCTGATGGGCATCGGCGGCAAGGGCCCGGTGATCCTGCACAACTGCATGGTGACCAATGTTCCCGGCCCCAACGTGCCGCTCTACATGCTCGGTGCCAAGCTGGTCTACTGGTGCGGCGTCGGGCCGCTGGTAGATGGTCTCTCGCTGATCTGGAACCCAACCAGCTACTGCGGAAAGATGTTCGTCTCGCTGACCAGCTCGCCCAACGTAGTGCCGGACCCGGACTTCCTTGCGCAATGCCTGAAGGACTCATACGAGGAAATGCAGGCACTGGCCGAGGCCGTCGAAAAACCCGTGACGAAGAAGCGGGCTGCTCGGCGATCATAGGGTTCGGTAGGTAGCCTGGATTCCCTCCGGGCTACGCATCCCCGGCCATTTCTGCAAACGCAAAAAAGGCCGATCCGGAATCCGGATCGGCCTTTTTCGTTGTCCGGACCTTACTCGAAGATCACCTTGCAGCCGCTCTCGGCCCAGACCTCGACCATCTCCTGGTAGCGGTCTTCGATCAGGTTGCGACGAATCTTCAGGGTCGGCGTCAGCAGGCCGTTGGCGATGCTCCAGGGCTCACGGACCACCACCAGGCACGCCAGCTGCTCGTGGGGCTCGAACTGAGCATTCACCTCGGCGAGGAACACCTCCAGCTCGGTGGCCACCGCATCACGACCCTCGGCGCTGGCCAGGGTGGCACGGGTATCCGGCGACACGTTGAGCAGTGCCAGCGGTTGCGGCAGACCGACGCCTGTCACGCAGGAGGCCTCGACGCGCGAATGGTTGCCGAGCTTGGCCTCGATCGGCACAGGGGCGACGTACTTGCCCTTGGCAGTCTTGAACAGTTCCTTGACCCGGCCGGTGATACGCAGGCGCCCTTGTTCGTCCAGTTCGCCACGGTCGCCGGTGCGGAACAGGCCATCGGCGGTGTAGCTCTCGGCGGTCAGCTCGGCCTGCTTGTAGTAACCCAGCATCTGCGCGGGACTCTTCACCAGGATTTCACTGTTGTCGCCGATGCGGCACTCGACGCCCGGAATCGCGGCGCCAACGTAGCCGACGCGCACCTGCCCCGGCAGGCTGAAATGCGAGGTGCCGAAGTTTTCCGACATGCCGTAGCCCTCGAGCAGCTCCAGCCCCAGTTGGCGGTACCACTCCATAACCTTGACCGGCAGGGGTGCGGAGCCGGACAGACCGGTGTGCACCTGGTCCAGGCCCAGCGCGGAAAGGATCTGCGCCTTCATCAGTTCGCCCTCCACCGGATCGGCGAAAGCGGCAGCCTGGACAGCCGCCGGAATCCGCTCGTTGATGCCCTGGTAGAACTTGCCCCACAGGCGCGGCATGGACAGGAAGATGGTCGGCCGCGCACGACGCAGGTCTTCGCTGAAGGTTTCCAGGCCAAGGTTGAAGAACACCCGGCAGCCGCTGAACAGCGACACGGCTTCCACCACAGCCCTTTCGGCGGTATGGGCAAGTGGCAGGTAGGACAGCAGGCGGTCGCCTGATTGCGGCCCCCGGCCCTTGTCGTACATGCAGCCGGTCACTGCCGGAGCGTTGTACATGCTGCCGAAGCTGTGCATGACGCCCTTGGGATTACCGGTGCTGCCAGAGGTGTAAATGATGGTTGCCAGCTCACCCGGCTCCGGCAGCGCCACGTTTTCCAGCGGAGTGGCGGCAGCCACGATGCGCTCCCATGATTCACCCTCGCCACAGGCCGACATCGGCAGGTCGATCAATGGAAGTCCAGCGGGAACCCCTGCACGCACGGCGCCCCAGCCGGCGGCATCGCCATCCAGTCGGCCGACGAACAGCAAGCGCACCTCGGCATGTTGCAGCACGTATCCCACGGTGTCGGTATTGGCGGTCGAGTACAGCGGAACGCTGATATGCCCAGCCATCCAGATCGCCAGGTCGGCGATGATCCAGTGGGCCGTGTTCTTGCCGAAAATACCGATGGAGGATCGCGGTGGCAGGTCGAGGGACACCAGGTAGGCGGCCATCCGCCGGGCCTGGTCGCCGACCTCGCGCCAGCTGTAGTCGACCACGCTGCCGTCCGGCAGGGGCTGGGTCAGGTAGATGGCATCAGGCGTGCTGCCCTCCCAGTGGAGGAAGCGGTGCAACAGCGTAGGGTGCTCATTGTTCTTGTTCATGGCGTGTCCTGCGTCTGAAGGGTGGTGTACCACCCATTGAAATTGTTCTGTTGGGCGGCGAAAAAAGCGCCGCGTCGGCTCACTCGCGCTGATAGAGGGTGGTTACCACCGTGCCGTCTGCCCCGGTCTGGTGCTGCAGGGCGATGCGCGCATCGGCAACCTGACGCCGGCCGGCGTTGCCACGCAGTTGATGCACCAGCTCGATGCATTGCGCCAGCCCACTCACCGCCGGTGCCTGGCCCAGCGAGAGCAGGCCCCCGGAAGGATTGACGACCAGGTTGCCACCATAGGTGTTGTCGCCATCTTCGACCAGTTTCTCGGCGCTTCCCTCGGGGCAGAAGCCAAGTGCCTCATACAGCAGTAGCTCGTTGAGGGTACTGCTGTCGTGCAGTTCGCACACCTCAATCTCCTGCGGCCCCCTGCCCGCTTGCTCATACAGCTCCCGCGCGGCGGCGACGTTGACCTCGTAGCCGGTGCAAGCGAAGGCTGATGCCGGACCGAAACCGGACACCTGAACAGGCGAAACGCAGGCCTGGGCGATGATCCGCACGACAGGACGATTGCCACGGCGACTGGCGAGCTCGCTCGAACACAGCACAACGGCCGCAGCGCCGGAGGTGGGCCAGGCGAACTGGGGATGGGTAAGCGGCTCGGCGATGGTGCTGGCGTCCAGAACGTCATCGAGGGTCAGCGCGGAGGTGAACACGGCCAGGGGGTTGAACTCGGCATGCTGACGCGCCTTGACCGCAATCATGGCGAAGGTTTCTCGCCGGGTCTGGTAGCGCGCCATGTACGCCCGCGCCGTCGCACCGAGGCGCTCGAACATGGCCCCCAGGTCCGGCAGCGGTGCCGGTGCGCCCTGCACACCCAGTACCAGCACGCACTCGGTCAGACCCAGTTCGATAGCCTGGCAGGCGTGGTACAGGAGAGTGCTGCTTTCCTCGCCTTTCGGCAACTGCTGGAGCGGTACGTGCCCCAGCCCCGTCTGCTCGAGAGCCCGCTGCAAGGTCCCGCCATCCATCAGTCCCGAGGCGGCGAAGACGGTTCCGATATCCCGCGCGGACAATCCTGCATCCGCCAGCGCTTGCCGTACCGTCTCGCCGACCAGGGCGGTCGGGTTGGCGCTCAGCGAGGCCGGGCTGAAGGGGGACATGCCTACGCCAATCACATTGACGCAACGTTGCATCGTGCTCTCCTGAAATAGAAAGCTGCCGCTTCCGGGGCTCGGAAGCGGCAGGTGGCCAAGGGGTCAGGCCGGCACTTGCTCGAATATCTCGACCGAACCGCCCTTGAGCACTACTACGTCACGCTCAACGGCGCGGGTCTCGAATACAACGCGAGTCGGCGACTCGCGCCACATACGGGTTTCCAGGGTGTCGCCCGGCATCACGATGGCTGCGAAACGCACGCGGATGCTCTTGAACAGGCGCGAATCGTTGTTGCAGAACGCCTTGATCACATGGCGACCGGCGTAGCCGAAGGTGCACAGGCCATGCAGGAACGGCTTCTCGTAACCGGCCTTGGCCGCGTAGTCCGGATCCACGTGCATTGGGTTCCAGTCACCGCACAGGCGGTACAGCAGGGCCTGGTTGACCTCGGTCTGCTCGGCGATCACCGCGTCCGGCACGCGCTCGGGCAGCGGAGCGGCCGCCACGCTCGGCACGCGCTTCAGGCCAGCGCCCGGAGTGCCGGTGTAGAAGCTGGTGAACTCGTTGTAGTACAGCGGGGTGCCGTTCTCGTCGGTCGTGTGGATTTCCAGCACGCTGACCGAGCTCTTGCCTTTGTCCAGCGCTTCTTTCAGACGCATGGTGTGCTTGAGTTTGGCCTTGGGCGGCATCGGGCGGTACATCTCGGTGTACTGCTCGCCGTGCAGGCCCTTGGCGAACGGCAGCTCCAGACCCTCTAGCGTCGGCTTGCCGGCCAGGATCGCCTTGAGGAACACCTGGGTCGCCGGCAGCACCGCCATGGTCGGCAGCACGCGGAACTCTTCTCCCTTGAACTCGTTGATGTAGAGCAACTCGGTGCGGTCCAGTGGGTCCTTGGCGGCGCCCACGGCCAGCGCGTAGAGCGCGGCGTCGGTCTGGGTGTATTCGGTTTCCAGGGTGGCGACGGCGTTGGCGGCCACTTCCATGTCGACATACTGGTTACCGCCGATGGCGTTGCCGGCCATGCGCTCGAACAGCTCTTTGAAGCCTTCGCCGCCATTGGCGTGATGCACGCTCTTGTCGTCGAAGCGGGTGATGCGTTCCCAGTTCTCGCGCACCAGTTCCGGGCTCAGCGAGTCGGTGTGCAGGAAACGGCCGTAGGAACGCTCCCAGCGGTACTTGGCGTGGAAGCCGCCACCGACCTCGAACAGGCCGCCTGTGTCCTGGCACTCCTCGCTGCACAGCCAGCCCACCAGCGGAGCGACGTCTTCCACCTTCAGCTTGTCATGCAGCTCTTCGGGGAAGATGCCGCTGGCGATCACCATGCGCGAGGCGGCGATCGGGGCGATGGTGTTGACGCGGATGTTCTTGCTCGCGCCTTCGATGGCCAGCGAGTTGGTGAAACCGATCAGGCCGGACTTGGCAGTCGAGTAGTTGCACTGGCCGAAGTTGCCGAAGATGCCGGCGCCGGAGGCGGTCATCACGATGCGGCCGTAGCCCTTCTCGCGCATGATCGGCCAGACGGCGTGGGTCAGGCGGAAGGCGCCCTTCACGTGTACGTCCTGGATCAGATCCCACTGCTCTTCGGTCATCTTGTGGAACGAGGTGTCGCGCAGGATGCCGGCGTTGTTGATCAGGATGTCGACGGTGCCGAATGCCTCCAGGGCGGTGGCGACGATCTTCTCGCCCTCGGTCACCGAGTTGTAATCAGCCACGGCCTCGCCACCCAGGGCGCGGATTTCGGCGACCACGGCGTCGGCCGCGGCGGACGAGCTGCCCAGGCCAGCGGTGGTCACGCCGAGGTCGTTGACCACGACCTTGGCTCCACGGGAACCCAGCAGCAGGGCGTGGGCACGACCCAGGCCGTTGCCGGCGCCGGTAACGATGGCGACTTTGCCGTCGAAGCGAATTTCTTGAGACACGTTAGGGCTCCTCTCCTGAAGAGATAGTTGTTATCGCGACACAGGGCACCGGCGCCCGGCCGTCCAGGTGGACGAGCCGGCGCGGATACCGATTGCGGCCGCAGCTAGGCTGAAGGTCGCCCTCACAGGGTGCGGGCGATGATCTCCTTCATGATTTCGTTGGTGCCGCCCCAGATGCGGTTGCCCCGCGTATCGAGGTAGAGCCTCGCAATGGGGTACTCGGTCATGTAGCCGTTGCCGCCGTGCAGCTGCAGGCAGGCATCGACCACCCGGCTGCTCAGCTCGGCGGTCCAGTACTTGGCCACCGCCGCCGTTTCTGCGCTCAGTTCGCCACGCAGCAGCAGTTCCATGCAGCTGTCGATCCAGGAGCGGCCGATCTGCACTTCGGTTTTCAGTTGCGCCAGGGTGAAGCGCGAGTTCTGGAAATCGAGCACCGGCTTGCCGAAGACCATGCGCGTGCGGGTGTACTCGACCGTGTGCTCGAGGGCCGCCTCGGCCTGGGCCTGGAAGCCCACGGCGCCGATGATGCGTTCCCAGGCCAGGTCGTGCATGAGCTGGTAGAAGCCCTGCCCTTCAATCCCGCCGAGGACGTTCTCGGCCGGCACGCGGCAGTCGTCGAAGAACAGCATGCTGGTGTCCTGGGCGTGCAGGCCGATCTTCTCCAGTGGTTGGGAACGGGCGAAACCCTCGCGCTCCTTCTCCACGATGACCAGCGAGATGTCCTTGGCGCTACCGCTGTTGCCGGTCTTGCACACCACCAGCGCCAGGTCGCAGGAGGCACCGTTGGAAATGAAGGTCTTGGAACCGTTGAGGACAAACTCATCGCCCTCACGCACGGCGCGGGTCCTGACCGCCTGCAGGTCAGAACCGGTGTTGGGTTCGGTCATGGCAATGGCGCCGACCGCCTCGCCTGCGATCATTCTCGGCAGCCAGGCCTGCTTCTGCGCCTCGGTGCCGTAGTTGAGGATGTAGAACGCGACCAGACCGTGCACGCCGAAGCCGATCAGGCCAGTGGCGCCCACGCGCATGAATTCCTCGGCGAAGATCATGTCGAACAGCCGGTCGGCGCCAGGACCACCGTATTCTTCGGGCATGGAAGGCAGCAGCATTCCCAGCTCACCGGCCTTGCGCCAGACCTCGCGAGGGACGCATTTGTCCTTCTCCCACTGGGCATGGAAGGGCGCGACCTCCTCCTCCATGAACCGACGGCAGGCGCGACGGAACTCTTCGTGCTCGGAGCTGAACAGGGTACGGGGGATCAGATATTCCATTGCGTATTCCTCTGCGACCCGGGTCAGAGCGTGCGCCCGACCAGATCCTTCATGATGTCGTTGGCGCCGCCGGCGATGCGCAGGACGCGGTGGTCGAGGTAATGGCGGGCTACCGGGTACTCGAGCATGTAGCCGTTGCCACCGTGCAGCTGGACGCACTCGTCCACTACCTTGGTGTAGAGGTCGGAACACCACAGCTTGGCGGCGGCGGCCGCCTCGGGGCTGAGGCTGCGCGCCAGGCACTGCTCCATGCAGCGGTCGACGTAGTTCTGCGACACCGCCAGCTGCATCTTCAGGTCGGCCAATTTGAAGCGGGTGTTCTGGAAGGCAAAGATCGGCTTGCCGAACACGCTGCGGCCCTTGGTGTATTCCAGGGTGCTCTCCAGCACTGCCTGGGCACCGGCGACGCTGCTGATGGCGATGGACAGTCGCTCCCAGGCCAGCTCTTTCATCAGTTGGATGAAGCCCTTCCCTTCAACACCTCCCAGCAAGTTCTCCCTGGGCACGCGTACGTCCTCGAAGAACAGCATGGTGGTGTCCTGGGCGTGCAGGCCGACCTTGCGCAGCGGCTTGGATTTGCTGAAGCCCGCACGGTCGGCTTCCACCAGGATGAGCGAGATATCCTGGGCGCCCTTACCCGAGGTGCCGGTCTTGGCAACAACGACGACTATGTCGCAGTTGGTTCCATTGGAGATGAAGGTCTTGGCGCCATTGATGACGTACTCGTCACCGTCCAGCACCGCGCGTGTCTTGACCGCCTGCAGGTCGGAACCGGTATCCGGCTCGGTCATGGCCACCGCGCCGATGGCCTCGCCCGCCGCCATCTTCGGCAGCCAGGCCTGCTTCTGTGCCTCGTTGCCGAAGTTCACCAGGTAGCCGGCGACGATGTCGTGCACGCCGAAACCGATCAGGCCGGATGCCAGGCCCGCGCGGTAGATCTCTTCGGTGGCGACCATCGAGAAACGGCGGTCCAGTTCCAGGCCGCCATAGGCTTCCGGAGTGGTGGCATTGAGCATGCCCAGCTCGCCGGCACGTTTCCAGATTTCGCGGGGAACCCGGTGCTCCTCTTCCCACTGCTCCAGCCGGGGAGCGCACTCCTCCGCCAGGAAGCGTCGCACGGTGCTGCGAAACTCCTCGTGCTCGTGGTCAAACAGGGTACGCGGAATCATGGGGGGTTCTCCTCGGCTCTATCGTTCCGCCACCCTTGCGGGCGGCTCTGGATCGATCATAGGAGGAGGTTTTCGGGGTCAGCCCCCTCAGGGAGGGGGGGATTGCGGCCCCTTCAGCCGCCATTTCGGACTGGCCGGCTGCGATGTGGGGACAAGCCTTGGCACTCCGGTCGCCCCCCTCGCATAGAGTGGTTTGCGACGCGGACGCCGGACCTATGCTGTCCCAGCGAAATGCCAGTGGCCGGAGGTAGTGGCGTCCACGCAACGTCCACGACGCCGCGCCGCTGGTGATTTCGCCCTTACTCGATCAAGCCGTGCTTGCGCGCCCAGGACACCGCGTCATAGCGGCTGGAAACGCCGAGCTTCACGTAGATGTTCTTCAGGTTCCATTTCACCGTTTCCAGTGAAATGTTCAGGGTCAGGGCCACGCGCTTGTTCGACATTGCCTGGCTGATCAGCTCCAGGATCGCCACTTCACGCGGCGTCAGCATCGACGGTGCGCTGTTCGACGACGACTCACTGGTGCGCCCCACATTTCCTGGCCCGAAGCGCTCCAGCAGTTGTTGCAGATAAGCGCCTTCGTCGTTGCCCAACGGTCTGGTCGCCAGACTTGCCAGCAGTTTGCGCAGCACCTCACCCTCATCGACAAAGGTGCGCACCAGCCCCAGTCGGCAACCCTGGGCCAGGGCAGCGATCAGGTGTTCCTCCGCCCGCTCCGGCTGCAGCAGGTCGGAACGGGCGATGGCCATCAGCAACTGGCCGGTGACCAACAGTTGTCCGCGGCGGAACCGGGTCGCGTACTCGTGAAGGATTTCCAGGTCCGCCAGGGCCTTGTCCGGGTAGTTGGTGGCCAGCAGCAGGCGTGCACGCGCCAGCGCCGCCAGCGCCGGAATTTCTGCCTGGAATCCCCGGGCCTCCCGGTATTGCAGTGCCAGCGGCTCCAGCCGGGCGACGCGCTCGGCGGCGTAGGTACGGTCATTCTCCAGCAGGGCGATGCGCGACTGCTCGGTGAGGCAATGCACCAGCGCGCGGTCCTGGCCGATGCTGCGGAAGTGACGCTCCTGGCGTTCGAGGAAGGCCATGGCCACCGCGGCGGAATCCTGCAGCAGGTCCAGGCGTGCACGGCAGATGGTGGCATGCATCATGGTGTCGGGCATGGTCCACTGCAGCAGGCCACTGCGATTGGCGAGAATCTCCCGCGCCTCGTCGATGCGGTCCAGCTCGCGATACACCTCGGCCAGGGTCGCGGCGCCCAGGTACGCGCTCGCCGCCCGGTGGCCGTGGACCGCCACGGCACGGGAGAGTTGCGCCGAACCAATACGCTCGGCTTCCCGGATGCGGCCTTCCTGCAGGTAGCAGGTGGTTCTCGCCCCTTCGGCCACCAGAGCCATTTCCGCATCCCGCTCGGCTTCGGGAATGGGATTCTCGTCCAGGCAGCGCAGCGCCTCCTCATGCCTTCCTGCCGCCGAATAGGCGATGGCCAGCAGTGCCGGGGCGCCATAACGGGTCACCGTGTAGTCATCCGGCAAGGCGTGAAAGCTTTCCAGCAGACCGATGATCGGTTCACTGCGATCGCGCTGCACCTCGATCGCCGCCTGCACCAGCGGCAGACGGTAGGCTTCGTCGGCCTGTTGTGCCGCACCGCTGCGCTTGAACTGCTCCATCCAGGCCTCGGCCTTGCCCGGACGGGCAGTCAGCGCGTACGCCAGGCAACCCAGGAAGAACAGCCTCGGCCGGGAGAACAGGATGTCCTGCGGCAACTGGTCCAGCAGGCGTAGCAGAGGGCTCAACTGGTCGAGGCTCCAGGTGGCCGGGGCCGCTCCTTCCACCAGTTGCGCGGCAAAGTCCAGGTCACCCGCCTGGGTCGCGTGGCGCACGGCCTCGGCCAGTAACTTGCGCTCGGCGAACCAGTGCGCGGCACGCCGGTGCAGTTGATCCTGGGACGCCCGATCACGGCGGAGCAGCCGCGTGGCAAGGAAATCACCGAACAGGGCGTGGAAGCGATACCAGGGTTGGCGGTCGTCGGCCTCGACGCGGAAGATCAGTAGGTTCTCCTCATCCAGCCGCTTGAGCATGGCCTGCGCCGACGCGCAACCGGTTACCGCCTCCGCCAGCGAGGCATTGAATCGCCGGAGAATGCTCACGTCCTCCATGAACGACGACATCTCGGCCGGCAGGTGCACCATCACGTTCTCGGCCAGGTAGCTCTGCAGGTCGTCGGAACGCCAGCCCATTTCCCTCAAGGCGTCGCGCGTCGCGGGGTCGCTGCGCAGCAGGATGACCACCAGCTGCAGGGTGGCCGGCCAGCCGCTGGTGAGCTGGTGGATCTGGTGCAACTCCTCCGGGCTGAGCTTCAGCGCCGCCAGGCTCTGCTCGAGGAATGCGCGGGTTTCCGCCAGATCGAAGGGCAGCGAGGCGCAGTCCAGCTCCACCAGCTGGCCGCTGAGGCGCAGCCGGCTGAAACTGAGTGGTGGTCCGACGCGGGAAGAAATCACGAAATGCAGGTTGTCCGGGCTATGGTCCAGCAGCTTCTGCACGAGCTGATGAGAGCGCGGGTCCGCCACATGCTGGTAGTCATCGATGACCAGGTACAGCTCCTTGTTGATGCTGGCCGCACCCTCGACTATTGCCGCTACCACGCCATCGATGAACTCCGGCCGCGTGCCTTCTGGCGGAATGCCGCTATCCAGCGGAATTCCCAGGCGCTGCAGTGCGGCTCGCAGGTAAGCGAAGAAAATCGCGAGATGCTTGTCATCGGTGCTGAGCGAAAGCCAGGCCACGTCCGCACCGGTACGCATCATTTCCTGCCGCCACTGGGCCAACAGCGTGGTCTTGCCGAAGCCGGGGCTGCCGGTGACCAGGCCGACGCGGCATTGCGCCATACGCTGTAGGTCCTCCAGCAGGCGCTGGCGCAGGATGGTCTGGGTGCCAATGCGCGGCGGCGCGAACTTCGTCGATACGAGCAGTTTGTCTGTGTGCATGTCCAGACCGGGTCTCCGATTCGCAAATGGCCTACCGAAATGCAGCGGGACAGGCATGTGCGGGTTGGAATCAGGGTGGGTGCGGCCAAGTGACCAGCCGCCGTTTTACCCGAAGCTTAGCCTCAGGTCAGCGGCCGCCATAGAGCAGCACCGGGCATCCGGGCAACCGTTCCTGCAATAGATGGTGGAGGGGAAAGAGAGGGAGCCGCCCCCTCCAACCGAGGGGGGTGGGACGGCGGTACCAGGGCGGGACCGCCGAAGCGTATCAGAGGGTTCGCGCCACCAGCTCGCGCATGATGTCGTTGGCACCGCCGTAGATGCGGTTGACGCGGCTGTCCAGGTAGTGGCGGGCGACCGGGTATTCGAGCATGTAGCCGTTGCCGCCATGTAACTGCACGCACTGGTCGACGACCTTCGAGTACAGCTCGCTGCACCAGAGCTTGGCCGCGGCCGCCGCTTCCGGGGTCAGTTGGTGCTCCAGGATCAGCTCCATGCAGCGATCGACATAGGTCTGCCCCAGGGTGATCTCGGTCTTGAGGTCGGCCAGCTTGAAGCGCGAGTTCTGGAACTCGATGATCGGCTTGCCGAACGCCTTGCGCTCACGGGTATAGGCAATGGTCTGTTCAAGCACCGCCTGGCTTGCAGCGATGGCGACGATACCGATGCTCAGGCGCTCCCAGGCCAATTCCTTCATCAGCTGGTAGAAGCCCTGGCCAGGTTCGCCGCCGAGGATATTGGCCTTCGGCACGCGGACGTCCTCGAAGAACACCATGGTGGTGTCCTGGGCGTGCAGGCCGACCTTGCGCAACGGTTTGGACTTGCTGACGCCAGGGCGGCCGGCCTCCACCAGGATCAGCGAGATATCCCGCGAGCCCTTGCCGCTGTTCCCGGTCTTGGCGACCACCACGATGATGTCGCTGTTGGTGCCGTTGGAAATGAAGGTCTTGGCGCCGTTGATGACGTACTCGTCGCCGTCCAGCACCGCCCGGGTCTTGACCGCCTGCAAGTCGGAACCGGTGTCGGGCTCGGTCATGGCAACGGCGGCGATGGCTTCGCCACTGGCCATTTTCAGCAGCCACTCGTGCTTCTGCGCCTCGGTGCCAAAGTTGATCAGGTAGCCGGCGCAGATGTCATGCACGTTAAAGCCGCTCAGTCCGGACACGCCGGCGCGGGCCACCTCCTCCACCGCGATCATCGAGAAGCGCCGGTCCAGCCCCAGGCCGCCATAGGCCTCAGGCGTGGTGGCGTTGAGCATGCCCAGTTCGCCGGCGCGCTTCCAGATCTCGCGGGGGACGACATGATCCTCCTCCCACTGCTCATGGAACGGCGTGCACTCCTCCGCCAGGAAGCGGCGGACGGTACTACGGAACTCTTCATGCTCATGATCGAAGAGGGTGCGCGGAATCATGGAAATACCCCTGGATGCGATTGGCTGTACGGGCCCCGACCGGCCGGACGCCCTTCGCAACACATTAGGGTGCCCTCCGCCCTCCGCGCCCCCTCGAAGCGGGTAGGCGCAGGCGAATCGGCTGCGCACCCGCGTGCCTCGTCCGCTCCCACTCCATAAGGGTGGGGGCGGCATCATCGGCAATTCGATTTACTGGCAAAGCCCACTCCCCTGGCCGTCCGCCGGCCAACCAGTACAAGAGAACGAGATGACCGATTCGCTCCTCAACGAACGCGAACTGAGCTTCCAGCTCTATGAGCTGCTCGATACCGAGGCCCTGCTGCTGCGCCCCCGCTATGCAGACCATGATCGTGCGGTATTCGACGCTACGCTGGAAACCGCACGCGGCATCGCCGCCGAATACTTTGCCCCGCACAACCAGAAGGGCGACGCCAATGAGCCGACCTTCGACGGCGAAAAGGTAACGCTCATCCCGGAAACCAAGATCGCCTGGGACGCCTTCGCCCAGGCCGGTTTCCTCGCCGCCCACCACGATGCCGAGGACGGTGGCCTTCAGCTGCCAGAGGTCATCCTGCGGGCGAGCATGGCCTACTTCAATGCCGCCAACATCGCCACGGTGGCCTATTCGTTCCTGACCATCGGTGCCGCCAACCTGGTCAAGAGCTTTGCCGGCGATGCGCTGCGCGAGCGCTTCCTGCCGCCCATGCTCGATGGCCGTTTCAGCGGCACCATGGCACTGACCGAGCCCGGCCAGGGTTCCGCCCTTGGCGACCTGCGCACCAGTGCCCGCCTGACCGCCGATGGCAGCTACCGCATCCACGGCCAGAAGATGTTCATCTCCGGTGGCGACCACTCGCTGACCGACAACATCGTGCACATGGTGCTGGCCCGCATCGACGGTGCGCCAGCAGGCACACGCGGTATCTCGCTGTTCCTCGTACCGAAGCTCCTGGTCAACGACGACGGCAGCCTGGGCGCGCGCAACGACGTGGCCCTGGCCGGCCTGCTTCACAAGCACGGCTACCGCAACACCACCTCCACCGTGCTGAGCTTCGGCGAGAGGGACGGCGCGGTCGGTTACCTGGTGGGCGAGGCCAACAAGGGTCTGTCCTACATGTTCCAGATGATGAACGAGGCGCGAATCGGTGTGGCACTCGGCGCTTCTGCACTGGCCTACCAGAGTTTCATTCACGCCCTGGACTATGCCCGCGAACGGCCTCAGGGCCGCCTGCCGGGCGCCAAGGACCCGCTGGCGCCGCAGGTAAGCATCGTCGAGCACGCCGACGTACGTCGCATGCTCTTGCAGCAGAAGGTCTACGCCGAAGGCAGCCTCGCGCTGTGCCTGTACGCCAGCAGCCTGTTCGAGGATGCCCACACCGCTCCCGACGCCGTCTTGCGGCGCGAATCCGGGGAACTGCTCGACCTGCTGATTCCCATGGTCAAGTCCTATCCATCCAGGTATTGCGTCATGGCCTCGGACATTGGCATCCAGGTGCTTGGCGGCTCGGGTTATATCCGTGAGTACCCGCTCGAACAGTACTACCGCGATAACCGTCTGAACCCCATCCACGAAGGCACCGAGGGTATCCATGGCATCGACCTGCTGGGCCGCAAGCTGCAGCAGAACGGCGGCGCCGGATATCGCATGTTCCTCAAGCGCGTGCGCGACACCCTGAAGGACGCCGGGCACGACGATCGCTGCGCCCCGCTCGCCTTCGTGCTGGCCGGCGCGCTGGGCCGACTGCAGGAGGTCACCGAAAGCCTGCTCGACCAGGTCGCCGCCGACACCCATCTCGGCCTGGCCAATGCCACCCCCTACCTCGACCTGTTCGGCCGCGTGCTGGTGGGCTGGCTGTGGCTGCGCATGGCGCTGGTCGCCAGCCGCGCCCTCGATGCCGACGCGGCCGGCAGCGAGGCGGACTTCTACCTCGGCAAGCTACAAGCCGCCCGTTACTTCATGGACTGGGAGCTGGCGTCCATTGATGCGCAGGCGCGCCTGCTGGCAGCCGGCAATCGCAGCAGCTTCGACATGCAGGACCAATGGTTCTGACCAGCCTTCCGACCTCCAACCCTTTACAAGGAGCAACCATGAACGCCCTGGTTACCTATCAGGTTGAAGACAACCTGGCCCTGATCGGCCTCGCCCGTCCGCCGGTCAATGCCCTTGGCCAGCCCCTGCGTGCGGCCGTTCTCGAGGCCTGCGAGCGCGCAGCGGCCGACCCGTCGGTCAAGGCGCTCGTCCTCCATGGCGCCAACGGCCTGTTCAGCGCCGGAGCCGACATCAGCGAGTTCGGCAGCGACGCGTCCTTCGCCACGCCCGATCTCCCGTCCCTGCTCGTGCGCCTGACGCAACTGGACAAGCCCCTGGTCGCCGCCATCGGCAAGCTCGCCCTTGGCGGCGGTCTGGAACTGGCCCTGGCCTGTGGCTACCGCATCGGCGAGCCCGGAACCCGCGTCGGCCTCCCGGAAATCAACCTCGGCCTGCTCCCCGGTGCCGGTGGTACCCAGCGCCTGCCCCGTCTGATCGGTGCCGAAGCTGCACTCGACATGATGCTCTCGGGCGCCCCGGTCGGTGCCGAAAGCGCCCTCGCCCTGGGCATCCTCGACCGGCTTTCGGCCAATGCCGAGACGCTGCTCGACGAGGCCCGCGCCTATGCCCAAGAGCTGGTTGCCAACCTGGCACCCGCGAGGCCCGCCGAGCCCTTCCCGGCACCGGCCGAGGGCCTGCCTGATGACTTCCTCGCACGCTACCGCCAGGACAACGAGCCGCGCTGGAAGAGCCGCCTGGCGCCACGACTGGTACTTTCGGCCGTTGAAGCCGCCTGCCTGCTGCCGCTGGAGGAAGGTCTGGCCCGCGAGGTAGCGCTGTTCAAGCAGGCAGAAGCCTCGGTCCAGTCCCAGGCCCTGCGCCACGTGTTCTTCGCCGAGCGCGAGGCTGGCAAGGTGCCAGGGATCGATAGCGGCACCCTGCTCCGCCCGATTCGCAAGGTAGCGGTGATCGGCGCCGGCACCATGGGCGGCGGCATCGCCATGAACTTCGCCAATGCCGGCATTCCGGTGACCTTGCTGGAGCGCCAGGGCGAGGCCCTCGATCGCGGCCTGGCGCAGATCCGCCAGAACTACGGGATCAGCGTCAAGCGCGGCAAGCTGACCGAAGCCAGGCTGGAGCAGCGCATGGCCCTGCTCGGCGGCACGCTCGACTATGCCGACCTCGCCGACGCCGACCTGGTGATCGAAGCGGTGTTCGAAAAAATGGAGATCAAGCAGGAAGTCTTCCGCACCCTGGACCGGGTGTGCAAACCCGGCGCCATCCTCGCCACCAACACCTCGTCGCTGGACGTCGACCAGATCGCTGCGGTGACGTCTCGTCCGCAGGATGTGATCGGTCTGCACTTCTTCAGCCCGGCCAACGTCATGCGCCTGCTGGAAGTCGTGCGTGGGCGTGAAACCGCGCCGGACGTATTGGCCACCACGCTGAAGATGGGTCGCACCATCGGCAAGATGCCCGTGGTGTCCGGCGTCTGCTTCGGCTTCATCGGCAACCGGATGCTCGAACCCTACGCCCGCGAAGCCCATCGCCTGGTCCTGGAGGGCGCAACGCCGGCGCAGGTGGATGGCGTACTCACCGGTCTCGACCTGAACATGGGCGTTTTCAGCATGCTCGACCTGGCCGGCGTCGACGTGAACTTCCTGGTTCGCGACTCCAACCGCGCCGCTTTCGCCCATGACGAAAGCTACTGCCGTCTCGGCGACGAGCTCTATGCCCTGGGCCGTTTCGGCCAGAAGACCGGTCGTGGTTTCTATGCATACGAAGGTCGCAATCGCCAGGACGACTACGAGGTGGTTGCGCTGGCCGAACGCCTGGCCGGCGAGCTGCACGTGCCCCGTCGCCCCATGGGCGAGCAGGAAATCCACGACCGCTGCCTGTTCATGCTGATCAACGAGGGCATCCAGTTGCTGGACGAGGGCATCGCCCTGCGCGCTGGCGACATCGACCTGGTGTGGATCAACGGCTACGGCTTCCCGGCGCACCTGGGCGGTCCCATGCACTACGCCGAGCAGCTGGGTCTGGACAAGGTACTGGCCGGCATCCGCCACTACCGCCAGGCCCTCGGGGAATATGGCGAGATGTGGTTCCAGCCGGCGCCGTTGCTGGAACGCCTGGTGGCAGCCGGCAAGACCCGAATCGAGCGCATCTGATTGCACCTGGCAGGCGCTGAGTCCCTATCGGCGCCTGCCCATACCTTCAACAGGACTAGACCATGAAAGAAGCCGTCATCCTCTCAACCGCACGCACGCCTATCGGCAAGGCGTTTCGCGGTGCCTTCAACGCGACCACCGCCCCCACCATGGCCGCCTTTGCCATTCGCGCCGCCGTCGAGCGAGCAGGCATCGAGGCTGGGGAAATCGAGGATCTGGTCATGGGCACCGGCATGCCGGCCGGTACTGCCGGCTGGAACCTCGGCCGCATGAGCGTGCTGGCCGCGGGCCTGCCGATCTCCGTCAGCGGCCAGACCCTCGACCGCCAGTGCGCCTCGGGCCTGATGGCCATCGCCACCGCCGCCAAACAGATCATGGTCGACGGCATGCAGGTCACCATCGGCGCCGGTCAGGAGCACATCAGCCTGGTGCAGAACCGTCACATGGAATGGGTCGGCAGCCAGCACGATGCGCAGGTGCTGCGGCTGATGCCCCACGCCTACATGCCGATGCTGCAGACCGCCGAGCTGGTGGCCGAGCGCTACGGCATCAGCCGCGAGGCCCAGGACGCCTACTCCCTGCAGTCCCAGCAGCGTACCGCGGCAGCTCAGCGCGCCGGTCTGTTCGAGGGTGAGATCGTCCCGGTGCCAGTCACCCGGCAAATCGTCGACAAGGCCAGCGGTGCCGTCAGTTTCGAAGAACTCACCCTTGCCCAGGACGAGGGCAATCGTCCGCAGACCACGCTCGATGACCTGTCCCGGCTCAAGCCGGTGATCGAAGGTGGCTGCATCACCGCCGGCAACGCCAGCCAACTCTCCGATGGCGCCAGCGCCTGCGTGCTGATGGACGGCCGCCTCGCCGAACAGCGCAACCTGGAACCGCTGGGGGCCTATCGCGGCATGGCCGTCGCCGGCCTCGCGCCGGAAGAAATGGGCATCGGCCCGGTGCTCGCTGTTCCCCGTCTGCTCAAGCAGCACGGCCTGAAGGTCGACGACATCGGCCTGTGGGAACTCAACGAAGCCTTCGCCTGCCAGGCGATCTACTGCCGCGACAGGCTGGGCATCGACGACTCGCGCTACAACGTCAACGGTGGCGCGATCGCCATCGGCCATCCCTATGGCATGAGCGGCGCGCGGATGGTCGGTCACGCCCTGCTGGAGGGCAAACGCCGTGGCGTGAAATACGTCGTGGTCACCATGTGCGTGGGTGGCGGCATGGGTGCCGCCGGCCTGTTCGAGGTGTTCTGATGAGTGTCTTCGCCCCCTTCTCCCTGGCCAGCCGCACCGTGCTGGTCACCGGCGCCTCCAGTGGTATCGGCGCCCACCTCGCTCGCGTAGCCGGCCGTGCCGGAGCGCGCGTGGTCCTGGCAGCGCGTCGCGTCGAGCGCCTGCAACAACTGGCCGACGCCATCCGCCGTGACGGCGGCCAGGCGCTGCCGGTGGCCATGGACGTCACCGACCGCGCCAGTGTGGAAGCTGCCTTCGATGCCGCCGAAGCGACTTTCGGACCGGTGGATGTGGTGCTCAACAACGCAGGCATCGGCAGCGGTCTGCGCGTGCTGGAAATCAGTGAAGAAGACTGGCGCGCCATGCTCGCGACCAACCTCGACGGCGTCTGGCGCGTCGCCCAGTGTGCTGCACAGCGCCTGGCGCGTGCCGAGCGCCCAGGAAGCATCGTAAATATTGCCTCCATGCTCGGTCTGCGAGTCGGCACCGGCTACAGCCACTACTGCGCGGCCAAGGCCGGCGTGGTCCAGCTGACGAAGTCCCTGGCGTTGGAACTGGCGCGCTACAACATCCGTGTCAACGCCATCGCCCCGGGCTACTTCACGACCGAGATGACCGACGGCTACTTCGACAGCGAGAAAGGCCAGGCCTACATCCGCGCCGCGGTGCCCATGCGCCGCCTCGGTCGGTTGGAAGAACTGGACGGTCCCTTCCTGCTGCTGGCCAGCGAAGCCGGTGCTTACATGTCCGGGTCGGTGCTGGCGGTGGATGGCGGGCAACTGGTGGGGAGTTTGTAAGGGTAGGAACCCCGGACGCCTGTCCGGGGCACTGCTAATCGCAAGCGAGTCGCCCCCTGGAGAGAGAAGTGCTCAAATCATTACCTCGCATGCTGCTGGCGATGGCCGTAGCCCTGCCATCTACCATGACATCGGCGGATGAAGGCGGGATCGGTTTCTGGCTTCCCGGCCAGTTCGGAGCCCTTGCGGCAGTACCCACCGCGCCGGGCTGGACCTTTCCGCTGATCTACTACCACGTCAGCGCGGACATCGGCGCGAGCGAGCCTCTGCCAAGGGGTGGGCGTGGCCAGATAGCCGCCGGCGTGGATGCCAAGGCCGACCTGCTGTTCGGTGGGCCGAACTACACCTTCGCTGAGCCCGTGCTGGGTGCCCAGGCGTCCCTCGGTCTGCTCGTCGGCCTGGGACGTTCGGAGGTCGATGTCGAGACCACCCTGACCGGCCCGCGCGGCCGCACGCTCTCCACCCAGGTCAACGACAGCCTGAAGGGCTCCAGCGACCTGTTCGCCATGGGCACGCTCAAATGGAACCATGGCGAACACAACTTCATGGTCTACGGCATGGGCAACCTGCCGGTGGGTGCCTACGACCCCGATCGCCTGGTCAACCTGGGGCTTGGCCACGCCGCGCTGGATGCCGGCGGCGGCTACACCTACTTCGACAAGCGCAACGAGTTCTCCGTGGTGACAGGTCTCACCTACAACTGGGAGAACAGTGATCTCGACTACCAGAATGGCATCGATGCCCACCTGGACTGGAGCGCATCGCACTTCGTCACCGACAGCACCCATCTGGGCCTCGTCGGCTACGTCTATCACCAGGTAACGGGCGATTCCGGCAGCGGTGCGGTGCTGGGGGACTTCAAGTCCCGGGTCAGCGCCGTCGGTCCGCAGGTCGGCCACTTCTTCAAGGTGGGCAAGGACCTCTGGTACGCCAATCTCAAGGGCTATCACGAGTTCGACGCGCGCAATCGCGCGGAAGGCTGGAACCTCTGGCTGAGCCTCGCCATTCCGCTGTCCGGTGAGCCCTGACGCGTCGCTCGTTTCGTCGCTGTTCGGTGCCCCCGGTCACTCCCTCTGGTGGGTCGATGAAGCGTGACCCACCCTACAAAAGCCCACCAGCCGATGCCGTGGCAGTCGACTGGGCATGGCGTCGTAGCGTCGATCCGCACTAATCCACCAGTTTGAGCAACGCGGATCGAACATGGTCGGGAATGGTGGTCGACTGGTTGCTGGCCCGGTCGACGTACACGTAGACGATGTACCCCGCCGCGGAGGCTTCCTCCTCGTCGTTACGGAACAGCGCCAGCTCATAGCGAGCGCTGCTGTTGCCCAGTTTCGCGATCCGCATGCCGATGGTGATGCGGTCCGGGAAGCTGATCGACGAGAAGTAGGTACAGCAATTCTCCACGATCAGTCCGATGACCGGGCTGCTGGCGATGTCCAGGGTCCTCTGCTCCACCAGGAACAGGCTGACGGCGGACTCGTAGTAGGAGTGGTAGACCACATTGTTGACGTGCCCATAGGAGTCATGGTCGCCCCAACGGCTGGGCATGCTGGTGAAGTGGCAGAACTGGCTGCGGGTGGGACGTGCGTGACTCATAGAACCTTCTCGTAGATGGAACGGATATCGTCGATGCCCAGTTCCCTGGGGTTGTTGCCGAGCAGGCGGGTCTGCCTGGCGGCATCACTGGCCAGGTCCTCGATGTCGGCCTGGCTGATGCCCAGTTCCCGCAGGCGCGTTGGCAACTGCAGCTCACCGGCCAGGCCGCCCAGGTAGTCAGCCAGCGCGTTGGCCTTCGCCGACGCGTCGCCGCCAAGACCAGGCAGGACGATATCCGCCAGCTCCGCATACAGCGGCGCGACCGTTTCCAGGTTGAAGCGGAGCACCGGCTCCAGCACCAGTGAGTTCGACAGTCCGTGAGGAATGTGGAAGCGCGACCCCAGCGGATAGGCCAGTGCATGGACCGCCGCCACGGGAGCATTGGCGAACGCCATGCCGGCAAGGCAGGCGCCCAACAGCATGTTTTCCCGCGCCTCCAGGTTGGCGCCGTTGCGACAGACCTCATGCAGGTTGGCGCTGAGCAGGCGCAGGGCCTCACGGGCCAGGCAATCGGAAATCGGGTTCTTCAGGTGCCGGCTGGTATAGGACTCGATGGCATGGACCATCGCATCGATGCCCGTGGCAGCGGTGACGGCTGTCGGCAATCCGAGGGTCAGCTCGGCGTCCAGCACGGCGAGGTCGGGCAGTAGCAGCGGCGAAACCACCACATTCTTCTCACCGGCACCGGTGGTCACCACCGACACGGCCGTGACCTCGGAACCGGTGCCCGCCGTAGTCGGCACCAGGATCAGCGGCAGGCGCGGCCCCCTGGCCAGATTGCTGCCATAGATCTCGGCCAGAGACTCATCGCTACGCGCAAGCAAGGCGGTCAGCTTGGCGGCGTCCAGGGAACTGCCGCCGCCGAAGCCGATCACGCAGTCTGCTGAGCTGGCCCTGGCGGCCGCAGCCGCCGCGAGGATCACCGACTCGGGCGGATCGGCCTGGACCTCGGAGAAGACCGTCACCTGCAGCCCCTCGCGCTCCAGTTCGAGCAGCGCCGAGTCCAGCAGGCGCGCCGCCAGGACTCCAGGGTCCGTGACGATGAGTACCGATTGGCAACCCATGCTTCGTACAGGGGCTGCCAGGCGGCGCGAAGCACCGCATTCAATGAGGATGGATTTGGTCGTGTTGAACGCCAGGGTGCGCATGGGACGCCTCGCGAAATGTCCGGAAAGGTGGGAACCGCTGGAGCACCTTATTCGCGATCACGAGTGACGTTCCCCCCCTCTTATGAGTGGGCACGCGGGAAGCGAGGCCCTGCCGGCTGGCCCCTCCCCAGACGGGAGGCGTTGCAACGCAAGGGCGTTCCTAGAATGCGATTTCCACCAACCAGAACAACAAACGGAGACCGCGATGAAGATGAACTTCGCCCGCATCATGGGCCAGACCGCCCTGCGCTTCGCCGACCAGGAAGCCCTGGTGAACATCGAGCGCAACCGGCGCTATCGCTTCGATGAGCTGCACCGGCTGACCAACCGCATCGTCAACATGATGCGCAGCCGCCTGGACCTGCACCGAGACGATACGGCTCTGTGCATCCTGGAGAACGACAACCTGTCGCTGCTGCATGCCTGGACCGCGTTCAAGGGCGAAGCGGCCATCGCCCATACCAACATCCGCGACTCCCTCGAAGAGCACCGCTGGCAGGTGGAGTTCATCCGACCCAAGGTGGTCTTCATCGAAACCGAACTCCTGGATCGCTACGGCGAGATGCTGCGCCAGAGCGGTACCCGGGTGATCTGCATGGACGTGCCGCCGGCGCGGCATTCCTATGCACGATACTTCTGGGACCTGCTCGAAGGCGTCTCCGATGCAGAACCCGATATCGAATCGGATGCACACCAGGATGTACTGATCTACCGCTTCACCGGCGGCACCACCGGCCGAAGCAAATGCGCGCGCTACACCATCGACAACTGGCTGGCAGCGCGGGACTCCATGTACGCCGACAGCGAGCAGGGCCAGGCTTTCAACGAACGCACTCGGTACCTGCACATCGCCCCCATCAGCCACGGCTCGGGGCTCTCCCTGCTGCCCACGCTGTTCCGTGGCGGCTGCACCGTCACCCAGAACGCCGCCGACCTAAAGGCCTGGTGCCGCAACGTCGAGGCGGAACGCGTCACCACCGCCCTGATGGTGCCGACCCTGGTGGGCTGGCTGGTAGAACTGCCGGAAGCCACCCAGTACGACCTGTCCAGCCTGCAGACCCTTTACTACGGCGCCGCCCCCATGAGCCCGGCCAAGCTGGAGCAGGCCCAGGCTCGTTTCGGTAACATTTTCTTCCAGCTCTATGGCTCCACCGAATGCGCCCAGGCGGTCTGCACCCTGACCAAGGCCGATCATCTGACCGCCATCCAGACCGGCCGCCTGGCCTCCGCCGGACGCCCCACCATCGGCATCGAACTGATGGTCGTAGACGAAAACGGCAAACCGGTCCCGCGCGGTACCACCGGCGAGATCTGGCTGCGTGGCCGCGGCACCATCTCCGGCTACCACAACAACCCGGAAGGCACTGCCGCCGAGTTCCACAACGGTTTCTGGAAGTCCGGCGACCTGGGTTATCTGGACGAGGCTGGTTACCTGTTCATCGTCGACCGCAAGAAGGACGTGATCATCACAGGTGGCTTCAATGTCTATGCGGTGGAAGTGGAAGCGACCCTCAACGCCCATCCGGCCGTGTCCATGTCCGCCGTGGTCGGCGTGCCCCACGACAAATGGGGCGAGGCCGTGCATGCCGAGGTGGTGCTGAAGCCCGGCGTGGTGATCGCGGAGGAGGAGCTGATCGAATGGGTCAAGGAACGCCTGGGCCGATTCAAGGCGCCTAAGTCGGTAACCTTCGTCGATTCGCTACCGGTGAGCGCCGTGGGCAAGGTATTGCGTCGGCAGGTGCGAGAGCGCTATTGGAAGGATCAGGCGCGGCGGGTGTCCTGATCGGCGCCTGGCTGTGCCAAAGCCCCCGGCTCGATGCCGGGGCTTTTTATTGGGGGCAGCTACGTTTGCCCCTTGCTCATGGCCGAACGAGTAGGAGCGAGCTTGCTCGCGAATAGCCCCGAGCACGATATTTGGCGAGCAAGCTCGCTCCTACAAAAGTTGCCCCTCTCCAAAGCTCCCCATCCGGAGTTGACTGGTTGTGCTGGAGCCCCGGCTAGGTACCGAGGCTTTATTGGGGGCAGCTACGTCTGCCCCTTGCTCACGGCCGAACGAGTAGGAACTGCCCCACCCCAAACAAAAAAAAGCGGAACCGACCAGGTCGGTTCCGCCCAACACTCCCCGTCCGGAGTTAACGAATGCCGGCACCCGCCAGGCTATCGGAGGTCCAGCCCTTGTCCGAGGTCAGCTTGTCGGCCACCACAACGCCAGCCTTGCCCGGCCAGACGTTGATGTAATAGGTCCCGGCAATCAGGTCGTAGTGACCGGCAGTGCTGTTGGTGCCGCCGACGTCATACATTTGGGTGAGGTAGCTGAAGCCAGGACGCCACAGTTGCCCGCGGCCGTCGTACTGGTCCACCGCCAGGGCGGTCCAGCTGTCTTCGTCGATGTAGTAGGTGCGCTTGGAGTAGATGTGACGCATGCCCGGCTTGAGGGTCGCCTCTACCACCCAGACGCGGTGTCGTTCCCAGCGCACCAGGTCAGGATTGATGAACTTGGGACCGAACACCTCTTCGGGCTTCTCCGCATAGGTGAAGCGGTAAGTGTTGTACGGAACGTACATTTCCTTCTTGCCCACCAGCTTCCACTCGAAGCGGTCCATCCGGCCGTTGAACAGGTTGATGTCGTCGATGGTGGACATGCCCGAGGTACTGGCGTTCGGGGTGTCGTAGGACAGGTCCGGCGCCAGGCGCACGCGGCGTTGGCCGGGCAGGTACTGATAGGCCTTTCGCCCCCGCTCGGTAGCGGTGTAGTCAAAGGTCATCACCGCTTCGCCGGCACGACGTGCAGGGCCGGTGTAGTTGGCGCGGGCGCGGGTGAGCAGAATGTCGTCGCCACTCTTGGAGACGTCGTAGTACGGCATCTCGTAAGTCCAGCGCCCCTGGGTGGAGGTCACCAATTTGCCCGCCGCGTCGACATTGTAGGCGCCGTACTTGGGTGCGACCCAGGACAGGCCCTGGTAACGCGCCAGGTGGTTGAACATCACCTCGATACCGCGTTTGGGTATCGGGAACGGAACGCCGGCATGAGCCCCCTTGAGGGTCTCGTCGTTGTTGGTCAACGTGGCGCTGGTGGCGTTCTTCAGCGTGTTGTCCAGCACGAACTGCGGATAGCCCACGGTGCGATGCGTCGGGTAGACGTCGAGGCGGTAGCCCGGCAGTTTCTTGATCAGTGCCTTGGTGCCTTCGGTGAGTTTGTCGCCGTGGGTATCGACGTTGCTGGCGTCGATCGAGAACTGCGGCTTCTCTCCGGCGAAGGGGTCCGGGCGAATGCCCTTGCTCTTGTCGAAACCGGGTGGCGGCGTATTCAGGCCGCCGGTGTACGCAGGAATGGTTCCGTCGGCGTTGCCGGCCATTTCGGCCCCGACCGGGGTCAGGGAAGTACCCAGTTGGCTGGCTTCTTCCGCTGTCACTGCTGCATGGAGCACGCCTGCGTGCGCGGCCAGCAGGCTGGCTGCGATCAGGGTTCTTGTCAGTCTAGTCATGTCTCCACCCTCTGAGATTGTGGTTTTGAACGTCTCGTACAGCGCGCCACGCCCCTTGAGGAACAGGTCGTTACCAGCTGGAACGACGGCCGACGCAGGTATGTCGTCGACCTACCTCAGGTCAATGCGGACTTGCCGTACAGGTCCAGGACCACCCCCGTTTCAAACTACCCCGGACCTGATGGCGCAGAGGCATTGCCTGGGGGTGTACTTCTTTCCCGGCAGCGTTTTTTTAACCAAGACTCCCCGCCCCTCGCCCCCCCCTTATTGGCGCATGGAGGGGGGGATGGACGGCCTGTACGAGATGGCGCAAAGAAGGCGCCTGAAGCAGAAACGCCACGCGGTACCCGAAGGCACGGCGTGGCGTTTCTGTACAGGAGAACGGGCTTGTGGCGGCGTTCCCTTCAGGCGGTGGCGACGCGCGTCAGGCGAATACCCGCAGGATGGTCTCGGCCACGCAGGCCGGCTTGGCCGCGCCCTCGATCTCCACGGTCATCTCGTAGGTGATCTGCGCGCCGTTGCCCTCCAGCGGTTCCCAGGACTGCACCTTGAAGTGCCCGCGCAGGCGGCTGTCCACCGGCACCGGCTGGACGAAGCGCACCTTGTTCAGGCCGTAGTTCACGCCCATTTTCACGTTGCGCAGCTCGAAGGCGTTGGTCATGAAGGTTGGCAGCAGGCTGAGGGTCAGGAAGCCATGGGCGATCGGCTTGCCGAAGGGGCCCTTGGCGGCGCGCTCGGGGTCCACGTGGATCCACTGATGGTCGCCTGTGGCTTCGGCAAAGGTGTCAATGCGGGTCTGGTCGATGGTTACCCAATCGCTGGTGCCCACAACTTCACCCACCAGGCCCTGAAGTTCGGCCAGCGTTTCGTAGCTTTTCATTGTTGTCTCCAGATGGTCTGAATGGCTTGGTCAGGCCCGCAGTTCGGCCTGAAGGGCTTTGGCACAGGCCGCCTCATGGCTGTCGCTGCTGCCCAGCAGCAGGTCGGCGACCACGGCGCGCTTGTAGTAGTGCCCCACCAGGTACTCCTCGGTCATGCCGATACCGCCGTGCAGCTGGATGCCCTGCCCGCAGACGAACTTCGCCGCTCGGCCGATCAGCATCTTGGCGCCGGACAGGGTCTTGCGCCGGGTCGGTTCGTCATCGTTGGTCATGGAGGCCAGCGCGGCATGCAGCATCGAGCGCGCAAGCTCCACCTCCGCGGCCATGTCGGCCATGCGGTGCTGCAGGGCCTGGAACGAGCCGATGGGCACCCCGAACTGCTTGCGGACCTTGAGGTAGTCGGCAGTGACTTCGAGGGTCTTCTCCATGCCGCCGATCAGTTCGGCGCACAGTGCAACGATGCCGTGGGCCAGGCCTTCGCGCAGAGCCGGCAGACCTTGGCCCGCCTCGCCCAACAACCCGTCTGCGCCGACCTCGACGCCATCGAAATTGAGCTCTTGCACCCAGGTACCGTCATGCAGCGGCAAAGCCTGGCGCTCCAGCCCCACGGCGTCGGCGTCCACCAGCAGCAGACTGACGCCTGCAGTGCCTTCGATCCGTGCGGAAACGATGAAGGCATGGGCATCGTGCGCGCCCAGCACCAGGCTCTTGAGCCCATGCAAGATAAAGCCGTCGCCACTACGTTCGGCGCGCAGGGTCACCGGCTCGGGCATGCCGCGCGAGCCGGGTTCACTATAGGCCAGGGCGATGCGGCAGGTACCCTCCGCCAGTTGCGGCAGCCAGCGCGCCTGCTGTTCGGGGTTGGCGGCAGCCGCAAGGGTCTGTGCAGCCAGCACTGCGCAGCCCAGATAAGGCTCCAGTACCAGGCCACGACCCAGCTCCTGGGCAATGATCGCGGTTTCCAGAGGCGAGCCACCGAGCCCGCCGTGTTCCTCAGGCAGCGCCGCCATCAGCCAGCCGTTGGCGGCAAACATGCCCCAGTGCTCGGCGCTGCCGTTCTTCCCGGCCTTCAGCAGGGCGGTGCGCGCCTCGAAGCTGTAGGCCTTGTCGATGTAACGGCGCACGCTGTCCTGCAACAGCTGCTGTTCCGAAGTGAGTTCGAAATCCATGCCGGTGTCCTGCTATCAGAGTTGGAACAACAACTTGGCGATGATGCCGCGCTGCACTTCGCTGGTGCCGCCATAGATGGTCGAGGCCCGGCGCAGGAACATGTCGTTCGAAATGCCGCGCGCCAGCCGTTGCAGCGGATATGGCTGCTCCGGGTCCGCCTCGTGTGGATGCGGATAGGCGATGGCGCCGTAGTCCCCCAGGGCCTCGATCTGCGTCTCGGTGATGCGTTGCTGCAGCTCCGTAGCGCGGACCTTGAGCATCGAACCGAGACTGTGTGAGGCCGGGTTGTGCTGCTGTTCCAGGCGAGCCACGCGCTGGACCAGCATTTCCATGGCCTGCAGCTCGGCATCCAGCCGCGCCAGCTTCAAGGCGAACTCCGGACGCTCGCAGAGCAGTTGGTCGCCCACGTGCAACGTGGCGGCGATCAGCCGCAGCTCGCGCATGTAACGCTTGAGCTCGGGCAGGTCGGCGGTGGTGGCGTGCTCGTTGTTGAGCAGGAACTTGGTGATGCTCCAACCTTGCCCTTCGGCGCCGATCAGGTTGCGCACCGGAACCCGCACGTTGTCGAAGAAGGTCTCGTTCAGGTGATGGGCATCGTCGATGCTGCGGATCGGACGCACGGTGACCCCGGGCGACTTCATGTCCACCAGCAGGAAACTGATACCGGCCTGCTTCTTCACTTCCGTGTCGGTGCGCACCAACAGGAAGATCCAGTCGGCTTGGTGGGCATAGCTGGTCCAGGTCTTCTGGCCGTTCACCACATAGTGGTCGCCCTCACGCACCGCACGGGTGCGCAACGAGGCCAGGTCGGAACCGGAACCCGGTTCGGAGAAACCCTGGCACCACAGGCGCTCGCCGTTGAAGACGGCCGGCAAGTGCTCGGCCTTCTGCTCTGGAGTGGCGAACGCATTGAGTACCGGCCCGAGCATCTTCTGCACGAAGGCATCCTGGGTCGGCGTGCCGGCCGCGCTGCATTCGTCATCGAAGACCAGGATCTGCGGAACCGACCAGCCGGTGCCACCGTGTTCCTTCGCCCAGTAGGGCGCGCCCCAGCCACGTTCGTTGAGCAGTTTCTGCCAGCGCATGATCTGCTCGCGCGGCGAGCGGGTGCAACGCTGCTGGCCTTTCAGCTCATCCGGGATCTCCCGGAGGAACTGCCGGACCTCGTCACGGAAAGCTGCGAGGCTGGCGTCAGGTTGAAAATCCATCAGGTTTCCCCTGTCAGTCCTTGCGGTACATGGTCACCACGCAGGCGCCACCGATACCGATGTTGTGCTGCAGGGCGATGCGCGCGCCCTCTACCTGGCGCTGCTCGGCCTGGCCGCGCAGCTGCTGGACCAGCTCGGTGCACTGGGCGAGGCCAGTCGCGCCGATGGGGTGCCCCTTGGACAGCAGGCCACCGGAGGGGTTGACCACATAGCGGCCGCCATAGGTGTTGTCGCCGTCGTCGACGAACTTCTGCGCACCACCTTCCGGGCACAGCCCCAGGGATTCGTAGGTCAGCAGTTCATTCTGGGCGAAGCAGTCGTGCAGTTCGACCACGTCCACTTCATCTGCACCAATGCCGGCCATTTCGTAAACCTGGCGAGCGGCCGCGCGGGACATCGAGAAGCCTGCCACATCACGCATGTCGCCGGACTTGAAGGTCTCCGCGCCATCGGTGGTCAGCGCCTGGCCGGCAATCGACACGCTGCGATCCAGCCCGTGCTTCTGCGCGTAAGCCTCGCTGCACAGCACCACAGCGGCAGCGCCACAAGTGGGCGGGCATGCCATCAGGCGGGTCATGACTTCCGGCCAGACCACCTGGTCGGCCATCACTTCCTCGGTGGTGACCACTTTGCGGAACACGGCCTTGGGGTTGTTCGCCGCATGGCGGCTGGCCTTGGCGCGAATCTTGGCGAAGGTTTCCAGCGGCGTGCCGAAGCGTTTCATGTGCTCGACACCGGCGCTACCGAAGATGCGCAGGGCGGCGGGAATCTCGGCGGCACCGGGAATCGCCTCGTTGCACTGCTCGAGGAACAGCTCCAGCGGACTGGGTCGATCAGCGAAGGCGCTGTTGATGGCACCGGGAATCATCTGCTCGAAACCGAAGGCCAGGACAATGTCCACCATGCCGCTGCTGATCGCCTGGTTGGCCAGGTACAGCGCTGACGAGCCGCTGGCGCAGTTGTTGTTCACGTTGAGCACCGGAATGCCGGTCATGCCCACGTTGTAGAGGACACGCTGGCCGCAGGTGGAATCACCGAAGACATAGCTGGCATAAGCCTGCTGGATAGACTCGTAGCCCACGCCCGCGTCCGCCAGGGCCAGGCGTACGGCCTGCTCCCCCATGACCGCGTAGGTTTCGCTCTGGCCGGGCTTCACGAAGGGGATCATGCCTACACCGGCGACGACGACTTTCTGCCTCATGTCTTTCTCCTCATCTGTGGGTATCCCGCAGGCGCCAGTGGCGCTCACCCGGCGGTCGCGCCGGACGGCAGGTTCTTGAGCATCAAGGATAGGCATCCCCTCCTGCGGCCCGCCCCTCCCCATTTGGATAGCCCTCCGGGCAGGCATCCCTCCCCGGCCGGGTTCCGTCGTGACAACCAGGTACGGATGAACCGGGGCACGTTAGCGGATGCGGGTAGCAGCAGCAGTGGCAATGGACGCCAGGCGTAGTGGTTTATGGCGCCGGGGACGGACGGTGCGAAGGCGTGGCCACCGTCCTGCAGGGGCGAATTCATTCGCCAAGCGGGACACAGTCCTGCCCCGTGGGAGCGAATCCATTCGCGAAATGTCAGGTCGCCGGACGCACCGCGCCCCGGTAGGGCAACCCTTCCTTGGCCAGGAAACGGCGAACCGCCTCGGCGTGGTAGCGGCTCGCACCGCACAGCGACTGGGCAGCGGCCTCGAACTGGTTCATGGCCTGGCGGTCGGTCTCGAACGAACGGTTGAGCAATGTCTTGGCCATGCCCAGCGCATCCGCCGGGGCTTCGTCGAATTGCATGGCGAACTGCAAGGCGCTATCCAGCAACTGCCCTTCCGGAATCAACGCCTGGGCCAGGCCCAGCGCCACGGCCTGCTCAGCATCGATGGGACGTGCGGAGAAAATGATCTCCTTGGCTTTGGCCAAACCCACCAGGCGCGGCAGCACATGCAACATGGACAGGTCCGGCACCAGGCCGAGACTGAGGAAAGTCGGCAGCAGCCGGGCTCGTGGCGTGACGAAGATGAAGTCCGCCGCCAGGGCCAGGGAGAACCCCGCCCCCACGGCGGCACCGTCCACTGCGGCGATGACCGGTTTCTCCATGTCGATCAGCCCACAGAACCAATCGTGAAAGCCCAGCACCAGGTTGCGTCCGGCAAAGGCCCCATCCTCCCCCTCCTCCAGGCTGCCCAGGTCGAAGCCGGAGCAGAAAGACCCACCCGCGCCGGTCAGAACCACCGAGCGTACCGAGCGGTCCTCCCGCGCAGCCTTCACGGCCGCTGGCAAGGCTCGGTTGATAGCCGCTTCGAAGGCATTCCTCTTCTGCGGCCGGTTCAGGGTGATTAGCGCCGTCTTGCCGATCTTCTCGTAGAGCACTGCACTGTCAGTCACGTCCATTTTCCTCCTGATAAGACGACGAGCCGTAGGAGCCAGCTTGCTGGCGAAAGGGTCCGTATTCGCTGGCAAGCCAACTCCTACAGGAAGTTTCGATCCCGGCCTTACAGGTGGCGGGCGATGATTACCTTCTGAATATGGCTGGTGCCCTCGTAGATCTTTGTCACCCGGACGTCGCGACAGTAGCGCTCCACTGGGAAGTCACTGAGGTAGCCGTAGCCGCCATGAATCTGCAACGCATCGGAGCAGACCTTTTCGGCCATCTCGCTGGCGAACAGCTTGGCCATGGAGGCCTCCTTGGCGCAGTGCACACCCGCAAAGTGCAATCGGGCCGCATGCAGTGTGAAATGCTGGGCGACCTCGAACTGGGTGGCCATGTCGGCCAGGTCGAAGGCCACGCCTTGCAGGTTGATGATCGGCGAGCCATAGGCTTCACGCTCGTTGGCGTACTTCACGGCCGCTTCCAGGGCGGCGCGGGCGCCTCCCACGGCCACCGCGGCGATACCGATGCGGCCTTCGGAGAGGGTCGCCATGAGGCGCTTGTAGGCAGTGCCTTCATCAGCCAGCAGGTTCTCCGCCGGCACCCGGCAGTTGTCCAGCTGGATCGCCGCCACATGGGCCGAGCGCTGGCCCATCTTGCTCTCCACACGGGTCACGGTGTAGCCGGGCTCGCGCGGGTCGATGATGAACATGCTGGGGCCCTTGCGGCCTTCCGGGGTCTCGGTCACCGCCGCGATGGCGAAGGCGATGCCGGCCTCGTTGCCGTTGGAGATGAACTGCTTGCTGCCATTGAGCACGTAGCAGTCACCCTCGCGGCGAGCGGTCGTGCGGAACGCGGCGGTGTCAGAGCCGGCCTGCGGCTCTGTCAGCAGGCCCGCGGCAATCAGCTCGCCGGAGATCATTCCGGCCAGGTATTTCTCTTTCTGCCGCTCAGTGCCGAAGCGATTGAGCATGTCGGTCATGCCGTTGTGGACATGAAGAATGGTGGCGAAACCGGCGTCGGCTGCAGCGAACTCCTGGATGGCCAGGCAGTACTCGGGGAAGGACATGCCCGAACCGCCGGCTTCCACGGGAACCTGCATGCCGAGGAAGCCGAGATCGGCCACCGCCTTCAGCTCGTCGCGGGGCCAGGCGCCAGTGCGGTCGCGCTCGGCGGCCGTGGCTGCCACCACTTCCTGGGCCACCTTGCGGGCGGCGTCGCGGATCATGATTTCCTGCTCACTCAGGAATGCTGCGGATGTATCGCTCATATGCTTCCTCTTGACCTGGGTCGAAGTTCCGATGCCTTGCGCTGCAACCGCCGCCGACC
This sequence comes from Pseudomonas sp. BN606, assembly GCF_029873115.1. Lineage (NCBI taxonomy): Bacteria > Pseudomonadati > Pseudomonadota > Gammaproteobacteria > Pseudomonadales > Pseudomonadaceae > Pseudomonas > Pseudomonas sp. BN606. The sequence goes on along the minus strand of NZ_SSOF01000088.1, from coordinate 52,260 downwards.
GGACGCCGCCCGGATCGATCCGGCGGAACGCGTCACGCGGACGGTCGCTACTTGGCGCAATGTCCGCAGCATGGAGGCGACGACTCCGCGTCCGCGCCTCCCCTCTCGGTAGGGGAAACTCGCCCGGGAGGACGTCCAGCTACTTCAGCAACCCCTGCTGGCGCGCCAGGGAAATGGCCGCATAGCGACTCGACACACCCAGCTTCGCGAGGATGTTCTTCACGTTCCACTTCACTGTGCCGAAGGTGATGTTGAGCGTCAGGGCAATGCGCTTGTTGGACATTGCCTGCGCCACCAGCCCGAGGATCTCCAGTTCGCGCGGAGTCAGGCTGGCGCGCGGAGCCTGGGCCACCACACGTGTCGGCAAGATCGACGGCAACGGCTCGGCGTCCGGCTCGTCGTACGCAAGGAGGCGGTCCAGGTAGACGGCCTCTGGGGCTTCGGGCGGACACTCAGCACGCCATTGCAGCAACCGCTCGACCACCACCCGGCCTTCGTCCAGTACGGTACGAACCAGTCCGTGCCGGGCGGCAACTGCCATGGCGGACTGAAGGTTTTCATCGGCTTCACGTCGCTGGCCAAGCTCGTCATGGGCCAAGGCCGCGAGCAGCCTGACCTTGACCAGGGTACGCGCCCGCCCTGACTTCTCGGCGCACTCCCGTACCGTCGCCAGCCCCTCCAGCGCCCAGCCCGGATCGCGTCCGGCCAACGCCAGCCGTGCCCGGGCGAAGGTGGCAATCTGCGCGATCTCATTGCGCATTTCGGCGGTCGTCCGCTGGGCCGTTTCGAGATCGGCCAGGCGCGATACCAGCGCCGTGGCGCGACGCAGCTCTCCCTGCTCCAGGAGCATCCGGACCTGCTCGGCCAGCATCAGCGCCAGCAGACGATCCAGGCCCAGTACATGGAAATGCGCCGCCTGCGCCTCGAGGAAATCCAGGGCTGCCTGGAACGACTCGCGCTGCACCGCAATACGGGCGCGGCAGATCGAGGCACGGGCCATCACATCCGGCATGGAGGAGCGCAGGATGCCGCTGCGATTGGCCAGCACCCGCAGGGCGTCGTCGAGGCGGTCCAGTTCGTAATAGGCATCGCAGAGCGTGGCGGCACACAGGTTGGCGGACACTGAACCGCGCCCGTAGCTCTCTTCCGCCCGGGCGAGAATGCTCGACCCCAGGCGTTCTGCCTCCAGGGCGTCTCCGGACCTGAGGCTCGTCAGGGCACGTGTGCTTTCGAAGACCATGGCCATGTCATTGTCACGGTCCTCGATATGGACCGGATGCTGTTCGTGCAAGCGGCGGGCGTCATCGAAGCGACCTACCGCCAGATAGGCAGTGACCAGACCCGAGAGACTGATGTAGTGCAGCGAATGGTTGTCCAGTGACACCTGGTGGGCCGGCTCCAGCAGTCCGATGACCCGCCGGGGCTGGTCCAGTTGCAGAGCGATCGCGGCATCCGCCAGGACCAGCTTCGACGATACCGCCGGATTGCGTGCCGCCTCCGTGCGGCGTATCTGCTCGAGCCAGCGCTGCGCCTTGTCCGGCCGCGCGGTGAAGGCGTAAGTCAGGCAACCCATGATGAACAGCCGTGGATGAGCGAAGAGGACCTCCTGCGGCAATCGTTCCAGCAGATGCAGCATCGGACTTACGTAGGCCATGCTCCAGGTGGTCGAGGCCGCTTCCTCCATGGCCTCCAGCGCATAATCCAGGTCACCGCCCAGGTTGGCGTGACGCACGGCTTCCACCAGGTAGTCATGCTCGGCGAACCACTGGCTGCCGCGCCGGTGCAACGTTTGGACTTCAGCGGCCCCGTGGGTGGCCAGGCGTTGCACCAGAAACTCGCCGAACAGCGGATGGAAGCGATACCAGGGCGTGCTGTCGTCTGACTCGATGCGGTAGATCAGCAGGTTCTCGTCCTCGGCCCGCTTCATCAACTCCGGTGCGCGCGAGCTCGCGGTGACGAACTCGGCGAGATCGGCATTGAAGCGCCGGAAGATCGAAACCTTCTCCATGAACCCGATCAGCTCGGGCGGCAGGCAGGCCACCACGTCCTCGGCCAGATAGGCCTGCAAGTCGCTGGACTTGGCGAGGATCGAGCGCAACTGAGTACGTTTCGTCGGCCGCGCCCGCAGCATGGTGGCGATCGGTTGCAGGCTGGCCGGCCAGCCACTGGTCAGGTCATGGATCAGGTGCTCTTCATCGGCGCTGAGCTTCAGGGTGCCGAGGTTCTGCTGGAAGAAGTCGCGGGTTTCGTCCAGGTCGAAGGGCAGTTCGGCGAAGTCGATCTCCGCCAGGTGGCCCTGCATGCGCAGGCGCCCGAGGCTGAGCGGCGGCGTTGTCCGCGACGCGATGGCGATATGCAGGTTGGCCGGACAGTGATCCAGCAGCTTCTGCATCAACCGGTGGGCGGCCGGCGCTTCCACATGGTGGAAGTCATCCATCAACAGGTGCAGTTCCCGGCCAACGGTTTCCGCAGCGCGAGTCACGATAGCCACCAGGGCAGTGATCGATTGCTCGGTGCCATCGCTGTGCAGCCACTCCTGCTCAATGCGGATGCCCAGGCGCTTCAGGGCCGCCAGCAGGTAGACGAGAAAACTCGCGAACTGCCGGTCGTCAACGCTGAAGGAGATCCAGGCCACATCCAGCCCGGACTTCATCAGTTCCAGGCGCCATTGGGCGAGCAGGATGGTCTTGCCGAATCCCCCGCCCCCGGTGATCAGGGTCGCGCTGCACTGCTGGGCCTCGCGCAGGCGGGCCAGCAAGTGCGCACGGGAAATGTGCCGGGCATTGAGGCGCGGGGGCGAGAACTTGGTCGCGACCAGCAGGTCGTCGGCATTGATGACTGATGTATGCATATTGGCTTTCTCCGCCCTTGTACTTGTTCGAGACGGTCCGGCCCTGCTCCAAACGGGACCAGGTGTGGGCTTCACCCGGCTTCAGGCATTGCCCGGACGTCGCCTGCATCCTGCTACAACCGGGTGGAAGTCGACCCCGTCCGCAACGGGGGGGGAGCTGCGCCGACGGCCTCGCGTAAGTTCGAATCCAGGCAGAAACGCCATTTGCATTGCTATCGAGGAGCTGAGATGAGCGAGTCCGTTTCTTTTGAGGTGAAGGGTCAGGTGGGTTGGATCACCCTGACGCGCCCGAAAGCCATGAACGCCCTGAACCGGGACATGCTGGAGGCCATGATTGCCCGCCTGCAGGCCTGGGAAGACGATGCCGGCGTGCGCGTGATCGCGCTGACCGCAACCGGTCCGGCCTTCTGCGCCGGCGCCGACCTCAAGGCCAGCGGCACGCCCCAGCCGGGTGAGCCCGACCTGCTGGACACCATCGTCGCCTTCTTCGACCTGCTGCGCGTCTATCCGAAGCCGGTAATCGCCGCCGTCAACGGCCTTGCGCTCGCCGGTGGCCTGGAGACCGTGCTCTGCTGCGACTTCGTTATCGCCGCCCAGAGCGCCCGTTTCGGCGATGCGCACTCCAACTTCGGCGTGTTCCCCGGTGGCGGCGGTGCCGCTGTGCTGCCGCGCAAGATCCCGGAAAACATCGCCAAGTACATGCTGTTTACCGGCGACTCCCTGCCGGCCCAGGACATGAAGCAGTACGGCCTGGTCAGCGAAGTGGTAGCCGATGCCGAGCTGGTGGACCGCGTGCAGGCCATCGGCGACAAGCTGGCCGACAAGAGCCCGCTGGTACTGCGGCGCATGAAGAAGGTCGCCAACGAAGCCGGCGACAAGTCGCGCGCCGATGCCCTGCGCCAGGAGCTCCTGGAGCTGCGCAATCACCAGCGCTCCTACGACATGGCCGAAGGCGTGCGCGCCTTCGCCGAGAAGCGCAAGCCGGACTTCAAGGGCTACTGATCCCCCGCCCACAACCAGATAGCCATGATCTGGCGAGCTAGAGCAGCTATGCCGACGTGCAGCAGATCATGAAGGAGTAAAGATGGAAAACGTTTACATCGTGGGCGTCGGAATGACCGCCTTCGGCCGTCACACCGACAAAACCATCAAGCAACTGACCGCCTGGGCGGTGGAAGACGCCCTGAAGGACGCCGGTTGTGACCGCAAATGGGTCCAGGTCGGTTTCTTCGGCAACTGCACCCAGGGCCACTTCGATGGCCAGCACATGATTCGCGGCCAGGTAGCGTTGCTGCCGCTGGGCCTGGACGGCATCCCGATCTTCAACATCGAGGGCGCCTGCGCCTCTTCCAGCCATGCCTTCAGCCTGGCGGTCACCCAACTGCGCGCCGGCGCCGCTGACGTGGCCATCGCCGTGGGCGCGGAAAAGATGTTCTACAGCGACAAAATGAAGATGTTCTCCGCCTTCGAGTCCGCCTGGGACATCGAGACTTTCGAGGAAAACAAGAACTACCTTGCCGCCATGGGCAAGGGCATCGTGCCGCCGCCCGGTTCCCAGTCGGAGAAGCCCTACAGCCCCTTCATGGACGTCTACGCGGCCCTCGGCCGTGGCGGCCTGATGGAGCGCTATGGCATCACCCAGCGCCAGCTGGCGGCCGTTTCCTCGAAGAACCACGGCCACTCGGTGCACAACGAACGCTCGCAGTACCGCAATGCCATGAGCATCGAGGAAATCCTCGCCGCACCGCCGATCACCTACCCCATCACCCTACCGATGTGCTCGCCCATCTCCGATGGTGCCGCCGCCGCTATCCTCTGCACCGAATCGGCGCTGAAGAAGTACGGCTTCGACAAGAGCCGCGCTATCAAGGTGCTGGCCAGCGTGGTGCGTTCGGCTTCGGCCCGCGCCGCCGAGGACTTCGACAAGGGCTGCACCCACCTGGCCGGCAAGGCCGCCTTCGAGCAGGCCGGCATTTCCCCACAGGACGTTGACGTGGCCGAGGTGCACGACGCCACCGCCATCGGCGAACTGCTCGCCATCGAGGCCCTGGGCCTCTGCGAGCCGGGCATGAGCGGCGTGATGGCCGAGCGCGGCGATTTCAGCCTGGGCGGCAAGCTGCCGGTCAACCCGTCGGGTGGCCTGGAATCCAAGGGCCACCCCATCGGCGCCACCGGCATCGGCCAGATCTTCGAACTGGTCGAGCAACTGCGCGGCGACTGCGGCAAGCGCCAGGTCGAAGGCGCCCGTATCGCCCTGCAGGGCAACGGCGGCGGCCTCTGGCGCGTCGAGGAATCGACCGAGCACGTCGGCATCTTCGCCCGCACCTGACCCTTTGCGGAGATCGGCGACCAGGAGAATCCACGCGCTCTCCCCGCCGTTCTCCCTCCTACTACGCTTCAAGAGAGGATATACAGCATGACTATTCGCTTTGATGATCGCGTCGCCATCGTCACCGGCGCCGGCAATGGCCTGGGGCGCGTCCACGCCCTTGAACTGGCTGCCCGCGGCGCCAAGGTAGTGATCAACGATTTCGGCGGCAGCCGCGACGGTTCCGGTAGCTCATCCGACGCAGCCCTGGCCGTGGTCGAGGAAATCCGCCAGGCCGGTGGTACCGCCATTGCCAACGGCGCCAACGTGGCCGACTACGAGCAGGTCCAGGCGCTGGCCAAGCAGACGGTCGAAACCTTCGGCCGCGTCGACATCCTGATCAACAACGCTGGCATCTTGCGCGACAAGTCCTTCACCAAGATGGAGATGGCCGACTTCAACGCCGTGGTCAACGTCCACCTGATGGGTTCGGTGAACTGCACCAAGGCCGTCTGGGACCTGATGCGCGAGCAGAACTACGGCCGCATCCTGATGACCACCTCCGCAGCCGGCCTGTTCGGCAACTTCGGCCAGGCCAACTACGGTGCCGCCAAGATGGCCCTGGTGGGTCTGATGAACATGCTCGCCATCGAAGGCCGCAAGAACAACATCCTGGTCAACACCCTCGCGCCCATGGCCGCCACCCGCATGACCGCGGACGTGATGCCGGAAGAGCTGCTCAAGGCCAGCCGCCCCGAGCAGGTCACCCCGGGTGCCCTGTTCCTGGTCAGCGAGAACGCACCGACCAAGCTGATTCTCGGCGCCGGCGCCGGCGTGTTCTCTGCCGTACGCATGGAAGAAACAGCACCGGTTTACATCAACGACGCCGAGCTGTCGCCGGAAGCCATCGAAGCGCACCTTGCGCAGATTACTGACTGGAACAGCGCCGGCCCGCGCAACGACGCCAACCAGCAGGTGCAGTTGTTCGTCGACGCCGCCATGAAAGGCATCAAGGGCGCCTGATCCCGCGCTGGACGAAGCCCCGCGGGCCTTGTACAAGGCCCGCGGGGCCTGCAGGCTAATCGCCGGATACCCGGCCCGTCCGGGGTACAGGAGGGAGAACAACAATGACGACAAAAATGAATTTCGCCCGGACCATGGGCAACCTCGCCTTGCGATTCGCCGACCGCGAGGCGCTGGTGAACATCGAGCGCAAACGCCGCTACACCTTCCGCGAGCTGCATTCACTCACCAACCGCATCGCCAATATGCTGCGCGAGCGCCTTGGCCTGCAGCGTGGCGACGTCTACCTGTGCATCCTGGACAACGACAACCTGTCCCTGGTGCATGCCTGGACCTCCATGAAGGGCGAGGCGGCAGGTGCCTACACCAACTTCCGCGACTCCCTGGAGGAACACCGCTCGCAGATCGCCCTGATCCGCCCCAAGGCCGTGTTCCTGGAGAACCCGTTGCTGGAACGCTACTTCGACATGCTTCACGAGCAAGGCATCCAGGTGGTGTGCATGGACCCGCCGGCCCAGCCCCGTGACGGCCTCCTGTATTTCTGGGACCTGCTCGAAGGCGTCTCCGACGCGACACCGGACATCGCCCACGAAACCCAGAACGACGTGGTGTCCTATCGCTTCACCGGCGGCACCACTGGCGTCAGCAAGTGCGTGCCCTACACCATGGACAACTGGCTCGCGCTGCGCGACTCCATGTACATGGAGAACGAGCAGCCCTATCAGCCTGATACCCGCTTCCTGCACATGGCCCCCATCAGCCACGGCTCTGGCCTCGGCCTGCTGCCAACCCTGTTCCGGGGTGGCTGCACCCTGACCCAGAACGTGCCGGACCTGGCCCAGCTGTGCCGGAACATCGCCGCCGAGCGGGTCACCATGACCCTCCTGGTGCCGACCATGATCTACCGGCTGCTGGAAATGCCGGAAGCCACCGACTACGACCTCTCCTCGCTACAAACCCTGGCCTACGGCGCCGCGCCCATGAGCCCGGCCAAGCTGCGCCAGGCCCAGGAACGCTTCGGCAACATATTCATGCAGATCTACGGCGCCACCGAGTGCCTGCACGCCGTGGCCATCCTCGGCAAGGCCGACCACCAGGGCGCCTCCGACAGCCAGATCGGCTCTGCCGGGCGCATCGCCGCCGGTGCCGAAGTGATCATCGTCGACGACGACGGTAAGCCCCTGGAACAGGGCGCTACCGGCGAACTCTGGGTACGCTCCCGCGGTACCGTTTCCGGCTACTTCGGCAACCCGGAGGCCAGCGCCGCCGAGTTCGTCGATGGCTTCTGGAAGTCCGGCGACCTCTGCTACCTCGACGACCAGGGTTTCCTGCACCTGGTGGACCGCAAGAAAGACATGATCATCACCGGCGGCTTCAACGTGTACGCCGTCGAGGTAGAAGCCGCCCTCAATGCCCACCCGGCCGTATCCAACTCGGCGGTGGTTGGCGTTCCCCACGAGGAATGGGGCGAGGCGCTGCACGCGGAAGTGGTGCTCAAGGCTGGCCAGGAAGTCTCGCCGGAGGTGCTTATCGAACACGTCAAGGGCAGCCTGGGCCGCTTCAAGGCGCCCAAGTCGATCCTCTTCGTCGAAGCACTGCCGGTAAGCGTGGTGGGCAAGGTGCTGCGCCGCCAGGTACGGGAGAAATACTGGAAGGACAAGGCCCGCCGCGTGTCCTGAGGTCCACCAGCGGTTTGAAGATTACCCTCGCTTGATGCCTCGATGTGTCCCATTCCGAATAGGGGCCATCGGGGCTTTTTTATGGGTATTCATCGATGGGTTTCACAAGCTCGTGGAACATCGCCCGCCCCCTTCACGGAACTGCCCTGTAGGAGCGAATTCATTCGCGAAATGGCGGGGCAGCGCGCCAACCAATGGCAGCCCTCACCCCAACCGTCTCCCCGAGGAAAAGAGGGTTGTCCGTGCCGGCGTTCAGCCTGGGCACAGCCCTGTAGGGGCGATTTCAATCGCCAAGCAGGACCCAGTCCTGCCCTGTAGGAGCGAATTCATTCGCGAAATGGCGGGGCAGCGTGCCGGCCAATGGACGCCCTCACCCGAAGCCTCTCCCCGAGGGAAAGTGGGTTGTCCGTGCCGGCGTTCAGCCTGGGCACAGCCCTGTAGGGGCGATTTCAATCGCCAAGCAGGACCCAGTCCTGCCCTGTAGGAGCGAATTCATTCGCGAGATGGCACGGCACTGCGCCAACCAATGGCAGCCCTCTCCCTCTTCCCGAGGGAGAGGGGGGGTGTTCGTGCCGGCGTTCAGCCCGGGCACAGCCCTGCCCCTTCGGGACGGGAAGAAAAAGCGGCGGCCAATTGGCCGCCGCTTGGTACTTTCAGGATTCAGGTTGCGCTTCAGGCAATTTCCAGCTGCCGTCCAGGATCGCTTTGTCGGGCAGGTAGAAACGCACCATGTAGTTCCAGCCGGGCATGATCGGCAGGCAATTCTCCACCTGCGGCGTACAACCGCCGAAGCTTACGGAAGTGATACCGCCCTCGCCTTTCTTCGCAGTCAGACTGTTGAGGCTGTATGCCTCCAGGGCATTGCGCTGGAAGCGCCCCGCCTGGTCGTAGACGCTGATGGACCAGAAGGCGCCCACCGGGACCGCGCCCACCTCCAGCCGGTAGTTAGTCAGGCCGTCGTTCTGCTCGGGGGTGACGATCTGATAGTAGGCGTCCTTCGCCGGGTTACCGCCCCAGGCGGTAGCACTGCCGATCAGGTGGCGCACCGGGTCGATCTCGCCGTCCTTGCCGAACATGCCACGGGAGTCATCCAGGGTTTCCCCCAACCCAACCAGCGCCTTCCGTACCTTGGCACGGCTCGCTTCATCCCATTTGGGGACATCGAAGCGCCCCGGTCCGCCGGGCTGCTCCACGTTGATGGCGTCCTGCAATGCCCGAACGCGGGTGAAATCCGCCGGGTCCGCAGGGTTGACCAGGGTGCGCACGCCCACCAGCACGTAGCGGGTCCCCACCTCCGCCCTGTCGACCTTGTAGTGCCCCGCGCCGTAGTGCACCTCGGTGACGTGATGGTCCTGGTCGATGATCGCCAGCGACATGAAACGCGGGCCGGCATCGGGCAGGGACACGCTGACGGGACCCGCGTCGAGGTCGAAGACGGCGGTGGAATAGAGGGTGTCGCGGTTCGGCCGCACCACGGTGGCGGCGCCAACCGGAACCAGCTCGCGCCAATGGGCGAACTTGCCGAACCCGCCCCGTTGCACGGTCAGGCCGAAGTAACGGTCAGTCTCGGCACGGACGAAATTGTCCGCGGTCACGCGCACGCCGGCCTCTGCCAGTTCCTCGCTGCGCGCAACGGGCAAGCAGGCCGCAAGCAGCCCGAGGGCCGTCAGGATCACTTTGAGTTCGTACATCATTCCAGCTCTCATCGAATTCACCTCAGAGCCTGGCCAGGGCCGGCGGGAAGTAATGTCCGCCGGCCACCGCGCCCTTGGCGCCGTAGTAGCGGAACATCAGCCGGAAGTTCAGCCCTGCCAGGGTTGGCAGCCAGTTCGCCTCGGCGACACCCGCCGGCGGCTGCGGGCCGAAGTAGAGGGTCAGCGAGCCATCCGCGTTGTAGCGCAGGGCCGACTGGTTATTGAGCTGGAAGCGCCCCAGCGCGTTCGGCAGTACCTTGAAAGTCTTGGCATCGGTGGCCGTGATCGACCAGAAATAGCGCGCGAAGCCGGACGGTAGTTGGTCGCGGGGGAAGGTCAGGGAATAGCTGCGGCTACCATCGAGGACTTCGCCATGGTTGTCCACGGCCCCACGGAAGTAATTGACCTCCTGCTGGGTGTTGGCCCAGATGCCGCCCAGGTTGACCAGGGTGCGCGTCAGGTAGTCACTGCCGTAGGCGCCGGATACGGCTGGTCGTACCCAACCGTTGAGAACCGTGCCGGGACCGAGGGTCGGGGCAGCCTTGGCCAGGGCGGTGAAGGCCTGCTTCCGGATCACCGCATCCAGACGCGTGCGCTCCGCCGGATCGCTGGCCAGCTTGGCCAGCGCATGCACGCGGGCCTGCAGCGCCTCCATGCCGGGATTCAGGTCCGGCTCTTCCAGCGCCATCTCGGCGACGTCGAATGCCTCTACGCCCGGCAGTTGCTGCAACCTGAACAGGGGCACTTCGGGCACCTCGGGAAGCTGAGGCGAGCCGCTGGGGCGCATGCTGAACTGCTGCTGCAGGCGCTCTGCCTGCTGCGGGTCAGCGCCGAGTTCCACCCGCGACAGCACCCGTGCGGTACGGGTCGGCAGGTCCACGCGCTGGACGCCCTTCGGCAGGGTGACGCTGGCGCCCTTCAGGCAGACCGCGAAGTCTCCGCTGGGCTGCTTCGCGAAGGTGCGCTCATTGATGTTGGCCAGGGTCTCTCCCCAGCCATTGAGGAATTGCACCGTGTAATAGCGTTCGGAAATCTTCGGCACGCTGACCAGGGTGCAGCTGCGTTCGTCCAACGCCACCCAGGCTTCGGAATAAGCCACGTCCAGGTTGGGATTGGGCCAGTCCACGGCGCCCGGCTTGCGGTGCACCAGCTGGTTCCAGCGCATGCCTTGCTGGAAGTCCAGTTGCTGCTGGCGCAGCACCAGCAGGCGCCCGAGCAGGTAAATGTAGGCATCGCTCACGTCCCGGTCCGAGTACATGGGCGCCTGCGGATCGGCGGCATTGGCAACCGATGGCGCAAGCGCAGCCATCAGGCAGGAAGTGGTGAAGGCGCCGCAGGCCAGCGCCAGACGTAATGAACGCATTGTTGTTTTTCTCCGTCGTGAACCGTCCCTGACAGGTTATGCCCGTTCCAGGAACACATGACCCCTCCCCTTTGGGGTGGGCGCAGGCCCTGCATCACGCGGAGAGCCCCGACACAGCGGTCGGGGCGGTGCGACTGGTCGCCGTCAGGCGCCTTTCAACGAGGCCATGTCGATCACGAAGCGGTACTTCACGTCATTGCGTTCCATGCGCTCGAAGGCCGTGTTGATGTCCTGGATATCGATCATCTCGCAACTCGGCAGAACCTGATGTTCGGCACAGAAGTCCAGCAGTTCCTGGGTCTGGGTGAGGCCGCCGATCAGCGAGCCGGCGATGGAGCGGTTGTTGATCGCCAGCAGCGCACCATGGATCGGTTCCAGCGGTTCCAGGGCGCCCACCAGCACCAGCTTGCCGTGACGACCCAGGAGCATCAGGTAAGGGTTGACGTTGTGCGTGCGCGGGATGGTGTCGAGGATGAGGTCGAAGCTGCTCGCCGCCCCCTTCATCGCCTGCGGGTCGGTGGACAGCAGCACATGGTGCGCCCCCAGTGCCCGGGCGTCGTCGGCCTTGCCCGGCGAGGTGGTGATGACCGTGACCTCAGCCCCCAGGGCGACGGCCAGCTTGACCCCCATGTGACCCAGCCCGCCAAGGCCGACCACGGCCAGGCGGGTGCCCGCCCCAACGCCATGCTCGCGCAGCGGCGTCCACACCGTGATACCGGCACACAGCAGCGGGCCGGCGAAGCGCGGGTCCAGTGCCTCGGGCATGCGTAGCACGAACTGCTCGCGAACCACGATGTGCTGGGAATAGCCGCCGTAGTTGACCTCGCCGCTAATACGGTCCAGCCCGTTGTAGGTGGGCGTCATGCCGTGGCTGCAATGGGGTTCTTCCTGCGCCTCGCAGGCCGCGCATTGCTGGCAGCTGTCCACCATGCAGCCGACCGCGACCCGGTCGCCCAACTTGTAGCGAGTTACAGCAGGCCCCACGGCGGTGACCTGTCCAACGATCTCGTGGCCGGGCACGCAGGGGAAGCGGGTACTGTTCCAATCGTTGTGCACGTAGTGCATGTCCGAGTGGCAGACGCCGCAATAGGCGATCTCGATGGCGACGTCGTCGTCGCGCAGGGCGCGGCGCTCGAAGCTCAGCGGCTTCAGCTGCGCATGGGACTCATGGGCTCCATAGCCGATGCAGGTGGTCATGGGTGCTTCCTCGGATGTCACGGATAAACGGTGGAGCACCCTGCCGAAACAGGGCGCGTGGTATCAGATGGAGGGGCGCAGCCAGGGCGCCGGGCTGGTTTCCGGCGAGGCGATCTGGTTGGAAATCCACTTGCCCATGCGTCGCATCGGCTCGATGGAGTCCTGCGGGGCGGCGAACTTCATGGCTGCCGCATAGCCCAGCGAGACGATGCGCTGCGCGCCGTAGAGCGGCAGCACATCCTTGAGCTGGTCCTTTACGCTCTCCGGGTAGATGCCAACGGTCTGGGTGTAGGCGTCCACCGCATCGAGCATTTCGCTCAGCTCGTCCACCGGCACCAGGTTGGCGGTGCGGTCGTCCAGCAGGGTGGAGAAGGACACCGGCTCGGGAATCTGCGAGCAGATGATGGCTCCCTCCCCGGCCTGGCCGCCGATCACCTTGTACCACTCGTCATCCAGGCGCAGCGCGTCGACGTGGGCCTTGAGGTTCATGTCGTAGGACTTGGGCGTGGTGCTGAGCGTGTTTGGCAGTCCCACCATGGCCTCGTAGACGTATTGGCCGAAGGTGTTCAGCCGCTCCAGCCCGTCCGCATCGGTGCCGCTCTGCACATAGATCACCCGCGCACACACGCAGCCTTTCTGGTTGATCGCACCGATGTCGGAAGCCAGGCGTACTGCCGCCTCGCGCATACTGGCTTCGCTGGCGAAGGTGTCCTCGCCGATGATGCTGGCGCTGCGCTTCGGGTCCAGGGAGATCAGCTCCAGGCCCGGCTGGACGTACTGGGTGACGTGCTTCATCGAAGCGAAGCCGCCCCAGGCAACGATCTTCTCCAGGTTCTGCGGCTGGTACAGGCGCTGCTCGAGCGCCTGGTCGCCCCCCTTCCAGTAGGCAACGGAAAGGTGTTTGGTCAACGGGTGGTCCGGTGCCATGTCGACCATGGTGCGGGCGATGGCCAGGGCGGTGAACGGGTCGTTTGACGGTGCCTTGATGATGGCGTCGCTGCGCAGGACCATGTTGCGAATGATGGTCCACAGGGACAGGGACACGGCGTTGCCGGCGACGATGTGCAAGGTGCGCGCGCCGAAGCAGCGGACTTCCAGCTCGGTGCCATCCAGCAGGGTCTGCGGGACCCAGCCTTCGAGGTACTTCACGCCCACCGTGCTTTCCACCATCTCGGTGATGAACTCCCGCGAGAGCATGTTCTGCAGGCCCATATAGGAGCCCTTGACGATGCTCGGAGTGGTGGGCGCGGTCAGGTAGGACAGCTCGCAGGCTTCCTGCAGGTACGGGTTCCTGTTGAAGGCCAGGCACCCGCCAAGCTCGACGGCGTAGTCGAGGATGTCGCCGAAGCTCAGCTCATACAGGTCGGCCAGTTTCGCCGGATTACCCAGCGGCAGCCGGTCGATGTACTTGTGCGCGTCAGGGGTGAGGAAGGCCAGGTCGCCGCCGCGTCCGCCCACTTCGATCAGGTTGTCGGTGATCACTTCGCCGCGAAGGATCATCGGTGCAATGGGATGGGTCATGGCTTCAGCCCTCCAGGGTATTCAGGAAGTCCATGGCTTCCCGGTGGGATTGCTCGGATGCGGCGCAGGTGATCTTGTCGTCGCCGCCGTTCTTCTCGCTGTAACGCTGGATGGCACCGACCACATAGCGGCTGTGGCGGCCGCAGGTGCAAGGCCTGTCCCACTCCACGGTGATCTCGTCGCCGGTGATGAAACCGCCCCAGTGGATGTCCGCGCCCAGGTCGAAGAAGGCCGCGCGGCCCGTCTGGCGGCCCGAGCGTGGCAATGGCTTGCTGGTTTCCGGATCGAGCAGGAAGGGAATGGCGGTAGGTGCGAAGTGGTAGTTGCCCTGATCGCAACGCAGGTGCGAGCCACTGACCACTTCCGACATCGCATAGGACTCGTGCAGTGCCTTGACGCCGGTGAAACGCATGACCTCCTCGCGCCAGCCCTCAGGTTGCACCACGCCCTTCGCGCCGCCCGTGGTGATGATGTAGGAGTCCGGGTCGAAGACGCCTTCCAGGCCACGTTCCAGGCCTGCCTTGGCCATGTTGTGCAGCAGGTTCCAGGTGCCGCCGATGTAGACGCGCTTACCCTTGAGGCGAGTGGCGATGTCGTCGAAGAAGGCGGACAGATGCTGCGGCATCTCGGCCTGTTGCTGGTCGAAAAGCTTCTTCTTGGCCAGCAGTTCCGGGGCGATCACCAGGCGGTCCAGGGTGCCCTTGGCGTGGGCCGCGCGCAGCTTGGCGCCCAGGTGCAACACGTCGCTGGACAGCGTGGAGGGATAGGCCGGATGGAAATGGGACTCGTCCGGCAGCAGGACCTTGACCAACGAACCGACCCCACGCAGGTGGCTGAGGTAGCCCTTGCGGTAGTACGGGTAGGCCGTGTGCATGTCCGGGTTCGGCGTGTCCGGGCCCTTCATGTTCCAGGCGTAGAGCCGGCGCACCTGCGAGGCCTTCTCGAACTCGCGCACGCTGCAGGGCAGGAACGACAGGGTGCCGGAGGTTCCGGAGGTGTGGCTGAGGCAGAGTTCCGGGACATCGCGATCCATGGTCTCGAACCAATCGTCAAGGCCCTTGCAGGCGCTGACGTCGACGGCCGCGATCTTCTCCGCGAGCTCCGGCGTCACCAGCTTGCCGAGCCACTTGTTGATCGCCGCGAAGTTGTTCTTCTCCAGCAGCGACGGCGGGTAGGACTTGAACATGGTGTGCTCGAACAGCAGCGGCACCACGTCGTCCAGTTGCTCGATGCGCTCAACGCCTTCGGCGTCCGCCAGTTTCTTCAGTACCGGGATGCGCTCGCGCATTTCGGCGAAGCGGCGCTTCAGGCCAGCCAGTTGAAGGGTGTCGATCTGCTCGCGCGGCAACTGGATCCAGTTCTGCAAGGAGTGGTCGGCCAGGGCCGCCGGATCGGTCAGCAGCAGTTCGACCTGTTCTTCTGTTGTTCTTGTCACGGGACGATCTCCTCGGATTCACCCTTTCGCGCCCTACCCGGCAGTCACACGGGGGGTACGCATCACCCGGCCGTCGCGAGTCGGACGGCCTTCATGGCAAGGCCATTCTAGGGCTGGAAAGGGCTGAATCATTTCCGGATTCCGGCCTCCGAAACGAACATACAACCTACTGATTTAAAACGTTTTTTATTATGAAAACAGGATCACGAAGTGGTGGTTTCCGCATCCGTGGTGGTCAGCAGCGCATGGAGCATGCGCGCCAGCAGGCGAACCGTATCGGGCTCCACCAGGTACTCCGGCTTTTCGATCAGCAGGGCGCGGGGCAATGCCGTCACGGCCTGGTAGGCGAGGAAGCCCGCTTTCTCGCGATTGCGCACCAGGACTTCGTCGGAAAAGCGCTCCACCAGGGCCGGAATCACCATGGAGATCCAGAAGCGCTCCGGCTTGACGATTTCCAGGCGCACCAGCTCGCCGTAATAGGCGGACTTGATGCTGAGCTGCGAGTCGATCTGCAACCAGCGGTGCAAGGCCGTGAGGCCAGTACGCAGGAGTACCTCGAGGCCGTCGTAGAGCGTCGCCGACGGCGGCAGTGCCTGGATGCTGGCGATCACCTCGAGACGGGCATCGGCCCGGTAGTCCTCGAAGATCGCGCCGACCAGCGATTCGATGGTGGGGAAGTACTCGTAAATGGAGCTGATCGCCACACCCGAGTAGTCGGAAAGGCGGTAGATCGACAGCGCCTCCCGCCCTTCCCTTTCCAGAATGTCGCGCCCCGCCACTTTCAGGGCGTCGACCAGGGCGACCGAGCGAGCCTGCTTCGGTCGCTTGCGGGGTTTGGCCGGGAGTTCCACCAGCACATTGTCATGGGCGCCCTGGCCACGGGCGGGCTTACCCGCCCCGCCCTCGTGACCTTGCACCTGTTCGAGTCGGCGCGTCATGGCGCTCAGGGTGTGACGACGTTGAAGGTCGCCTGGAAGCTGGAGAGCATGCTCAGCAAAGCCTTGAAGCGAGCGGCGTCCCCTTCGAGCTTGATCTCACCTTGCTGAACGGCCGTGGCGAAATCGAGCTGGCGCAGGCTGATGCGGTCGAGTACTGCCTTGCTCATCTTCACCGTTGCGTCTGGTTTGGCATGGCTCGTGTTCTCGCGGTAGGTCAGCACGCCATTGCTCAGGGTCAGGGCGAAGTGTTCGCCAAGGTCCTCGAAGTCCCAGTTGAGGGTCATGTCATGGCCCACGGCCTTGTCCGAATCCAGGCGCACGGCCAGCACGTCCATGAACATGGCCGGCGTCGCCGCCTTCACGAGGTCGGCGATGGCCCGCGCACCCTGCTGCGGAGCGACCTGGCGCAGTTCCTGGGCACCGGTCAGGTACATGTTTCGCCAGATCGCCGATTCGCTGCGGTAACCCAACTGCTCCAGGGCGTCGGCCTGGGCGTCGCGTGCGGCCTTGTTGTCTGGTTCGGCGAAGACGAGGTTGTTGCCCAGCTGCGCGGCCCAGCGGTAGTCGCCCTGCTCCATCGCTGCACGCATGAGTTGCAGCACCTTGTCCGCCCCACCCAGGGCCGCCACATAGCGCTTGCCGGACTCGACCGGCGGAAGCGGATCGAGGTTGGCCGGGTTGCCGTCGTAGAAACCGAGATAACGCTGGTAGACGGCTCGGGTGTTGAAGCTGAGGGTGCCGTAGTAGCCACGGGTGTACCACTTGCGGTCGAGCTCGCCTGGCAGCTTCTTGACCGCATCGGCGATCTCCAGCGGAGTCAGCCCCTGGTTGAGCAGGTGCAGGGTCTGGTTGTTGATGAAGGCGTACATGTCGCGCTGGTCGGACAGCAGCGTACGGATACCCTCGCCGCCCCAGGTCGGCCAGTTGTGCTGGGCGAACATCACTTCGGCCTTGTCGCCATAGCGCACCAGGCTGTCATCGATGAACCTCGACCATGCCTTGGCATCGCGGACTTCAGCGCCACGTGGGGTGAGGACGTTGTGCATCGTCCTGGTGGCGTTCTCGGCCATGCACAGGGCATGCATCTGTGGCAGATAGAGGTTCATTTCCGCCGGCGCCTCCGTGCCGGGGGTCAGTTGGAACTCCACCTGGACACCCGCGATATCGTGGCTTTCCAGGGGCTGGACGATCAGGTCGGTCGGCGGAATCAGGCTGATGGTGCCACCGACGGGAGCGCCCTTGCCGATCCCGGTATCGAGTTGGCCACGCTCACTTCTCGGCACCATGCCGCCACTCTGGAACATGCCTCGACGGAACATCGCGGTGCCGGCCAGGACGTTCTCGCTGATGGCGTGTTCCATGAAGCCTTCCGGGGCATAGATGCGGACCTTGCCTGCCTTGACGTCAGCTTCGTCGACCACACCGCGCACGCCCCCGAAATGATCGACATGACTGTGGGAATAGATGACCGCCACCACCGGCTTGCGCGGACGATGCTGGTAATAGAGATCCAATGCTGCCTTTGCGGTCTCGGTGACATAGAGCGGGTCGATGATAATCAGCCCATCGACGCCTTCGATGATGGTCATGTTCGCCAGATCGATCCCGCGCACCTGGTAAATGCGCTCGGTCACCTGGAACAGGCCGGCATTGGCGTTGAGCTGGGCCAGACGCCACAGGCTCGGGTTCACCGAATCCGGGGCGTCCTTCTGCTGCAGGAAATCGTACGCATGGGTGTTCCAGACCGGCTTGCCATCGGCATTGCGAATCTCCCCCTCGAAAGGTGCCACCAGGCCACGGCGAGCCGCCTCGTAGTCGGCGCGATCACTGAACGGCAGTTTTTTCAGGACTTCGCGGTTCGCGGCGGCTGTCACAGGACTTGCCGCCTTCGCGGGGCTGGCCGGTGCGGTCTCTGCCGCCCAGGACTGGGCGCCGAGCAGGGAAATGGCAGTGGCAACGAAAGCTGTCGAAAGGCGCATAGGTGTTCCTTGAAGTGGACCCCGGTCCACGGTTAAAGCAAGAACTCCGGCATCGGACGGAGTTCGTTCAATTGCAGGAAGCGGGTGGTCAGGCCAGCGCATTGATACCCGTAAGTTCCCGCGCGATGAGTAGTTTGTGGAAGTCGTTCCCGCAACCGGCCGCAGGCAGGGCGATGACCTCGCGCAGCAGACGCTCGACGTCCAGCGCGCCCACCATTCCCGGCCACTCATGCAGCAGAGCCGCCGCCCGGCATGCTTCCATCGCCATTTCGGTGGCGAACCATTGCGCCATGGAGGCCTGCATCTGGCAGCGAAAGCCAGCGTCCATCATCGAATATGCGCGGACACACAGGAGTCTGGCAGCCTCCAGCCGGGTCGCCATTTCAGCGATGCGCGCGGCCACCAGAGGTTGCGCGGCGGGCGGCTTGTCGATGCCGGTGGATTCCTGGGCGGCTGGGATGAGCACCTCCTGGGCAACGCGCATCAGTCCCACAGCCAGCAGACCGCTGCCGGCATGGACCTTTTCCAGCAGCCTGGCTCTCGCCCCTGAACAATCGGCTTCGTCCCAGAACAATTGGCTGGCGGTCAACCGGACGCCGTGAAACGACACCCGAGCACCGCTGGCCCGCCCCACGCCCGATGGCTCGACACCACGTGCTTCGTAGCCATGCTCGGCGCGGTCCACCAGCAGGTAACAGCAAGCGCCGGACGCCATTCGCACCCGGGCGATGAGGAAATCGCAAAGGTGGGCATTGGTCACCGCGCCCTGTTCGCCCTCGATGACAAAGCTGTCCAGGTCCCAGCTCGCCGCCACCGTGTCCGTCTCAGCCTCGCTCGTGCAGAAGCCAGCGAAGCTGCGCCCTGCCAACAGATCCGGTAGATAGCGCTCGCGCAGGGAGCCGCGGGCCTCGGGCAGCTCGGCCAGCGCCGCTACCGCCGCCAGATTGACCATCACGCAAGCAGCGATCTCCACCGAAACGCTGCAGAGTTCCTCGAAAAGCATCGCCTCGGTCACCGCGGATAACCCCATGCCGCCCAGCTCTTTGGCAAGGCTGGCCCCGGGCAAGCCGAACTCGGCGATACCCTGGGTGATTTCGCGCAGGTTTCCCCTCGGAATGGGCCGGTCACGGAACACCCGGACAATCGGCGCCACCTCGGAAAGGAGGAAGGTGCGGAAGCTGTTCACCACTAGGTGCTGCTCATCGCTTGGCAACTGCATCTGCATGTTCTTGTCCTGGGCGAATGTCGCGTACCCGAGTCGATCGTCCCAGGCAGGTTATGACCTGCTCCACAACAGTGCCCCCCCTTCTTTGGAGGGGGCTCCTCTCAGATGAGGCTGCGGGCGATGATCAGCTTCTGGATATGGCTGGTGCCTTCGTAGATCTTGGTCACGCGAACATCGCGGCAGTAACGCTCCACCGGAAAATCGTTCAGGTAGCCGTAGCCTCCGTGGATCTGCAGCGCATCGGAGCAGACCTTCTCAGCCATCTCGCTGGCGAACAGCTTGGCCATGGAAGCTTCCTTTGCGCAGGGAACGTCCGCCTCGCAAAGACGCGCGGCATGCACCATGAATTGCTCGGCAACCTCCACCTGGGTCGCCATGTCGGCCAGGTCGAAGGCGACACCCTGCAGGTTGATGATCGGCGCGCCGTAGGCTTCGCGTTCCCGGGCATAGCCGACGGCCGCGGCCAGGGCGGCGCGAGCGGTACCGGTGGCCACCGCAGCGATGGCCACCCGGCCCTCCGACAGCGAGCCCATCACATTGCGGTAGCCGGAGCCTTCGGCTCCCAGCAGGTTGGTTACCGGCACGCGGCAATCCTCCAGCTGGATCTGCGCCACATGGGCCGAGCGCTGGCCCATCTTGTGCTCGACGCGAGCCACCACGTAGCCGGGGCTTTGCGACGGATCGACCATCAGCAGGCTACTGCCCTTTTTTCCGGCAGCCTTGTCGGTCACGGCCAGCACCAGGCCGAGGCCCGCCTCATTGCCGTTGGAGATGAACTGTTTGCTGCCATTGATCACATAGTGGTCCCCATCACGGCGGGCCAGGGTACGGAAGGCCGCAGTGTCGGATCCGGCGTGGGGTTCGCTGAGCAGGAAGGCGCCGATGCGCTTGCCGCTGGCGAGGTCCGGAAGGTACTTGCGCTTCTGCTCCTCGTTGCCCAGACGCGCCACGGTCAGGCCCACGGAGTTGTGCACGTGGATGAGGGTAGCGAAGCCGGTATCGGCGGCGGCGAACTCCTCGATGGCCAGGCAGTACTCGACGAAGCTGGCTCCGGCGCCGCCGTACTCCTCGGGTATCAGCATGCCGAGGAAGCCGAGTTCAGCCACGGCTTCCAGTTCACCGCGTGGCCAGGCGCCGCTGCGGTCGCGCTCTGCCGCCGAGGGTGCAACAACGTCGGCAGCGACCTTGCGCGCCGAGTCGCGGATCATGATTTCCTGCTCGCTGAGGAACACTGCAGTGGTATCGCTCATGGTGCTTCCTTATGGATTCCTGGTTTCGTCTTGGCCAGGGCCCGCCTCATACGCAATGGGCGGCCGGGGTCTTGGATTCGGTGTGAGTGGGCTGCTCAACGACTGCCAGGGGCGTGGGAATCCGGCTACCGGATTCGCCGACGCCACGCAGCAGGAAGTGCGACAGCGCGGGGATGAGGACCAGGGCGCCGAGCATGTTCCAGAGGAACATGAAGGTCAGCAGGATGCCCATGTCGGCCTGGAACTTGATGGGTGAAAAGGCCCAGGTGATCACCCCGGCGGCCAGGGTCACGCCCACCAGCGCCACCACCTTGCCGGTGAAGCGCAGGGCATGGCGGTAGGCTTCGGCCAGGGAAGCGCCAGCGCGTTGCCGGGCCAATTGGATGCTCAGCAGGTAGAGCGCGTAGTCGACGCCGATGCCGACGCCCAGGGCGATCACCGGAAGGGTGGCAACCTTGACCCCCATGCCCAGCGCCACCATCAGCGCTTCGCAAAGCACCGAGGTGATCACCAGGGGTACCACGGCGACCACCACGGCGCGCCAGCTGCGGAAGGTGATGAAGCAGAGCACGATGACCGCCGCGTAAACGTAGAGCAGCATGGTGAAGTTGGCCTTCTTGACCACGATGTTGGTGGCGGCCTCGATGCCCGCGCTACCGGCAGCCAGGAGGAACTGGCGCTCGGGCGTGCTGTGGGCGGCAGTGAAGGATTCGGCAGCTTTCACCACGCGGTCGAGGGTTTCCGCCTTGTGGTCGGTCAGGTAGGCGACCAAGGGCATGACCGAACATTCGGTATTGAACAGCTCCGGGTTACTGGTACTGGCCGTGCGGGCGGCATAGTTGAGCACGTCCTGGTTCGGCGGGATCGACATCCATTTGGGGTTGCCTTCATAGGAACCGGCGGTGATCTTGCGCACCGCATCGGCCAGAGAAACGGTGCTCTGTACCCCTGGCACCTGCTGCAGGGTCCACCCCAGTCGATCTGTCTCGATCAGCGTCTGGTATTCGAGGCAGCCTTCAGGCCTGGTTTTGACGATCACCGCGAACTGGTCGGAAGACAGCGAATACCTGGAGTTGATGTAGGCGTTGTCCAGGTTGTAGCGCGAGTTGGGTCGCAGTTCGGAAGCACCGGCGTCCAGGTCACCGATCTTCAGGTGGGTACTGACGATGAAGCCGGCGACCGTGATCACGGCAGAACACACCAGCAAGCCCGCCGCCCAGCGACGCTGGGTAAAGCGCTCCAGGAGCCTCCAGGCGCCGGCGGCTTCCTTCTGCTCCGCGCGCAGGCTGCGCTCGGCAGCCTTACGACTGACACCGGAGTAGGACAGCATCACCGGCAGCAGAATGAGGTTGGTGAAGACCAGCAGGGCGACGCCGATCGATGCGGTGATCGCCAGGTCCTGAATTACCGGGATGTCAATCAGCATGAGCACCGCGAAACCCACCGCATCCGCCACCAGCGCGGTCAGGCCGGCCAGGAACAGGCGGCGGAAGGTATAACGCGCAGCCACCAGCTTGTGGGTGCCACGAGCCACGTCCTGCATGATGCCGTTCATCTTCTGTGCGCCATGGGAAACGCCGATTGCGAACACCAGGAAGGGCACCAGGATCGAATAGGGGTCCAGCTCGTAGCCCAGGCGGGCGATCAGGCCGAGCTGCCAGAGCACGGCGATGCAGGAGCAGCTCAGTACCAGCAGTGTGCTGCGCACGCAGCGGGTCCAGGCGTAGATGATCAGCGCGGCGATCAGCGCCGCCACGGCGAAGAAGACCATCATCTGCTGCAGGCCGTCGAGCAGGTCGCCTACCACCTTGGAGAAACCGACGATGCGGATATTCAGGTCTGCACTGCCCTGCGGGCCGGAGAACTGGGCCCGGATGCTCTCCAGTTGCTTGGACAGTTGCCAGTAGTCCAGCGGTTCTCCAGTGTCGCTGTCCTTGTCCAGCAGGGGCAGGAAAATCATGCTAGAGCGGAAATCGGTGCCCACCAGGTTACCCAGCAGTTGGGCGCGCCCGATGTTCTGGCGCAGCTCGCCGATGCTCTTTTCCGAGCCGGTGTAGTTATCGGGCATGACCGGCCCGCCTGCGAAGCCGTCCTCGGTCACTTCGTTCCAGCGCACCACCGGCATCCACAACGACTTGACGTTGGCCCGGTCGACGCCGGGCGTCAGGAACAGCTCGTCGTTGATCTGCTTGAGCGCCTGCAGGTAATCCGGGTCGAAGATATCGCCGGTGCGGTTTTCCACTACCACGCGCACGGCGTTGCCCAGGCCCTTGAGCTCGTTGCGGCTTTCCAGGAAGTTGCGAATGTACGGATGGTTCTGCGGGATGGTTTTCTCGAAGGCGGCGTTGAGGGTCAGCCGGGTGCTGTCCCAGCCGAGCAGTACGGTCACCACGGCGCAGAGCAGGATGACCAGCAGGCGGTTGTTGAAGATCAGCCGCTCCAGGCGGCTGCCCGATCGCGGATCGAATTTTTTCAGGTCACTGATGGTCAGCAGGTTGTCGCTGAGGTCGTGGGTACCCATCTCGGCTCTCCGGCTTTCTTGTTATTGCTTGAAGTTCTGGATACGCACGCCGCCGAGTCCGGCCAGGGCAACCGCCCCGCCGACGGCGGGTGCCATCGCAAAGTTGGGAACCACACGATCGACCTGGACGAGGCTGAAGGTGGCACCGCGGTCGGTGGAGCGCAGCAACTGACCGGTCTGGCCGGCCAGCACGACGGAACCGTCCTCGGCGATCACACCACCGGTGATGCCGGCCTCGATGCCGGTTTCGGCCCTGCTCCAGCTGGCGCCGCCATCAAGGCTGCGATAGGCATTGCCGCGCAGGCCGTAGACCAGGATCAGGTTGTCGTCGCCCAGCACACCGAACAGCGTGCCCTGATAAGGCAGCTCCAGGCTGGCGAAGCGCTGCCGGGCAGCATCCAACTTCAGCACCAGGCCCTGCTCACCGACCATGAACAGGCTGCCGGCAGCGGGACGCAGGCCATACAGGTGCATGGCCCTGGGGTTGTCGACGCGATCGAGCCAGGGCGTCCAGGTCTGGCCGCCATCCGCGGTGTGCAGGATCAGGTTGAAGGCGCCTACGACGAAACCGTTGCGGTCATCCTCGAACCATACGTCCAGCAGCGGTTTGTCTGCGCCCTGTGCGAGGAAAAGCTCGGCGTCCTGCTTGAGGCGCTGCGCACCGGCGTCATCCGGGTTGGCCGGATTGCCGTAGTGCTTAACAAGCAGGTCGGCGATCTGCCGGCCGTCGAGCTGCTTGCTCCAGGTCTTGCCACCGTCGTCGCTGTGCAGGACCACGCCTTCGTGGCCGACGGCCCAGCCCTGCTCGGTGCTGGGGAATGCCAGCGCAGTCAGGTCGGAACTGACCGGCACCTGGGCCTGGACCCAGTCCTTGCCATTGTCCGAGAAGAGGATATGACCGCGCTGCCCCGCCGCGACCAAGCGCTCACCGGCCCTTGCCAGCGCATTGAGCGGCGCGCGGATCGCCTGCGCGCTGTGCTGCGCAGGTGTTTCCATGGGGGAGATGAACGCCTGCTGCGCAAGCGCCTGTCCCGCCATCAGGGCGAGCAGCATCGCGAATGGCGGACGAATGAACTGTCTGAACACCTTGGTCACCTCACATCGGTCACGCCGGAGCGCGAATGGCGGAACGGAGCCCCGGTGGAACCGGGGCCGCCGTTCGTGGACTTGCAGGAACGGCGGTCGCCGCTCAGAGGGTGGTCTTGAAGGTGAAGAACACGGCACCACGGTCTTCCAGCAGCGATTGGCTGCCGCTGGGAGTCACAGCGGCGCCGGTGACCGGATTGGTCGAGTAGTCGCCGAAGTAGTCGACGTACTTCAGGTCGAAGCGATAGCGGCTGTAGAGATCGAGCGCGAGGCCCACGGCATAGCTGCCGGCATCCTCGTTACCACCGGAGGCCACTGCCGAGTTGCCCGACAGACCCACCGAGTAGCTCATCGGCATCGACAGGTCACCACCCGGGAACACCTGGAACCAGGTCGGGGTGAAGTTGACGGCCAGGCCATAGGCGTCGCGAGAGACTTCATCGATGTTGCTCGGTACCGCCTTGTAGGCCGACGAGCCCTTGAACAGGTTGAGCGGGTCGGAGTTGACCGACACCCAGCGGCTCCAGGTCAGCTCTGTGGACCAGCTGGCGCTGTCGAACAGCGGCGTTGGGCTGACGGTGCCGATGGCGTTGAGCACCCCGTGCAGGGTATCGCCCCGAGCACCGAGAATGTCGCCGTCGTCCGGCAGACGCGCGGCCGAGGTTACCCGGGCGGCGGAGCTGACCAGCGGCATGTTGCGGCGGTAGTTAAGGTCCAGGCCGACGCTGACCCCAGCGATTTCCTTCGACAGGCTGATGCCGTACATGTCGATGTCGTCGGCGTAGTTGAAGAAGTACTGCGGACGGGCGTTGGCCAGCAGGATGGTCTGCGGCAGGGTGTCGGAGAAATTGCGGACATAGAAACCCAGGGTGCCGTCGAGCCATTCAGGGCTCCAGCGCGTCATCACGCCCCAGTCGCCGGAATTCTGCGGCTCGATGTCGTCACCGTGGGTGGCGCGCAGCGTCGGGCTGAGGATGAACGACTCGCCACCCTGCAGATAGATGTCGGCAAACCCCAGGTAGGTGCCGCCCTCGGGCACACGCGACGGCCGCCACTCGAAGAAGTACTGCGCAGCGAAGGACAGTTCGGGCGTGACCTGCAGTTGGGCGGAGAACTGGTTGCGCGGCAGGTACAGCTCCTTGGCTTCGATGCCCGGCAGCGCCAGGGCCTTGCCCTGGTCCAGCGGAGCCTGGCCATAGGAAATGCCATGAATGGCACCAGCCCCCAACAAGGACTCGCCCCAGTTCACGGTGTGACGACCCAGGCGCGCCTTCAGCGGCATGTCGGCGATGTCGTACTCGCCGAACACGAACGCGTCCATCCACTCGCCGGAAGGACCTTCGTAGTAGCGGTCCGCATAGCGACTAAGGCCCAGGGCCGGGCGGCCATCGGAGCCGAGGTGGTTCGAGGTCGCCACATTGTCATTGTCGAGACTGCCGGCATATGCCGCGTCGTACCAGAGCGCGGCACTGACTCGTGCGCCGTACTTGCCCTTGTAGACGATGTCTGACTCGCTGAGGATGTCGAGGCGATTGTTGACCAGGCTGTGCTTGTCGAAGTTGCGATCACCGTCATCGTTGTTGGGGTTTTTCAGGATCGCATCGTCCTGCCCCTCGACACGCATGCCGAGGTTGTAGCGCAGGGTGTTGTCCCAGCGCAGCTGGATGTCTTCGTTGCCGGTATCGATCTCGTAAGCGTTGGCGCTGCTACAGGCTATCGCGCACATGGCGACCACCGTGGCGCGCAACGCATGAGAACTGGCGGGATGACTCTGATTCGATTTGTTCTTGTTATTCATCTGGGCGTCTCCTCCCCTTGGTTGAAACCGGGACCTCGCGCCGACCGCCGCCAGGTCCGGAAACAGCTCAATCAATGATCGAGTGGCCAAAGGGTGCCAGCAGCGCCGGTGTGTCCTCCCCCCCCTTTCTGAAAGGGGGGTGCCCCCCCTTCCCCCCCTCCGCTAGCGTGAACGCATCGAATCGCCCTCCCCGGCCCTGACCGGAACGAACAACTGTTGGAGCACACAATGTCGGACGAGGCCTCCCCTGACCCCATGGGCACAGACATCCACTATCCCTGCGGAGCCCCGCCTGCAACGGGGGTTCCGCTGGAGATCGCACAAGGCGTGCATTGGGTCCGACTGCCGCTGCCGGCGTCGCTTGGCGCCATCAATGTCTGGCTGCTGGCCGACGACGACGGCCAAGCATTGGTGGATACCGGCATCTTCAGCGAAGACAGCGTGGCGCTCTGGGAGAAACTGCTCGCGGGGCCGCTGGTCGGCGGACGGCTGACACGGATACTCGCCACGCACCTGCATCCCGACCATGTCGGCATGGCCGGCTGGCTGACCCGACGGACCGGCTGCCGCCTCTGGATGACGCGCCTGGAGTACCTGCAATGCCGGATGCTGGCCGGTGACACAGGACGCGCAGCACCCGAAGATGCAGTCGGCTTCTATCACCGCGCTGGCTGGGACGATCAGGCACTGGCCGCATACGGCCGACGCTTCGGTAGCTTCGGCCGGATGCTTTCCCCCCTGCCAGACAGCTACCGACGCGTCCGCGAGGGCGAGCTCGTGCACATCGGCGAATACAACTGGGAGGTGGTGGTTGGCGCGGGCCATTCGCCCGAGCACGCCTGCTTGTACGACGCCCGGCGAAAACTGCTGATTTCCGGCGACCAGGTGCTGCCGCGCATATCCTCCAACGTTTCGGTGCATCCCACCGAGCCGGATGCCGACCCGTTAGGTGACTGGCTCCACTCGCTGGGCAAGCTGCGTCGGCGCGTGCCTGACGCGGTACTGGTCTTGCCCTCGCACAACGAACCTTTTCACGGCCTGCATGCGCGCCTGACCCAACTGGAAACCGACGCGCTCGATGCGCTCGATCGCTTGAGACAGGGGTTGACGGAGCCACGGCGAGCGGTGGATGTCTTCCCGCTGCTGTTTTCGGCGAAGCTGCGAACCGAAGACCCGAGCCAACTGACCCTGGCCACCGGCGAAGCCATCGCCCACCTAAACCATCTACTGATCCGCAATGAGATCAGCGTCAGCACGGATGAGTGTGGCGTGGCCTGGTATCAACACTTGTAGGAGCGAGCGAGCTCGCGAATCCCAAGCCCGACCTTTCGCGAGCAAGCTCGCTCCTACACAAGAGCCGTGTTGCGCTTTTTCGATCGCCACTGCGAACGAATCCATCAGCATCGCTCGATGGGTATCGCAGCACCTGTGGGAGCGAGCTTGCTCGCGAATCCCAAGCCCGACCTTTCGCGAGCAAGCTCGCTCCTACACAAGAGCCGTAACGAATCCATCAGCATCGCTCGACGGGTATCGCAGCATCTGTGGGAGCGAGCGAGCTCGCGAATCCCAAGCCCGACCTTTCGCGAGCAAGCTCGATCCTGCACAAGAGGTCGAAGGATCAGCGCACACCACACTGGATATCGAGGGTCAGCGCGTTCAGGTAGGCGTTCTCCACCACGTGCCGCACCAGCGCGGCGAACTCCCCCGGATGGCCCATGCGACGCGGGAACAGCAGGCTGTTGACGATGCTTTCGGACACCTTCGCCGGCATGCCCGCCGACATGCCGGATTCGAACAGGCCCGGCGCCAGGCTGACTACACGGATACCGTGCTCGGCCAGGTCACGGGCGATCGGCAGGGTCATGCCGATGACACCGGCCTTGCTCGCGCTGTAGGCCGCCTGGCCCATCTGTCCTTCCCGCGCGGCACCGGAGGCGGTGTTGATGATGACGCCGCGCTCGCCGGTTTCTTCAGGGGTGTTCGCGGTCATGGCCAGGGCTGCATGGCGAATGATATTGAAGGTGCCTGTGAGGTTGACCGCCAGTACACGGTCCCAGAGTTCGGAGGGGAACAACTGACCCTTGGAGATCGTCTTGCACGGCCCGAGGATTCCCGCGCAGTTCACCGCGACGTGGACGGCGCCAAAGCGATCGACCACCGCATCGATGGCCGCCTTGACACTGGCCTCGCTGGAAACATCGACGGCGATGCCCAGAATGCCGTCGCCCAGTGCCGTGTCGAGCTTCTCCTGATCCAGGTCGAGGCCGACGACCCTGGCACCGGCCGCTGCCAGCGCATTGCAGGTGGCCAGGCCAAGACCTGATGCCGCGCCAGTGACAATGGCGACCCTGTCGTTCAGTTTCATATTGTTTCCTTCTCGCAAGCGCAGTGGATGGTCCAACGCGATCTTAAGGAAGCTGCCCGGTGCCACGTCCCCTCCCTTTTTGGGACGAAAGAGGCATCCAGCCATGGGGCGGGAATGCGCCACGAACGGCGCCCGGACTTTCTTGACGTGGCAAAGGCGCTTCGCTAGCGTCGCCGACCGAGTTCCATCCGATGGAAGGACCAGCGGGCTGGCGCGGTTAGCTGAATCGGCAAAACCGATCCATCCTTTCGTACGTTCTGTCCTTCGCAGACCGTGAACCGGGGACAAGAAGTTGACAACAAAGACACCCAGGCACTTGGTCTCCACCAAGTTCTCGCCGCCGCGCATCGGCACGAGGCATGTGATGCGCGACAACCTGCTGGCACAACTGGAGCGCATGCACCACTGCCGGCTCGTGCTCATCACCGGTGCGGCGGGTTACGGCAAGACCACCTTGCTGGCCCAATGGCGCCAATCGAGGCTGCGGGCGGGGGCGGAAGTCGTCTGGGTTTCACTGACGGCGGATGACAAGGGCTACGCGGCATTCTGCGCAGCACTGCTGGAAGCACTGCGGCGCCTGGGCATCGAAGTGGACATTGAGCTGCTGCGCGACGAAAACACGACCAGCGCGATGGATGCCACCGTCACGACCATAGTCGACGCCGCGGCAATGCTTTCCAAAGAGCTCTACCTGATCCTCGACGACTATCACCACATCGAGGCCCCCCTGGCGCACAAGCTTATCCAGAAACTCCTCGACCACGGTCCCGGCAACCTGCATCTGGTACTCGCCTCGCGGGTCACGCCACCGCTCAGCCTTTCACGGTTGCGGGTCATGGACCAGGTGGCCGAGATCGAGAGCGTCGAGCTGCCATTCGACATGGCCGAGACGCGCACATTCGTGGAAGAGAACCTCGGGGCCAACAGGATCAACGCGGACGAGCTGAGCCTGATCCATGACCTGACCAGCGGCTGGCCGTCCTGCCTGCAACTGATCGTGGTCATGCTGAAGAACCGCGCCGACAGCCGCGCCATCCTCCAGGACCTGGTCTGGCGCTCCAGCGATCTGCAGGCCTACCTGAGCGAGGAAGTGGTGGCGCACCTGCCAGCGGAGATGGTGGAGTTCACTGAGACTCTGTCGATCTTCCGCCGTTTCAGCGCCGCAATGGCCAAGGCCGTTACCGGCAATGCCCAGTCTGGCGACCTGATCAAGCGCATGGAGGACGAGAACCTGCTGATCTATCGCATGGATTCCGACGACCGCCAGGCCTGGTATCGCTTCCACCCCCTGTTCGGCGAGTTCCTCAGTACGCGCCTGGAACGTCGCGGCAGCGACCAGGTGCGCGAGCTGCACCGCAAGGGCGCCCGCTGGCTCGCGGAGCACAACTGCCTGACCGAGGCAGTGCGCCATGCCAGCCTTGGTGAAGATATCGAGCTCGCCACCCAGGTGATCGAACGCTCGGCACCCGCTACCTGGACTCTCGACTACCTGGCCCCCACGCTGCGGCTGCTCGAGCACCTTCCGGAAGAGGTGCTGTTCCGCAACCAGCGCCTGCTCTTCCTGGCCTGCGTGACCGTTGCCCTCACCTCCCGCCCGGGACGGGCGAAGTCCTGGCTGATCCGACTGGAAGCCAGCGACATGCAGGACCATCCAGAACTGGCCAACGGCCTGGCGCTGATCCGCGCCGCGATCGCGGTGCAGGATGACGATTCCGATCGCGCCGTACAGTTGCTGGAGCCGGTGCGCGATGCGCCGATGGAAAACCCCTTCTTGCGTTACATGCTGCTGGCCACCCTGACCGTTGCCTATTACATCGCGGGCCGTTACGCCGATGCGCGAAGACTGTTCGACGTCCACCCCATCCCGCCGGAGGATCGCGGCAACGACATGGCGCTGGTGGCAGAGTCGGCGCAGGTCACCGCGCACATGCTGGCCGGCGATGTGCAAGAAGCCGAACGCCTGGGTTCGGAACTGCTCGAACGCTCGACGCGCGAGCACGGCCATCGCTCGATCTGCGCCAATCTGTGCGCCAGCATGCTGTCGGACGCCTTCTACGAACTCGACCGCATCGACGACGCCCGCGAGTTGATTGCCAACCGCTTCGGGCTGCTGCACTCCTCGGTGCCGGACGTGATCCTGCGCACCAACATGGTCCGCGCACGGCTCGACCTGTTGCAGAAAGGCCCGGACGCGGCGCTGGGCTTTCTCCAGCAACAGATCGCCCATTTGCGATGCCTGGGGCAGCTCAGGCCGGTGGCCCATCTGCTCGCCGAGCAAATCCGCGTCTTGTTGATCAAGGGCAACCGCATTCGCGCCACCGAGCTGCTGGCGAGCCTCGAGGAACTGGCGCAAGCCCATGCCACTGAACAGGGCGCTCGCGCCGAATTGCCGGCCCTCGCCGCCCTGGCCCGGGCCCGCCTGCTGCGCAGCGTGGACTCGGAGCGCGCGCTGGAGGCGCTGCACGAGGTCCGCGACTACGCCGAGCGCTTCAATCGCGGGCGCTTTGCCGTATTGGCCGACCTGCTCCACGCCGATGTCCTACACGATCTCAAGCGGCCCGATGAGTCGGTCGCCGTCCTCACCGGCATGCTGGCGACCGCCCAGGAGTTCGGCCTGGTCCGCACCCTGCTGGACGAAGGCGCCCTGACGGAGAAACTGCTGCACCGGCTGACCGAGGAACACCCCCAGGAAGGCCCAATCGGCGAATACGTGGACGGATTACTCGTCAAGCTCACCGATCCCTGTTCGGCAAACGCTGCGATGCCCCGTCCACGCCGCGCGGCGACTCCCGAGCAACAGCCGGTGCTGACGCCGCGCGAACTGGAAATCCTCAGCCTGGTGGCCCAGGCAATGTCCAGCAAACGCATTGCGCATACGCTGGACATCACCCTGGAAACGGTGAAGTGGAACCTGCGCAATATCTTCGTCAAGCTCGGTGTTTCCAGCCGCTACGACGCCATGGTCTGGGCACGCAACCACAACCTCATCGACTGAAACCCACTCGCGCCCCTCCCCACATGGGGGGCGGCTTGTCCCATTTCCTCCCCTACCCTGAGGTTTCCACACTCGTCACGGAACCCTCGCCATGAGCCAAACGCGCACGCTCCTCCATACCCGCCACGTCACCTGCACCGCCTACCTGCGCGAGGACGGGTTGCTGGATGTGGAAGGCGAAATGCGCGATATCACCCCAGTTGATGCCGACATGCTGTTCCGCGTCGTGCCCGCCGATGGGGAAATCCATCACATGCACATCACCATGACCCTGGACCGGGAGCTGGTAATCCAGCAGGTGACGGCCAGGACCCATGCCGGCCCGACGCCCTACTGCGCACAGATCGAGTCCGCCTATGCCGCCCTGGCGGGGTTACGGATCGGACCCGGCTTCATGCCCAGGATCAAGGCGCGGGTAGGTGGCGCCAGCGGTTGCACCCACCTGACTGAACTCTTCGGTCCGATGGCCACCACTGCCTACCAGGCGCACTTCGCCCTGCTCCGCAAGCATGACAATCTCCGCGAGCGACTGGTCAGCGACCGTCCCCTACCGCGTCCCAGCCTGATCAATAGCTGCCACACCTATCGTCTGGACGGCGAGGCCATCAAGGTCATCTGGCCGGAGGATCGCCGACAGGACGACACCATTCGCGCGGAAGCGATGGACGGCCCGCCCGCTGGAGCCTAGTCCGCGCGAAAAACCGGAAAAGCATCTGGAGTCCTACGCATCAACAGGACTTATTCCACCTGAAATCAATCAGTTGAGCGCAATCAGAAATACGGAACATCCTGCCACGAGGCCACTCCATACTCGGCCCTGCGGCCTGCCGAGGCCCCACTACAACAACAATCCGGCTTTTCCGCAGGAGCGGTTCCATGAGCGATGCCATCCAGCCCTTCCCGGCCACCTCCGCAGTACCGGCCCAGCAACTCAAGCGCACATTCACCAAGGTCATCTGGCGACTGCTGCCCTTCCTGATGCTGGCCTTCATCATCAATGCCATCGACCGTCTGAATCTGTCGTTCGCCAAGCTGCGCATGGCGGAGGACATCGCCCTCAGCGATGCCGCCTACGGCATCGGAGCCGGTATCTTCTACCTGGGCTACATCCTCTTCGAGGTGCCCAGCAACCTCTACATGCAGCGCGTCGGGGCGCGCGCCACGCTGACGCGGATCATGATCCTCTGGGGCTTGATCACCGTCGCTACCGCCTTCGTCACCACACCTAACCAATTGATCGCTGCGCGCTTCCTGCTGGGTATAGCCGAGGCGGGCTTCTTCCCGGGGCTGATCCTCTACCTCACCTACTGGTTCCCCGCAGCCCAGCGCGGGCGCATCACTGCGTCGTTCTTCATGGCCGGCATGGTCGCGGGCATGGTCTGTGGCCCACTTTCAGGAACCATCATGGCGCACCTGCACGGCTGGCTCGGTCTGCGCGACTGGCAGGTTCTGTTCATTCTCACTGGCCTGCCGGCGGTGCTGCTGGGGGTGATCGGACGTTTCTGGCTGACTGACCGCCCCGAACAGGCCACATGGCTCGACGAAGAGGAGAAACACCAGCTCCAGCAGGCGCTGGCCAACGACTCGACGGGCACCGTCAAGCACCACGGTTTCGCAGACGTATTGCGCGACCCGCAGCTTTATGTGGCAGGTTTGGTGTGCTTTTGCATCTACAGCGGCGCCAACACCGTGTCCTACTGGCTGCCGACTCTTGTGCGCGGCTTCGGGCTGGAAGACCTCAAGCTGATCGGCCTGGTCACGGCGTTGCCGTTCCTTGGCGGTCTCTGTGCCATGTACCTGCTTGGCCGCAGCTCGGATCGCCATATGGAGCGCCGCTGGCACCTGGGCCTGACCATGCTGGTGGCCGCCGCCAGCTTCTGCCTGCTGGACCTGGCGCATGGGCATGCGGTGTTTTCCATGGCGCTGATGAGCCTGGGCGCCGCCGCCGCGTTGTCGGCCATGCCGCTGTTCTGGACCATTCCACCGGCCCTGTTGAGCAAGTCCGGCGCAGCCGGCGGCATCGCCATCATCAGCAGCATCGGCAATCTGGCCGGCGTGCTCAGCCAGACGGCAGTGGGCGCGGTGAAAAACGCAACTGGCAGCCTCTACCTGGCGTTTGACCTGATCGCCATCCTGCTGGTGTTCGGCAGCCTGCTGCTGTTGCTTGGAATCCCTGCCAAACACCTCGCCGCGCCACGCCCGGCCTCAATCGCTGAACGGACATAACCACCATGCGCGACAACACCCTGCGAATGAATGGCGCAGAAAGCCTGGTGAAAACCCTGCTTGCCTCTGGCGTCGATACCTGCTTCGCCAACCCCGGCACCAGTGAAATGCACTTCGTTGCCGCCCTCGACCGCATCCCCGGTATGCGCTGCGTGCTGGGCCTGTTCGAAGGCGTGGTGACCGGGGCCGCCGACGGCTACGCGCGACTGGCCGAAAAACCCGCCGCCACCCTTCTGCATTGCGGCCCCGGCCTGGCCAATGGCCTGGCCAACCTGCATAACGCGCGACGTGCGCAGACTCCGATGGTGAACATCGTTGGAGATCAGGCGACCCACCATCGCCCCTACGACGCCCCCTTGACCGCCGATACGGAGGGCTGGGCCCGCCCGGTTTCGGTCTGGACCCGTACGGCGACATCGGCAGGCTCGGTGGGCTCCGCTGCCGCCGTTGCGGTGCAAGCTGCCCGCAGCGCACCGGGCGGCGTCGCGACCCTGATCCTGCCCTCGGACGTCTGCTGGGATAGCGGCGGCGTGGTCGCGGTGCCCCTGCCGCC
Source organism: Pseudomonas sp. BN606 (assembly GCF_029873115.1). Classification (NCBI taxonomy): domain Bacteria; kingdom Pseudomonadati; phylum Pseudomonadota; class Gammaproteobacteria; order Pseudomonadales; family Pseudomonadaceae; genus Pseudomonas; species Pseudomonas sp. BN606. The sequence continues at coordinate 18,253 of NZ_SSOF01000088.1, read as the reverse complement.
GATTCCGGCGCCCAAGGTCGCACCGGACATCCTGCAGCGGGCCGCCCGGATACTGCGCTCCGGCCAACCAACCCTCTTGTTGCTGGCCGGCAAGGCCCTTGGACAGGAGGCGCTGGCCGCTGCCCATCGAATCGTCAACACCACCGGTGCATGCCTGCTGTCGACGGTATCCAACCCGCGCGTGGCCCGTGGTCGTGGTCGCTTCGCGGTGGAGCGCCTGCCCTATTCTGGCGATGCCGCACGGGCAAAACTGGCCGGCATCGCCCATGTCATCCTCGTCGGCACGCCGGCACCGGCCACCTTCTTCGCCTATCCCGGAAAGGCGCCTCGCCCCTACCCGGAGGACGCCACCGTCCACGTCCTCGCCCGTCCGGAAGAAGACTTGGTGGACGCGTTGGGACGCCTGGCAGAGGAACTCGGTGGCCCTCTGCCGATGCCCATGGAGCGCGCCCAGGAAGCATCGGTCGCCAAGGGCACCATTACACCCCAGACGCTCGGACAGTCGCTCGCCGCCCTGCTGCCGGAGCAGGCAATCGTGGTCGATGAAAGCATCACCTTCGGTCCGGCCCTTTATGCCGGCACACTGCATGCCGCCGCGCACGACTGGTTGCAGGTGGGTGGCGGCGCCATCGGCGATGGCCTGCCGCTGTCCCTGGGCGCGGCGGTAGCCGCGCCAGAGCGGCGGGTCGTCACGCTGCAGGCGGACGGCTCGGGCATGTACACCCTGCAAGCACTCTGGTCCATGGCACGAGAACGCCTGGACGTCACGGTGGTGGTGCTGGCCAACCGCAAGTACGCGATCCTCCAACATGAACTGGACAATGTCGGTGCCAGCGCGGGCATGACGGCGATGGGCATGCTGGATATTGGCAACCCGAACCTCGACTGGGTGCGCATAGCCAACGGCATGGGCGTGGAAGCGGCCCGTACCAGCAGCATGGAAGGGTTCAATGATTTGTTCGCCCGGGCCAACCGCAACTCGGGCCCCTTCCTGATCGAACTGGTCATCTGAAACGTCTCCCGTAGTGAGCCCCAGCGTTGGGCTTCGCTACGCTCAGTCCCAACCTACAAGAGTCCGAACCCCATGCCGCTCCCCGTAGGTTGGTCCGAGCCCCGCGAGGCCCAACGCAGCACAGCCAGTCCCGATCCCTCTATCCCACCCCATTAGGGAGGGGGCAGCCTACACATGAAGGAGGCAGCATTCAGCCCAGGCGTGCACACGTGTGCACGACAGCCGAGGCTATATGATGACGCACGATTCCATCCCTTCCGAGAACCATGCCCAGGGCGGACGACCCACCGCCCGGCAGCTGGCCGAACGCCTCGGGGTGGCCACCTCCACCGTCACCCGCGCCTTCGACGAGCAGTCGCGCATCTCCGACGACCTGCGCCAGCGCATTCTCTCCTTGGCCAATGAACTGGGTTATCGCCCCAGCGCCATCGCGCGCTCGCTGAACCGGCGGCGCACCGGCATCGTCGCTCTGGTTGTGGGCGACATGCTCAACCCCTTCTATCCCGCCACCATCGAGGAATTCTCGCTGCAATTGCAGCGGACCGGCCGGCAGCTGCTGCTGTTCGTGGTACCGCCGGGCCGCGATGCGGACGAGCTGATGCCACAGCTGCTGCAGTACCAGGTCGACGCCATCGTCGTGACTGCGGCGCGGCTGTCATCGCACATGTCCGATCTATGCAGACGCCAGGGTGTGCCGGTGGTGTTCATGAATCGCCGTGTCGACAACCCGACGGTCTGGTCGGTGTGCTGCGACAACCAGCGCATGGGCACTCTGGTGGCCGAGTACCTGGTGGGCAAGAGCCGCCGCGCCTGCGCCTTCGTAACCGGCGATCCGAGCGTCTCCACGACCACCGACCGCCTCCTCGGCTTCGAGCGCGGCCTGGCCGCACACGGCCAGCGCCTGGTCGCCTGCGAGCAGGGTGGATACAGCTACGAAGGCGCACGCGATGCGGCGGCCCGACTGTTCGAAGCCGGCCAGCCAGTCATCGATGCGGTGTTCTGCGCCAACGACCTGATGGCCCTGGGCGTACTCAGCCACCTGCGCATGAACACTACTTTGCGCGTCCCGGAAGACGTGGCCGTGGTCGGTTTCGACGACATCCGCGCCGCCGCCTATCCGGAGAACGACCTGACCACGGTGCGGCAACCGCTGAACGAGATGATCGATTGCGCCATCCAGCTCCTCGATGCAGGTCGACCGCAAGGCCGCGTCGCCGACGCGCTACGCGAACTGCCAGGGCGACTGGTGCTGCGCTCCACCGCCTAGCCCCTCCCCTGCACGCCCATCACAACAACAATCAGGAGACTGGCATGCCCCTCAATGAAACTACAGACAATCGAGCCCTCTATCTAAAGATCAGCTGGCGCATCATGCCGCTGCTGCTGGCGGCCTACGTCGTGGCATTCCTCGATCGCATCAACGTCGGCTATGCGCAGTTGCAGATGAAGGAGACGCTGGCCTTCAGCGATGCCGTCTATGCCCTGGGTGCAGGCATCTTCTTTATCGGCTACCTGCTTTTCGAGGTGCCGAGCAACCTGATGCTCGAGAAGATCGGCGTGCGCAAGACGCTGCTGCGCATCATGGTCTGCTGGGGCGTCGTCGCGATGGCGATGATGTTCGTGCAGACGCCGACGCAGTTCTATGCGATGCGTTTCCTGCTTGGCGTGTTCGAGGCGGGATTCACCCCCGGTGCGCTGCTCTATCTCACCTACTGGTACCCACCGGCACGACGCGCACGGATAATCGCCATCTTCCTGCTCGGCGCCATCTTCGCCAGCCTGATCGCCGGCCCACTGTCCGGGGCCATCATGAAATTCCTCGATGGCCTCAACGGCTGGCACGGCTGGCAGTGGCTGTTCCTGGCACAGGGTGCGCCTGCGCCGCTGCTTGGCCTGCTGGCCTGGTTCCTGCTCGCCGACCGCCCCGAGCAAGCCGCCTGGCTGAGCCCCGGAGAAAAGGCACGATTGCAGGAGCAGTTCGACTCGGAAAACCAGTCGATGGCCATGGCCAGTCACCGCTCGCTGCGCGACCTGCTGGGCGACGCCAAGGTCTGGGCCCTGTCGCTCGCTTATGTGCTGATGGTGGCGGGCACCTATGCCATCGCCTTCTGGACGCCGACACTGATCAGGAGCTGGGGGGTCTCCGACGTGCTCGAGGTCGGCGCCTACGCCACCCTGCCGCAGCTGTTCGCGGCAGCCGGCGTACTCCTACTCAGCCGTAGTTCGGACCGCCGCCGAGAACGCCGCTGGCATTTCACTGCAGGGGCGCTGGTGGCCGCCTGCGGACTGGTGATCGTTGCCCTCGCCCAGGGCGATCTCGTGGTCTCGCTCGCCGGCCTGAGCCTGGCAATGCTAGGCATCGCCTCGCTACCACCGGTGTTCTTCGCCCTGACGTCCGAGTACCTGCCCCGCGCGTCGGTCGCCGTCGGCATTGCCCTGGTCAGCAGCATCGGCAACCTGGGCGGGGCGATCAGCCCCTCGCTCACCAGTGCCCTCAATGCCGCCAGCGGCGGCACGGCCTACAGCCTTTGCCTGGTGATGAGCTTTTTCGTGCTGGCCGCAGTCATCGTCCTGGCAGTCGCAAGGCCGCCAGTCCACGTCCTTCAGGCCGCCTAAGGCGGCATTTCCCCGAGCCCCATAGGAAAACGCCCATGATCCAACACCTCAAGAAAGGCCAGTCGGCCCAGGCCAAGGCCAGCAACCAGGCGCAGGTGCGCGCCACCGTCGAAGGCATCCTCGCCGACATCGAGCAACGCGGCGACGCGGCGGTGCGCGAGTACTCCGAAAAGTTCGACAACTGGTCGCCGGAGAACTTCCGCCTCAGCCAGACGCAGATTGACGCCTGCATCGCCAGCCTGTCGCAGCAGACCCTCGACGACATCCAGTTCGCCCAGGCGCAGATCCGCCGCTTCGCGCAGATCCAGAAAGACTCGATGCACGACGTCGAAGTCGAGACCCTGCCGGGCGTGGTGCTCGGCCATCGCAACATTCCGGTCAACTCGGTCGGCTGCTACATCCCCGGCGGCAAGTACCCGCTGATCGCCAGCGCGCACATGAGCGTGCTGACCGCCAAGGTCGCCGGCGTCAAGCGCGTGATCGCCGCCGCACCGCCGTTCGACGGCCAGCCCTGCGCGGAAATCGTCGCTGCCATGCACTTGGCCGGCGCCGATGAAATCTACTGCCTCGGCGGCGTGCAGGCGGTCGCCGCGATGGCCATCGGCACCGAGAGCATCGCCGGGGTGGACATGATCGTCGGCCCGGGCAACGCCTTCGTCGCCGAAGCCAAGCGCCAGCTGTACGGCCGCGTCGGCATCGACCTGTTCGCCGGCCCGACCGAGACCATGGTGATCTGCGACGACACGGTGGACGCCGAACTGGTCGCCGTCGACCTGCTCGGCCAGGCCGAGCACGGTCCGACCTCGCCGGCCTATTGCGTAACGACGAGCAAGAAAATCGCCGAAGAACTGCCGGCCGCTATTGAACTGGTGCTGTCGCGCCTGGACACCGCGCCGGTGGCCAGCGTCGCCTGGAACGATTTCGGCGAGATCTACCTGTGCGACAGCGACGAGGAAGCCCTGGAGGTATCCGAGCGCCTGTGCTCCGAGCACGTGCAGGTGATGACCAAGGACCCGGACTGGTACCTGCAGCGCATGACCAGCTACGGCGGCCTGTTCCTCGGCCACCGCACCAACGTCAGCTACGGCGACAAGGTGATCGGCACCAACCACACCCTGCCGACCATGGGCGCCGGCCGTTACACCGGTGGGCTGTGGGTCGGCAAGTTCATCAAGACCCACACCTACCAGCGTGTGCTGACCGACGCCGCCAGCGTGATGGTCGGCGAATACTGCTCGCGCCTGTGCGGCTACGAGCACATGTCCGGACACAAAGAGCAGGCGGACATCCGCGTGCGCCGCATGAAGCAGGAGGCCTGAAGCCATGAGCAAACCCGTAGCGCACAACCGCAGCGACTACAGCTACTTCCGCGACATCACCACGCGCTGGATGGACAACGACGTCTACGCCCACGTCAACAACGTCATCTACTACAGCTGGTTCGACACCGTGGTGAACGGCTGGCTGCTCGAGCAGAACCTGCTGGATTTCGTCGGCAGCCCGACCGTCGGCCTGGTTGTGGAAACCAACTGCGGCTACTTCTCCTCAATCGCCTTCCCCGACATTGTCCGCGCCGGCCTGCGCGTCGCCCGCCTGGGCACCTCGAGCGTGCGCTACGAGGTCGGCCTGTTCGCCAACGACAACGATGAAGCCTCGGCCCAGGGCCACTTCGTGCATGTCTACGTCGACCGCGTGACGCGTCGCCCAGTGCCGCTGCCGGACGCCCTGCGCCGCGCGCTGGAGACCATCGAGGTGGCCGAATGAAGGACTTCAAAGGACGCGTAGCGGTGATCACTGGCGCCGCCTCCGGCTTCGGCAAGGCCTTTGCCGAGATGGCGACGGACCTTGGCATGAAGCTGGTGCTGGCGGATATCCAGGCCGAAGCGCTGGAAACCACCGTTGCCGAGCTGCGCGGCCGCGGCGCCGCAGTCATTGGCCGACGCACCGACGTTTCCCAGGCTGAGCAGATCCAGGCGCTGGCCGACGCGGCCATCGCCGAGTTCGGTGCCGTGCACCTGCTGTTCAACAACGCCGGCGTGCTCGCCGGCGGCCTGGTCTGGGAAAACAGCGAGGAGGACTGGGACTGGGTGTTGGGTGTCAACGTGCGCAGCGTGATCCACGGGGTACGCATCTTCACCCCGCTGATGCTCGCCGCTGCCGCAGCCGACCCGGAGTACGAGGGGCACATCGTCAACACCGCGTCGATGGCCGGCCTGCTCAACGCGCCGACCCTGGGCGCCTACAGCCTCAGCAAGCAGGCCGTGGTATCGCTCAGCGAGTCGCTGTACCACGACCTCGCCCTGGTCTCCGCGCAGGTGCACTGCTCGGTGCTCTGCCCGTACTTCGTACCCACCGGGATCAGCCAGTCGGCGCGCAATCGTCCGCAGGAGTTGGCCAATGCTGCGGGCTTGACCCGCTCCCAGGCCATCGCCCTAGCCCAGAACCAGAAGGCCACCGGCGCGGCCAAGGTCAGCACCGAGCAGATCGCCGAGATGACCTTCGAGGCGATCCGCCAGCGCAGTTTCTATATTTATTCGCATCCCCATGCTCTGGGTTCGGTGCGTGAGCGCTTCGACGCGATTGTCGAGCAACGCAATCCGCCCGATCCCTATGCTGGCAGGCCCGAGCTGCGCGCGAATCTGGTCGAGGCGCTGAGTAGCTGAAGAACCCAGGCTTAGGCATTCACATTCAACGATGGGGAAAGAGCTCATGCTCAATTACATCAAGCGCCTGGCCCTGGCCGGCGCAACCTACGCCCTGCTGGCCGCGCCACTGGCGCAGGCCCAGCCGGCCAAACCCAACATTCTGGTCATCTGGGGCGACGACATCGGCTGGCAGAATGTCAGTGCCTACGGTATGGGCACCATGGGCTATACCACGCCGAACATCGACAGCATCGGCATGCAGGGCATCCGCTTCACCGACCATTACGCCCAGCCATCTTGCACCGCCGGCCGCGCCGCGTTCATCACTGGCCAGTACCCGATCCGCTCGGGCATGACTACGGTCGGCCAGCCTGGCGAGAAGCTCGGCCTGCAGGCTGCCTCCCCTAGTCTGGCGGCAGTGTTGAAGTCGTCCGGCTACCGCACCGGCCAGTTCGGCAAGAACCACCTGGGCGACAACAATCCCAACCTGCCAACCGTACATGGCTTCGACGAGTTTTTCGGCAACCTCTACCACCTTAATACCGAGGAACAGCACGAGTACCTCGACTACCAGAACTTCGCCAAGGCCTATCCCGGCGGCCCGGAGGCTTATGCCAAGAAGTTCCAGACCCGTGGTGTGTTGCACACCTTCGCCAGCGACACTGACGACCCAACTGTAGACCCACGCTTCGGTCGTGTCGGCAAACAGGCGATCAAAGATACCGGACCGTTGACCATGGAGAGGATGAAGGACTTCGACGGTGCCGAGGTCATCCCCATGGCGCTGGATTTCATGCGCAAGGCGCAGAAGGAAGACAAGCCCTTCTTCGTCTGGCTCAACACCACCCGCATGCACATCTACACCCACCTCAACGACAAGTGGCGCCACGCCGCCGCCAAATACACCCACGAGGACGACACGCAAGGCAGCGGCATGCTGCAACACGACCATGACATCGGCATGGTTCTTGATTTTCTCAAGGCCAACAACCTAGAGGACAACACCATCGTCTGGTACTCGACCGACAACGGCCCCGAGCATTCCTCCTGGCCCCATGGAGCCACCACCCCCTTCCGTGGCGAGAAGATGACTACCTACGAAGGAGGCGTACGCGTGCCTTCAATGTTGCGCTGGCCGGGCGTGGTCAAGCCGTGGCAGATCCTGAACGGTATCCAGGCGCACCAGGACATGTTCACCACCTTCGCCGCCGTGGCTGGCGTGCCCGATGTGGCCGAGCGGATGAGGCAGGAGCAGAAACAGTACATCGACGGCATCAATAACCTCGACTACTGGACCGGCAAGTCTCCCGAGAGCAAGCGCACCAGCATTCTCTATTACATCGAAAGCAAGCTGACCGCCGTGCGCATGGGCCCCTGGAAGCTGCATTTCTCCACCAAGGAAGACTATTACGCCCCAGTGGTCCCGCTGTTCGCGCCGCTGCTGTTCAACCTGCGCAGCGATCCTTTCGAGAGCTACGACAGCAAGGACTCCTATGGGCACATGATCCAGAAATCGGCATGGATAGGAGGCCCCATGGGTGAGCTGATAGGCGCCCATCTGAAGACGTTGGCGGAGTATCCACCGGTGCAGCCAGCGAAGTCATTCGACCGCTCTAACCTGGTACAGGACTTCCTGCAGAAACAGAAGAAAGCCCCATGAAGCCATGGCGGTACCGGTCATTGAGCCTAATACCCGTGCGACTAGGCACGCGGGTGCTGTGCCTGCTGCTCGCCCCCTGGCTAGGGAACGGGTATGCAGCGCAGCATCCCGCCTTGGCCCAGAACCCGGCGGGGTATGCCCCAGCCGAAAGTTGCCTCGTTTGCCACACCGAACAGGCGAAGGCCTGGAAAAGCTCCGACCACGACTGGGCAATGGCAGTGGGGACTCCCTGACCCTGCTGCGCGGCATGATCGAGGACCTGGGCAAGCCCGCCATCGTCCGCGCCAGCGCGGCCGAGCAACTGGCCAGCCTGGGCCCGCCGGCCCTGCCGACCCTGCGTCAGGCGTTGAGGGACGACAGCCCGCTGGTGCGGGCCTATGCCATTTCCGCCTTTGCCGGCGAGCCGCCGGTGGAGCGAGTCCGGCAACTGCTGCCGCTGCTGGATGACCCCGACCTAGCCGTCCGCGACGAGGCCCTGCGGGCGCTCGCGGGAATCCCTTCACTGGCCCTGCCCGAGGACCGGCGCGCCGCCTTCAGGGAGCAGTTGGCGGACTACGAACGGCGCCTGCGCGGCAACGCCGACCTGCCTGGCAACCGTCTCAATCTGGCGGTACTACTTGAACGCGAGAATCGCCAGCTGGAGGCCCTCGAGCAGTATCGCCAGGCACTGAAAATATATCCTTACTTCTCCCCGGCCCGGGTCAACCTGGCCACGCTGGCCAACGGACTGCTGCGCCTGGACGAGGCTGAGCAGGCGTTGCACGAGGGCGTCGCACTGCCCGACCTGTCCTCCGCGGACCACGGCAACCTCGCCTACCTGCTGGCCCTGCTGCTGGTGGAGCGTGACAAGGCCGAGTTCATGGCTTGACATCGCCGCTCGCGAGCTCCCACGCAATCCGCGCATCCGCTACAACCAGGGCCTGCTGCTTTTACAGCTACAGCGCCCGGACGCTGCCCGGGCGGCTCTGGAGTCCGGCCTGGAACAGAACCCGGCAGACAGCGACCTGCTCTACGCCCTGGCCTATCTCCATGCCGTCAGCGGCCGGCGTGACCAAGCCAGTGCCATTGCCCGCCAACTGGAACAAGTCGCCCCCGGCGATCCCCGCCTGCCCGGCTTCAAGCGGCAGCTCGGCGCGCCCTGAGTGCGCGGTTGAGCGCCCCCAGGACAATTTGGCACCCAATGGCAAAACCCTGGCGTGGCCTGGCAATCGGAGCGCGCCCGCCTCTGGCATGTTGGCCGACAAGGCCGCAAGGCATCACAACATGCTCAGAGGTGTGGAAATGGGTGAAATGCAGAATGACGGAGTCAGCCGTCGCAAATTCCTTCGCAATGCGGGTGTCGTCGGCGCTGCCGGCGCGGTTGCGGTGGCAGGCAGTGCTTCGCTCACCGCATCGGCCGAGGGCAAGCCGGAAGTCGCCGGCAAGTTCGCCGACTGCGATTACGACGTGGTGATCATCGGCGGCGGTTTCGCCGGCGTGACGGCGGCCCGCGACAGCATGAAGAACGGCTACCGGACGCTCGTGCTGGAAGCCCGCAACCGTCTGGGCGGGCGCACCTTCAGCAGCGAGTTCGCCGGCCACAAGGTCGAGCTGGGCGGCACCTGGATCCACTGGACCCAGCCCTTCGTCTGGGCCGAGGTGCAGCGCTATGGTCTGCCGCTGAAGGAAACCCCCGAACCCTTCGTCGAGGACAAGCAGACCGTCCGCATCATTCACGAAGGCAAGTCCATTGAACCAGCCCTCGAGGACATGATCGCCATCTCCAAGGCGATCAAGGAATATTTCGCCGATGCGCCCAAGCTGTGGGAACGGCCCTACGATGCCAAGCACACCTGGAAGGAGCTGCTCGCAGTCGACGCCATGAGCGGGGCTGATCGCCTCAACCAACTGCAGCTCACGCCCCTGCAACGCAACTTTGTCGATGCCTATGTGTCCGGTATCGCGCACACCACCAGCGATCGAGCCTCCTACGCCGATGTGGCGCGCTGGTGGTCACTGCCGGGCTGGAACATGACCGCGTTCGTCGATGCCTGCGGCCGCTATAGCTTCAAGGACGGCACCATCAGCCTGATCAATGCCATGCTCGATGAAGGCAAGCCGGAGGTGAGGCTGTCCACGCCCGTCGTCAAGGTGGAGCAGCAGGGCGAGCGGGTCCTGGTGACGACCCAGCAGGGCGAAACCATCCGTGCCGCCTCGGTCATCGTGGCGGTGCCGATGAACGTGCTGCCGCGCATCACCTTCACCCCTGCGCTGGACCCCAAGCTGGTCGAGGCGGCGAAAGAGAAACACAGCGGCAGCGGGATCAAGGTCTTCGTCCGCACCAAAGGCAAGCTTCCTGAGGACGGCAAACGGATCGGGGTAGCCGGCACCGGCAACCCCATCAACATTCTGGCGACTTACGCCAAGGCCGAGGATCACACCATATTTGTCGGCTTCGGTGCCGACCCGGAACTGCTCGACATCCAGGACCGCGATGCCGTGCAAGCGATGGTAAGTGCCTTCTATCCGGATCTGGAAGTCGAGGAGTGCTACGGCTACGAGTGGACGCTGGATCCTTTTTCTCAGGGCACCTACTGCAGCTACAAACCTAATTGGCTGGGCAAGTACTACGACCACTTCCAGAAGGATCGTGGTCGGGTGGTATTCGGCCAAGGCGACCACGGCGAAGGCTGGCGCGGTTTCATCGATGGAGCCATCAGCGCCGGCAGCAAGGCGGCATTGAGAACCCGCGAACTGCTCGGCTGACGCGAGATGGCTTGGTAGGAGCGAGCTCTGCTCGCGAAGGGTCCGAGCGCGATCTTTCGCGAGCAAGCTCGCTCCTGCAACGCGGCCAAGCGCCTTTACTTCGCGCCTTGCTGGCGGAACTCCCTGGGGCTCAGCCCGGTCCAGCGGCGGAAGGCGCGGGTGAATGAACTGGCCTCGTTGTAGCCCAGTTGCTGGGCAATTTCGGTCAGGCTCTTCGGTGACTGGCGCACAAGCTCGATGGCCAAAGCCTGGCGGATTTCTTCTACCAGCTCAGCGAACTCCAGATCCAGCTCCTGCAGGCGCCGTTGCAGCGTCCGCTTGCTCAAACAGAGTTCCGCCGCGACCTGTTCAAGGCCGACTCGTCCGCTGGCCAGATTCGCCTCGATCACCATGCCAATGCGCGTGGTGAGGTCCGTGTCGGCAAGACGCCGGCGACGCTCCTCCTCAAGGCCGGGCAACAAGGTCTGGAACAGCCTTAGATCGGCCGTAATCAGCGGCTCATCGAGCATTTCACCGGGCCAGACGATGACATTGGCCGGCTGGCCAAACTTCAATGGGCACTGGAATACCTCGTTGTGCAGGCTGATATCGGCCGGTTGCGGATGTTCGAATTCCACCCGCAGCGGCGCATACTTTCCACCGGTGTACTCACGCAGACGCGAATAGAGCGTACCGATAGCGAACTCGGCGTCCTGGCGGCGGTGAAGCACGCTTGGATCGGTCAGGCGGTAGGTGACTTCCAGGCATCCGCCCTGCAACCGCCAGGTCAGTTCGTTGGCCTGAGCGTGCACAACGATGTAGCGGCTGGTGCATTCCAGCATGGTCCGTACATCTGCCGCGCTGCGCACGACATGGCCGACGCCCCCCAACAGGCTGGTCTTGAGCGGCTCGCCAAACAAGCCGAGCCCCAGGCGCAAGCCAAGAAAGGCATCGCTTCGTTCGGCAGCCACTTCGAGCAAAGCGTTGTATTGGTTCAAGGGGATTTTCGCATCGGGGCGTGCAAGTACATCTTCGCTCAAGCCGACTGCGGCCAGATGCGGACGGAACAGGTCACCGTAGTGCTGCAACAGGGCCTCGGTGTAGACGGTGTGTTTCAAGCGGGACATGACGGCTGGGGCTCCTGGGCCCGGATTATTCTTGTTGCTCGAGCGCAGCCGGGGGGGCACGGATTCTTCGATAGATCGGGGTTACCGCCGATACAGGCTGGAAAACCTAACAGAGGTCGAAAATCGCGACAACCGGCGTAGCGCGGAATGGCCGATGCTCTCCGGAGCAGCCGGCAAATGGCACCAAATGGCAAGTACCTGGCGCCGTCTGACGATTCCCCGCGTCGTCAGTCCTGCCAAGGTCGCTAGCAAGCTGCCCGCAGACCGCTCAGCCACCCGGCAGCATCGGAGGAAATTCAATGAAAGCCCATCTGTCGCGGCTGGCATTGCTCGGAGCACTGTTCCTGGTACCCCAGGCCCACGCCCAAGCCGCCGCGCCGAATATCGTCATCATGCTCTACGACAACCTCGGTTACGGGGAACTGGGCAGCTACGGCGGCGGCATCATCCGGGGCGCCGAGACGCCGCGAATCGACCAGCTTGCCCAGGAAGGCATCCGCCTCACCAACTTCAACGTCGAAGCGCAATGCACGCCCTCGCGCTCGGCCTTGCTTACCGGGCGCTTCTCGATCCGCTCGGGAACCTACAAAGTACCCCGCGCTGGCGCCCCTGACGGTCTGACCCTGTGGGAAACGACCTTGGCCGAACTGCTCTCCGCACGCGGCTACGCCACGGGCATCTGGGGCAAATGGCACCTGGGCAGTAGCGAGTCGCGCTTCCCCACCCGGCAGGGTTTCGACGAATGGTATGGCGTACCCCGCACCTACGACGAAGTCATGTGGTCCGCCTCGGATCACGCCACCGATCTGACGCCCGCCATCGGCAGCAAACAGGGCTGGGACGAGAGCCTGGTTCCGCCGCAATACATCTATGAGTCCAGGCGGGACGAGCCGTCGAGCAAGGTGAAGAAGCTGGACCTGCCCAGCAAGCGCACCCTGGACGAGGAGCTGGCCGAGCGCGCCATCGCCTTCATCAAACGCAACGCGGAGGCCGGCAAGCCGTTCTTCGCCTACATCCCCTTCTCCCTTCCACACATGCCGACGCAGCCCAATCCGGCCTTCGCCGGCAAGACCGGCAACGGCTCCTGGGCCGACTCCCTGGCGGAAATCGATCATCGCGCCGGCCAGGTACTGGACGCCCTGAAGGCCGCCGGCGTCGAAGACAACACCCTGGTGATCCTGGCCAGCGACAACGGCGGCGAGGCCACCGATCCCTGGAGGGGTGCGAACGGCCCCTGGCGCGGCACCTACTTCACCGCCATGGAAGCCAGCCTGCGCGCCCCCTTCATCCTGCGCTGGCCCGGCCAGGTGCCGGCCGGCAGGGTGAGCAACGAAATCGTCCACATCGTCGACCTCTACACCACCCTGGCCCACGTCGGCGGCGCTGAAGTGCCCACGGATCGTGCCGTGGATGGCGTCGACCAGATGGCCTTCTTCAGCGGGAAACAGGACAAATCGAATCGGGAAGGTTTTCCGGCCTACGTCGCCGATCGACTTTCCGCGGTGAAATGGCGCAATTGGAAGCTGCATTTCATCAAGCAGGACGAAATGTACGACCCACCCCAGCCTCTACCCTTCCCCCGGCTTCACAACCTGCTCACCGACCTGCGGGAAGAGCGCGATGTGACAGTCGAGAACACTTGGGTGTTGCAGCCGATGACAGGCGTAGTCGGGCGCTTCAAGGCCAGCCTGGAAAAATACCCGACCATCGAAAGCGGCACGCCGGACCCCTACATGCCACCCCGTTAACCCGCCATAGCCACCGCCCACTTCCCTGGTGGGCGGCTGGCCATCGATTGGCACCGAATGACAAATCAATGGCGTTCGCCAGCGATTCGAAGCCCTCTCCCGGCTGTCACCTTAGGTCCCACCTTAGCCAACCGGGGAATAACAAGATGAACCTTCCTTTCCGCATGACAGCCGGCGCTTTCGCGCTTCTGCTCAGCCATTCCGCTTTCGCCCTCGACTGCGACGCAGGCGCCGGGCAAAAGGTCTTCCAGACCAAATGCAGCGCCTGCCATGCACTTGATAGCGATCGCGTCGGGCCGCACCTGGCCGGTGTCGTCGGCCGCCCGATGGGCTCGGTGAAAGGCTTCACCTATTCACCGGCGCTTGTCGGGGCGAAAGACAACTGGTCGCTGGAGCGGCTGGAGACCTGGCTCACCTCCCCGGCCCGGATGTTCCCCGAGACCACCATGGCCTTCGGCGGCCTGCGCAAGGCCGAAGAGCGCAAGGCGGTGCTCTGCTTCCTGCAGAGCCAGGGCTGACCGCGCCCCGCGCGTGAACGCCTGCACAGACGGGCCACCGCTCGCCCGTCCGATACGTAGCACAACCAGAACAAGGACAATCCAGTGCGTATCCGATACTTCAAGCGCTGTCTGCTGGCAGCGGCCGTTTCGGCATCCATCCAGCATCCGGCATTCGCCGTTGCCTTCAACATCGGTGATATCCAGGGACAGTTCGATTCATCCCTGTCCATCGGCGCCAGCTGGGCGACTTCCGACCCGGACTCTCACCTGATCGACTCCACCAATGGGGGTAACGGCTTCTCATCCTCGGGCGATGACGGACGCCTGAACTTCAAGAAGGGAGAAACCTTCTCGAAAATCTTCAAGGGTGTGCATGACCTCGAACTGAGCCGTGGCGACACCCGCGCATTCGTGCGCGGGAAGTACTGGTACGACTTCGAGCTGAAGGACGAGAACCGTCCGTTCAAACAGATCAGCGACGATGGTCGGGTCATGTCGACCCGCTCCTCCGGTGCGGAGATCCTCGACGCCTTCATCGCCCAGCGCTACGAGATTGCCGGCCTCCCCGGCGATTTCCGCTTCGGCAAGCAGGTGGTGAGCTGGGGCGAAAGCCTGTTCATCGGCAACTCCATCAACGTCATCAACCCGCTGGACGTGGTCGCCCTGCTCAGGCCCGGCTCGGAGATCAAGGAAGGCCTGATCCCGGTGAACATGCTCTACGTCTCCCAGGGCCTCAGCGACAGCCTGACCCTGGAGGCGTTCTACCAGCTGCAATGGAAGCCTTACGCGCTGCCCAACTGCGGCACCTTCTTCGGCGCCGATCCGGTGCCCAAGGGGTGTAACAACAACCTCAATGCAGGCTTTGCCGACATCGGTCCGCTGGAGCCGATTGCCGCTGCCGCCGGGCTGGGCTTCGGCATCCAGGACCGCAGCATCAGCAACGAAGGTGTGATCATTCCGCGTCTCAAGGACAACGAGCCACGCGACAGCGGTCAGTACGGCATGGCGTTGCGCTGGCTGGGTGACGGGGCGGAGTACGGCGCGTACTACGTCAACTATCACTCGCGCAAACCCAAGTTCAGCTTGCAAACCGCAACCGGCGTCAGCGATTTCATCCAGAACGATCCCGGCTTCGCCGCGCTGCCGCCTGACCTGCAGTTCGCCCTGGGGCTGGCTACCGGCGCCGGCAATACCCACTACTTCATCGACTACCCGGAAGACATCCACCTCTTCGGCCTGAGCTTCGCGACAGAACTGCCCACCGGTACCGCCTGGAGTGGCGAGATCAGCTATCGCCCGAATGAGCCGGTGTCGATCAACACCGCCGACCTCGCTGGCGGTGCGCTCAATCCAACCTTCCGCGCCCTCACCGGCAGCGATGTCGAGCCCACGGTGTCGGCCGAGGAGGGCCAGGTGCTGCAGGGTTGGAAGCGCAAGGAAGTCACCCAGGCGCAGACCACCTTCCTGCACGTATTCGACCCGATGCTGGGTGCCGACTCGATAAGCCTGGCGGTGGAACTGGGCATGACCCACATCGGCGGCCTCGAATCCCTCGATACCCAGCGTTACGGCCGGGATTCGGTGTTCGGCGATATCGTTCAGGGCGGCCGCCACGGCTACTTCACGAAGAACTCCTGGGGCTACCGCGCCTACAGCGCGATGAAGTACACCAACGTCTTCGCGGGCATCAACCTGACGCCCAACCTGGGCTGGTCCCATGACGTGGACGGCTACGGCCCGACCTTCAACGAAGGCGCCAAGGCCGTGAGCCTCGGTCTGGATGCCGACTACCGCAACACCTACACCGCCAGCCTCAGTTACACCAACTACTTCGGTGGCGATTTCAACACTGACGTCGACCGCGACTACCTGTCGCTGAGCTTCGGCGTGAACTTCTGATCGGGGAGCCACGACAAGATGAACCGCGAAACCATGATCAAAGGTACCCTCCTGGTGCTGTCATTGCTGGCCAGCAGCGTAATGGCCGCCGTACCGCAGCAGGAAGCCGACAAGCTGGGCACCAGCCTGACACCGCTGGGCGCCCAGAAGGAGGCCAATGCCGATGGCAGCATTCCCGCCTGGACCGGTGGCCTGCCCACCAATGCTGGGGCGGTCGATGCCAACGGCTTCCTGGCCGACCCATTCGCCAACGAGAAGCCGCTGCTCATGATCACCGCCAGCAACGCCGAGCAGCACCGGGACAAGCTCAGCGATGGTCAGATGGCGCTGTTCAAGCGCTACCCCAGCACCTATCGCATTCCGGTGTATCGAAGCCACCGCACTGCGACGGTTCCCCCCCAGGTACAGGCAGCGGCCAGGAATAGCGCCCTGCAGGTACAGTCGATCAACGACGGCAATGGCCTGTCCGGCTTCAAGCAGGGCAGCTTCTACGCCTTCCCCATCCCAAGCAATGGTGTGGAAGTCGTATGGAACCACTTCACCCGCTACATGGGCGACAGCTACAAGCGCGGATTCATCCAGGCCACGCCTCAGGTGGATGGCAGCTACACGCCGGTGCGCTTTGAAGAGCAGCAGGTTTACCCGGGCCAGGTGAGCGACTTGCCACCTGAGGATGTCGGAACGCTGCTGTACTACTACAAGCAGCGAGTGACCTCCCCCGCACGCCTGGCTGGCACCGTGGCGCTGGTCCACGAGACGCTCGACCAGGTCAAGGAGCCGCGTCGCGCCTGGGTCTACAACGCCGGCCAGCGCCGGGTGCGTCGTGCGCCGCAGCTGGCCTATGACGGACCGGGTACCGCGTCGGATGGCCAGCGCACCGCCGACAACCTCGATATGTACAACGGCGCGCCGGACCGCTACGACTGGAAACTGATCGGCAAGAGGGAGATGTACATCCCTTACAACAGCTACCGGATGGAGTCGCCGTCGCTCAAGTACGACGACATCATCAAGGCCGGTCACCTCAACCCCGACCAAACCCGCTACGAGCTGCATCGGGTGTGGGAAGTGGTCGCCACCCTGAAGCCCGGTGCCCGCCACGTCTACGCCAAGCGCCACATGTACCTGGACGAGGACACCTGGCAGATCGCCGAAGTGGACCACTACGACCGCCAGGGCCAGCTCTGGCGGGTGGCCGAGGGGCACGCGCTGTATCGCTATGACAAGCAGGCCAGCTACCTGGCGGCGGAAACCCTGTACGACCTGATCTCGGGCCGTTACATGGTGGTGGGCCTGCGCAACGAGGAGCCGAAGAACACCCTTTACGGGCTGACGGCCAAGGCCTATGACTTCACCCCAGCCGCGCTGCGCACTGATGGGATGCGCTGATCGGCGAAGGTAGCCGCCGCGAAGCCCAGCATCGCAGAACGTTGGGCTTCGCGTAGCTCAGCCGCAAGCTACGAGACCGATCGAGGCCGTCCTTCCCTCTCCCTAAAGAGGAGAGGGGTGACTTCTAGCCCGACCCGGCGCGGACGTGTAGGGTCGAATTCATTCGCCAAGCAGGACGCAGTCCTGCCCACACAAACAAAAAGCCCGCTCGATGAGCGGGCTTTTCGCATTACCGATGAGTCTCAGAGCAGGCTTTCGATTTCCGGTACGGCTTCGAACAGGTCCGCCACCAGGCCGTAGTCGGCCACCTGGAAGATCGGGGCTTCTTCGTCCTTGTTGATCGCGACGATGACCTTGGAGTCCTTCATGCCCGCCAGGTGCTGGATGGCACCGGAGATGCCGACGGCGATGTACAGCTGCGGCGCGACGATCTTGCCGGTCTGGCCGACCTGCATGTCGTTCGGTACGAAACCGGCGTCGACGGCGGCACGGGAGGCACCCACGGCAGCGCCCAACTTGTCGGCCAGGGCATACAGGTGCTTGAAGTTGTCGCCGTTCTGCATGCCACGGCCGCCGGAAACGACGATCTTGGCAGCGGTCAGTTCCGGACGATCGGACTTGGCCAGCTCTTCACCGACGAAGGCGGACTTGCCGGCGTCGGAAACAGTGCCCACGGCTTCAACGGCAGCGGAACCGCCTTCAGCGGCAGCGGCGTCGAAACCGGTGGTACGCACGGTGATCACTTTCACGGCCGCGCTGGATTGCACGGTGGCGATGGCGTTGCCGGCGTAGATCGGACGCTTGAAGGTGTCGGCGCTTTCAACGGCGATGATCTCGGAGATCTGGTCGACGTCCAGCAGGGCCGCCACGCGCGGCAGGTAGTTCTTGCCGTTGGTAGTGGCGGGTGCCAGCACGTGGCTGTAGCCCTTGCCC
>NZ_SSOF01000087.1:0-107116 GCF_029873115.1 Pseudomonas sp. BN606 | reverse complement strand
GGGTTCTACCCCGTTAGCACGGACACTTTCGAGTAAGCTCACGCTGAGCTGAAGGAGTGTTCATGTCCAAGCGCAAGAGATACAGCCCCGAGTTCAAGCGGGAAGCCATCGAGCTGGTTCGTCGTTCAGGGGCGAGCTGCCGACAGGTTGCCCTGGAGATTGGTGTTGCTCCGAACCTGCTCACCCGCTGGGTTAGAGAGTCGCAGCCAGGCGTAGAAAAGGCGTTTCCAGGAACCGGAAGTCCGCGAGATGAGGAGCTTGCCCGCCTCAAGCGTGAGTTGGCTCGGGTGACCAAGGAACGTGATTTTTTAAGAGACGCGGCAGCGTACTTTGCCAGGGAGTCATCGAGCGGTACTCGGTGATCCAGCGCTGCCGCAACGAGTACCCGGTACGACTGATGTGCCGTTGCCTGAAGGTTTCTGCCAGCGGCTATTACGACTGGCAGGATCGCGAACCAAGTCCACGCGCTCAAGAGAATGCGCGCCTAGTAAGGCGCATTCGGGAGATTCATGAGGACAGCCGTGGTGTGATCGGCGCTCCTCGTATGCGTGAGGATCTGCTCGACGAAGGTGAAACCGTCAGCCTGAACCGCGTTGCTCGCCTGATGTCCGCAGAGAGGATTCAAGGATGGCCACGTCGGAAGAAGCGCGGCCTTGGTCGAGTAGCCTCTGGTCGTCCAGCTGGCGTGAAAAATCTACTGGAGCGCGACTTCACCGCCGTGGAGCCGGAGCGCAAGTGGGTCACCGACATCACGGAAGTCGCCACCCTGGAGGGCAAACTGTTCTGTGCGTGGTGCTCGACCTGTACAGCAAGCTGGTGATTGGCTGGTCGATGCATCACCGTCAGGATCGGCAGATGGTGATCCGAGCGGTGGAAATGGCCATCTGGCAACGCCAGGGCGATTGGTCAGTAATCCTGCATTCGGATCGTGGCAGCCAGTTCACCAGTGCGGATTACCAGCGCTTTCTGACTCGCAACACGCTGGTTTGTAGCATGAGTGCCGTCGGGCATTGTGGCGATAACGCTGCCTGTGAAGGCTTCTTTGGCCTGCTCAAACGGGAGCGTGTTGCCCATCAAGCGTATCGAACGCGCGATGAAGCACGGGCGGATCTATTCGACTACATCGAGCGGTTTCATAACCCACGAATGCGTCGTAGAGTCGCCCGGCAAGATTTGAGGTTTTCAGCCCTTTTCAAACCGTCCGTGGAAATGGGGTAGAACCCCAAAGCGCAATTACCTGGCGGCGCTTTGCGCTTTGCAAGGTGATCACTGTGTGCTGTGTGCTTGCCAACCACGGCATGGGCGTCTTGTTGACATGGTCAACATAGACTCCTAGCATGCCCGCAACACGGCCCCTCTTGGCCTCCAGTTTCTTGGAGGCTACTGAGGGGTTTTTTATGCCTGCGATTAGAGCGGCCACCACTGAAGCGGCCAATAGGGATACCGCGCGTACCTACTGGATGAAGAGCAACACGCTAGCAATATCCGATAATCACCAGACCCGGATATTGCTCTATGCTGCGCCGAAAGCACCAATCTAGATGCACATACCCAGGTTGACCATTTCCATGCCGCGGCATCCGCAACCGCTTTTCGAGACCTTCGATCGATTTCACGAGCTCAACTTTCTCAACCTCAATGGAGAGCTTCCCCTGGTTCGGGACTTTGTCCTGAGCTGTGCCGGCGGCTGAGGGCTATCGAGCGGTCCGCGGATTTCTGAAGTCCTACGCGGGCAACGAGGCCACCTACAACTCCTACAGGACTCATGTCGAGCGGCTACTTCTTTGGTCCCTGCTGGTGGCGGCCAAGCCCCTCGTCGATTTGCGTCGACGGGATGCCGAAATCTTCATGTAGTTCTGCCTCAACCCGCCAGCCGACTGGATCGGCCCTGTGGTGAAATCCCGCTTCTTGCGCGTCGGTGGCCGCAAGAAACTGAATACCGATACCTATATCATCAATGAGCACTGGCGGCCGTTCAGTCATACGGTGGCCAAGCACGAACGCAAGATCGCCGATGAAACCCTCGTCGCCCTTCCCCCCCGCCCTTATCGTATGTCCCAAGGGTCAGTGGCCCAGGGTATTCGCCGTGTGCGGCAGCTTCTTCCAGCACGCCATAGATGAAGGCCTGACCGAGGTAAACCCCTTCCGGGCCGTGAAGCAGAAATCCATCTACAAACAACGCAACACTCTGGATGTCGCCTCCCGTTCCCTGACCCAGTTGCAGTGGAGCTATGTGATCGAGACCGCCGAACAGATGGCTGCCGCCGATCCGATCCATGAACGCACGCTATTCATCGTTGCCACCCTATTTTCCATGTACTTGCGGGTACCTGACCTGGTTGGGCGTGATAACTGGACACCCACCATGGGCGACATCCGCCGTGATAGCACGGGCAACTGGTGGTTCCATGTGGTGGGCAAGGGCAATAAGGCGGCGAAGATCAGCATCCGCGATGACTACATTCAGAGCTATCTGGTGCGCTATCGCCAACACCTGCAGCTCTCTCCCCTACCCTCCGCCCATGAGAAAGCGCCGCTGATCAGCACCCTAAAGGGACGAGGTGGCCTGTCCGATCGGCATCTCCGACTGCTGTTGCAAGACGTGTTCGACAGCACGTTGGCGCGGATGGCCCTGGAAGGCTGGAATGACGACGAGATCGACCAACTCCGCTCGGCCTCGCTCCACTGGTTGCGGCATACCTCCGCTACTTTCGATGCACCCCACCGGGATATGAAGGACCTACAGGCTGACTTGCGCCACAACAGCCTCAGCACTACCCAGAACACCTATTACAACTCGTTGGACGAGCAGCGGGCACATTCGGTCAAGCGCCTTCCTGTTAAGCGCTAACTGCGTTGAGGGTCCTACATACAGTTCTGTATCAGGTTTTGCTGGCTGCAGCCGTGCTCACCAATATTTTGCTGGTCGATTCCAATGTCTGATCATCAAGTCTGGTCCAGACAAGTTCCTATCGGACACTCGCCTCGCGGCCCCTGACGCTATCATCTAAACAGCGGAGATCATGGCGATGGAAGACCCCGTGCATGAATGTACGCTTGCTGACCGCCAATACCCCTGCCCCAACGGCCAATTCGGCCTATACCTAGAGCAGGGCCAAGACCTGCCACTCCGTATCCAATAATGATGAGCGCAAACATGACTTCGACCCTTGCGCGTACGCCGCTGCGTGTGGCGACCTGCCTCATCCTGGCCCTCAGCGCGTCCGCCCACGCCACCGAGAACGGCGTGGACAACATCGCGCCGGGAACCGATGGCTTCTTCACCCTGCCCCTGGACGTGGACAACCTGCCCGACCACCTGTTCGCCTTCGTTCTCTACTACAACCATTACAAAGCCAGAAAGCTGAACATCAGCTCCCAAGGAGGCGAGGTTCCCGGCGCCGAGATCACCTCGGATTCGATCACTGCGCGCCTGGACTACGTGAGCCCGCTGCGGGTCTTCGGGGGGCGGCTAGGAGGCTACGTCGCCGTACCCTACGTACGGCAGCGGGTCTCCGCATTTGGCCTGAACGACGAGCGGAAAAGCATCGGTGACACCACCTTGGCCCCGATCATCCTCTGGGACATGGGCAAGAATCTCACCCTGGGCGCCGCGCTGGAAATCACCATTCCCACCGGCGATTACGACCCCGGCCGGCTGGCCAACACCAGCAACAACTTCTACACGTACAAGCCGCTGTTTTCCTTCACCTTGCTACCCACGGAACGCACCGAACTGTCGCTGAAGGCTACCTACAGCTTCAACAAGGAAAACCACGACACTGACTATCGCTCTGGGCAGATCTTTCATTTCGACTATTCGGCCAGCTATCGGGTGGCCGAAAACCTGCGCCTGGGGCTGAATGGCTACTACCTCAAGCAGACCACCGACGACAAACAGCATGGACGATCCGTGCAGTTCCTCGGCGAGGATGTGGATGACGGCGTGCGCGGCCAGGTCTTCGCCATCGGCCCGGCACTGCACTACACCTTCCTCGAGTACTGCAGCGCCGAGATCCGCTGGGCCAAGGAGTTCGACGTGGAGAACCGCCCGGAGGGCGACATGCTGTGGGCTAAGCTCAGCATTCCGTTCGAGCTCTGACCTTCCGGAGAGGTCCGAAAGCTCAGGCAGGACACTGGGCTAGCGTAGCGTGCAGCGGACCTTCCCCCCACCCCCTAACCGGATACGGGTCAGCGCTCGACGATTTGCCTGCCCCGCCAGCAGGTCGCCGAATTGCAGCAGCACCGACTCGGACTGGATGGACCGCAGGGCCACCTGAACATCCGCGCTCAGGAATCAGTTAGCGTTCCAGGTCGGTGGCATCGAGGATGCGAAGGTTCAGGGTCTTGAGCAGAGCGTAACTTTCACCGTGCCGACCGTGGCAGGTCGCGCAGGTGCCTGGATAGACATTTTTTGCCATGGGCTGCCCCGGCTTGACCACCGGCTCCTTGGCCATCTCCAACCGCTGGCGGGCATAGTGGCCGCAGCCCTCCTCCTCTTCGCTCAGTCGCTCACGGCCAGTTCAAAAAACCGGCAGCGCCGTCTTGACGCGGAGTCGCGAACGTGGTGGCACGGATGGCGTCATTCAGGCGTCGCCCAGCAACAATGTCGATGACAAATTCCTTTGGATCACCTCCACCAAAATGAAGGCGGGGGTAGTAGTGAATACCCACGCTGAATGGAGAACGGTCAGTTGATTTTGGAGGTCAGGGTGGAAGACTCGGAGCGACTGCGCCAGTACTACAGCGAACACACACTCGTGGTGATCATGACCCAGCTACGCGAGGACTGTCTGCATCCCGTGACACCGCTGTACGCATAGTTGGGGGCATGCCGGGATAAGGGGAAAATTCATTCATTTGGTCTGTAAGTAACTAATTTAACGAGATTTTTAAAGCGGCAGAGGTTGCTGCTAATCCATGGTCTATCTTTTCCGCTTAGCCGAGAAAGGAGTTGTCCATGGCATCCCTCGAACGTACTGCCTACCCCGCTCTGTCGCGTTCCTATTCGAGGGCGGAGCTGCAGCGGGATTTCACGTTCTCTGCGGAAGAAGTCACTTGGGTGAAAAGCCGCTCTAATTCTGCCTTTCGACTGAATCTCGCGGTTTTATTCAAGACCTTTCAGGTCCTGAGGTACTTCCCAGAGATAGCTGACGTGCCAGAGCCAGTTGTCGACTTCATCCGCACTCAGATAGGTCTGCGAAACAAGATAGCTTTGTCGCCCTATAAGTGGATGCAGCTTTACCGCCATATGAATGCGGTGCGGGAAAAGCTTGGGGTTCAGCCGTTTTACGGGTCAGAGGGCCAGGACATCGCTGCCGCACATGCGCAGCTGATGGCCCCTCTGCTCGAACAGCGAGCCGACATCATCAATGCGGTCATCGAGGAACTGCTTAGCCGGAATTACGAGTTGCCTGCCTATTCGACGTTGAACGATCTGGCGGAGGCCGCTCGGGCGGAATCTCAAGAGAAAATTTTCAACCTGGTGGTAACCCGAGCGCCTATCGAGGTGATTTACCAGTTGAAGGACCTGCTGGATACGGACTTTGGGCGGAGGCAAAGCGACTTCAATTCCCTCAAGCAGGCGCCCAAGAAGCCGTCGCGCAAGCATCTTGAGGTTTTGATCGACCACCTTGCCTGGCTGGATAGCTTTGGCGACCTGGACACTATTTTCGAGGGAATTGTTGAGACGAAGATTCGGCATTTTGCTGCTCAGGCCGCCGCCGCAGACGTTTCAGAACTGAAGGAATGCTCACTACCCAAGCGCTACACCCTGATGTTGGCGCTGATCTATCGGATGCGAGTGCGAACCCGGGACCACCTGGCTGAAATGTTCATCCGCCGCATTTCGACCATTCACAAACGCGCCAAGGAGGAGCTGGAGCAAATCCAGGTCCGACAACGTCAGAAGGTGGAACAACTGGTAGCCACCCTGGGCGGGGTGCTGCAGATTCTGGCCCAGGAGCCAAGCAACGAGGAAGCCGGCAGCCTGATTCGAGAGTACCTCTGCCCCGACGGCAATCTCGATCGGCTGCTGGAGTCCTGTGCCGAAGTACAGGCCACCGGGGGCAATAACTACTTGCCCCTGATCTGGAAACACTTCAAATCTCATCGCTCGCTGCTGTTTCGCTTGAGTCACCTGCTGCAACTGGAGCCGACCACCCAGGACCGCACACTGATTCAGGCCCTCCAACTGATCCAAGACAACGAGAATTTGCATCGCGAGTGGATCGATGAACATGTCGATCTTTCGTTTGCAACGGAACGTTGGGGCAAAGTCGTACGCCGCCCCGCCAGCGAGGGTCCGCCGACCAACCGCCGCTACTTGGAAGTCTGCGTGTTCTCCTTCCTGGCCAGCGAATTGCGCTCCGGGGATCTTTGCGTGCTAGGGTCTGAGTCCTTCGATGATTACCGAAGGCAGCTGCTCCCTTGGGAGGAGTGTTTGGAGCGACTGCCGGCTTACTGCGAGAAGGTTGGCCTGCCCAGTTCGGCCAAAGAATTTGTTGCATCCCTCAAGGCGCACTTGGAGGAAACCGCGCAACAACTGGACGACAAGTTCCCTTCCTGCCGTGGCGATGTTTCGATCAATGACGCCGGCGAGCCCGTGCTGCGGCGGGTGATGGCGCGGGATATCCCGCCCTCAGCCATCTCCTTGCAAACGGCGGTTATCCAGCGGATGCCCGCCCGGCACGTGCTCGACATCATGGCCAACATCGAGCACTGGATTCAGTTCACCCGGCATTTCGGACCGATCTCTGGCAACGAGTCGAAGCTCAAAGATCCAGCTGAGCGCTACCTGATGACCATCTTCGCCATGGGCTGCAACCTGGGGCCCAACCAGGCGGCCCGGCATCTGGCCGGAAATGTTACGCCGCACATGCTCTCCTACACCAATCGCCGCCATCTTTCGCTGGAAAAATTGGACAAGGCCAACCGGGAGCTGGTGGAGCTCTATCTGCAACTCGATCTGCCCAAGCTGTGGGGAGACGGCAAGGCGGTGGCGGCGGACGGCACTCAATTCGACTTCTACGACGACAACCTGCTGGCCGGCTATCACTTCCGCTATCGCAAAATGGGGGCGGTGGCCTATCGGCACGTGGCCAATAACTACATCGCCGTGTTCCAGCACTTCATCCCGCCGGGCATCTGGGAGGCGATCTACGTAATTGAGGGTCTGCTGAAGGCCGACCTCAGCGTGGAAGCGGACACGGTGTATTCCGACACCCAGGGACAGTCGGCCACGGTGTTCGCGTTTACCCACCTGCTCGGCATCAACCTCATGCCGCGCATCCGCAATTGGCGCGAGCTGGTGATGTGCCGACCGGAGCGCGGGGTGGCGTACAAGCACATCAACCGCCTGTTCACCGATACCGCTGACTGGCAACTGATCGAGACCCATTGGCAGGATCTGATGCAGGTGGCGCTGTCGATCCAGGCCGGGAAGATCTCCTCGCCCATGCTCTTACGCAAGCTGGGCTCCTACAGCCGGCGCAACAAGCTGTACCACGCAGCTCAGGCGTTGGGCAGCGTGGTGCGGACGATCTTCCTGCTCAACTGGATCGGCAGCCGCGAGTTGCGCCAGGAAGTCACCGCGAACACCAACAAGATCGAGTCCTACAACGGCTTTTCCAAGTGGTTGTCTTTCGGCGGCGATGTGATCGCCGAGAACGACCCGGACGAGCAGCAGAAGCGGCTGCGCTACAACGATATGGTGGCCTCCTCGGTGATCCTGCAGAACACCGTGGACATGATGCGTATCCTGCAGAAATTGGCGCGCGAGGGCTGGCAGTTCACCGATGAGGATGTGTCCTTCCTTAGCCCCTACCTGACCAGTAACGTCAAGCGCTTCGGTGAGTTCAACCTCAAGCTAAACCGCCCGCCGGAACCCTGGATCAAAGACTCGGTCTTCCAGCAGGCGGCGGGTTCGCTCCGGGGCAGCACGCCCATCCAGGCTACAGTGGAGGAAATACAATGATCGAAGTCCCACCGGCGTCGTTTCGTGTCACCGCCTATGGTGAGGTGGATGCAGCAGCACTGGAGAAACTGCGCGAGAGTTATGACACCACTCAGCTTCTGCAATTGGTTGAGCGTCTGGATGCCTGCCTGGCTGAGATGGGCGGTGTCGTCGCACTGCGCGACGAGCTGCTGAGACTCCATGCTATGGCCCTGACCGTTGTCGACGGCGCCGCACCGGCAGTGCCCACCGAAAACGCCTGTATCTGGGCTGAAGCTGAATCCGTGCAGCTGGACCTCGAAACGCTGGCGGCCTGGGCTCGCGTCGCGCAGGTATTCCTAACGCCACTGGTCAACCTTGTGCCAGACCACGAGCAGTAGTTCAGCTCTGTCGTCTATCAAAGCCTCGTAGCAGCCGGCATCGGCCTGCCCAAGCCGCCACAACCGCTGGGTGCCTACCTGGCGGTTGTCGAAGCCGGAACGATGTAAGCGTCCGGCCAAGGCGCCCTCGCCAGGGGGAGCGCGTGTTCATGATTTGGATTGCTGTCCCATGCCAATCATCCCTGAATCCGCCATGCAGGCTTGTTGCAACATTCCATGAACGCTCGGTCGTTCCACTTCTGCCAGCATGATCTAGGCTAATGCCAGTTGCCGACGGAGATCTGCCGCCATGACTGCCGAGACTGGGGTTAACAGAAGCAAGAGCAAGGAAACCCGGCTGTTCCTTTTCCTGGTGGCCTGCCTGTTTCCCATCCTGTCCGTGATGATCGTTGGCGGATATGGCTTCATCGTCTGGATGTACCAGCTGATCGCCGGCCCGCCGGGCCCGCCCGTGTAACGGACAGCGCGCTGCGCGTTTTTTTACCCGCCGCCAAACGACTGCCAAGAGGCCAGGGACGATGCAGGATTCCCTCCATATCGCCAGCCTGATTGTGCACACCCATCCGCACCTGCTTTCAGCGGTGAAAGCCAACCTGCGCCGGATACCGGACCTTGAACTGCACCAGGAAAGCCCCGAGGGCAAGCTGGTGGTCGTGCTCGAGGCGCGGAACGAAGGCCAGATTCTCACCACCCTCGACGCCATCCAGAACCTGCCCGGCGTACTCAACGCCGCGCTGGTCTATCACGAGATCCTCGATGACCCGGAGCCACCCGCATTCACCGTGGACGGCAACCACACCGGAGATGCCTGATGAAACTCACCCGCCGTGAATTCGCCAAGGCCAATGCCGCCGCCATCGCGGCTGCGGCCGTCGGCCTGCCGATCTTCAGCACTGCCAGCAACCTCGTTACCGGATCGGACATGACCCGCCTCGAGTGGAACAAGGCACCCTGCCGTTTCTGCGGCACCGGGTGCGGCGTGATGGTGGCCACTCGAAACGGCAAGGTCGTCGCCACCCACGGCGATATCAAGGCCGAGGTGAATCGTGGCATCAATTGCGTGAAGGGCTACTTCCTGTCGAAGATCATGTACGGCAGCGACCGCCTCACCGAGCCATTGCTGCGTATGAAGGACGGCAAGTTCGACAAGCAGGGCGAGTTCCAGCCAATCAGCTGGGACCAGGCGTTCGACATCATGGCGGAGAAGTTCAAGGCCGCCCTCGAGGCCAAGGGGCCGGGCTCCATCGGCATGTTCGGTTCCGGCCAATGGACGGTCTGGGAAGGCTATGCCGCGAACAAGCTGTTCAAGGCCGGGTTCCGCTCCAACAACATCGACCCCAACGCCCGTCACTGCATGGCGTCGGCGGTGATGGGCTTCATGCGCACCTTCGGCATGGATGAGCCGATGGGTTGTTATGACGACATCGAGGCCACGGACACCTTCGTGCTCTGGGGCTCGAACATGGCCGAGATGCACCCGGTGCTCTGGTCGCGGGTCACCGACCGCCGGCTCAGCGCGCCCCAGGTCAAGGTCGCCGTGCTCTCCACCTTCCAGCACCGCAGCTTCGACCTCGCCGACATTCCCATGGTGTTCAAGCCGCAGAGCGACCTGTTCATCCTCAACTACATCGCCAACCACATCATCCAGAGCGGCGCGGTCAACCAGGACTTCATCGGCAAGCACGTCAGGTTCGCCCACGGTGCCGAAGACATCGGCTATGGCCTGCGCCCCACCGATCCGCTGGAGCAGAAGGCGAAGAACGCGGCCAAGGCCAACACCTGGACCGACATCGGCTTCGACGAGTTCGCCGCCTTCGTCAAGCCCTATACCCTCAAGCGCGCGGCCGAGGAATCCGGGGTTTCCGCCGAGCACCTCAAGGCGCTGGCCGACATGTATGCCGACCCGAAACGCAAGGTGGTGTCCTTCTGGACCATGGGCTTCAACCAGCACACCCGAGGGGTCTGGGCGAACAACCTGATCTACAACATCCACCTGCTCACCGGGAAGATCAGCGAGGCCGGCAACAGTCCCTTCTCCCTCACCGGCCAGCCCTCGGCCTGTGGCACCGCGCGGGAAGTCGGCACCTTCTCCCACCGCCTGCCCGCCGACCTGCTGGTGGCCAACCCGAAGCATCGGGAAACCGCCGAGAAGATCTGGAAGCTGCCAGCCGGCACCATCCAGGAAAAGCCCGGTTTCCATGCCGTGGAGCAGAGCCGGATGCTCAAGGACGGCGTGCTCAACGTCTACTGGCAGCAGGTCAGCAACAACATCCAGGCCGGCCCGAACCTGATGCAGGAAACCCTGCCGGGGTGGCGCAACCCGGACAACTTCGTGATCGTCTCCGACGTCTATCCGACCACCTCGGCTCAGGCCGCGGACCTGATCCTGCCGAGCGCCATGTGGGTGGAAAAGGAGGGCGCGTATGGCAACGCCGAGCGCCGTACCCAGTTCTGGCACCAGCTGGTCAGTGCGCCTGGCCAGGCAAGGTCCGATCTCTGGCAACTGGTCGAGTTCTCCAAACGCTTCACCACTGACGAGGTCTGGCCCGAGGAGCTGCTGGCCAAGACGCCCGCATTGAAAGGCAAGACGCTATTCGAGGTGCTCTTCAAGAATGGCCAGGTCGATGCGTATGGTCCGGGGGAAGTCGCCCAGGGCTACGCGAACGACGAAGCCAAGGCATTCGGTTTCTACATCCAGAAGGGCCTGTTCGAGGAGTACGCCAGCTTCGGCCGCGGCCACGGGCACGACCTGGCGCCCTTCGATGCCTACCATGAGGCACGCGGACTGCGCTGGCCGGTGGTGGATGGCAAGGAAACCCTCTGGCGCTACCGGGAAGGCCACGACCCCTATGTCACCAAGGGCAGCGGCGTGCAGTTCTATGGCTACCCCGACAAGAAGGCGATCGTCTTCGCGTTGCCCTACGAGCCGCCGGCCGAGGCGCCGGACCAGGAATACCCCTTCTGGCTGAGTACCGGGCGCGTGCTCGAACACTGGCACACCGGGACCATGACCGCGCGGGTTCCCGAGCTTTACAAGGCGGTTCCCGATGCCCTGGTCTACATGCACCCCGATGACGCCCGGGAGCTGAAGCTGCGCCGTGGCAGCGAAGTGAAGGTCATTAGCCGGCGTGGCGAGATCCGCGCGCGGGTGGAAACCCGAGGGCGCAACAAGCCGCCCCAGGGGCTGGTGTTCGTGCCCTTCTTCGACGCCAACAAGCTGATCAACAAAGTCACTCTGGACGCCACCGACCCGATCTCCAAACAGACCGATTTCAAGAAGTGCGCGGTCCGCATCGAACTGGTCAGCCTGGTGTGAGGAAGAAGCCATGAAACGGATCACACTCGCGCTCCTGGCCCTGCTTTGCAGCACGGCGTCACTGGCCGCCGACCCGAGCTACCCGCTGGACGCGCCGGGACCGGACGGTCGTCGCCCGGGCGGCACGCTGGTCGAATCGCAACCGGCGCCACCGCTGGCCAATGACGAAAACAAGGATATGCGCCGCGAACGCAACTATCCCGAACAGCCGCCCACAATTCCCCACAGCATTCGCGGCTACCTGATCGACATCAACAGCAACAAGTGCCTGACCTGCCACAGCCGGGCCGCGAGCGCGAAGACCCAGGCGCCGATGATCAGCATCACCCATTACATGGACCGCGACGGCCAGCCGCTGGCCGCAGTGGCACCCCGGCGCTATTTCTGCACCCAGTGCCATGTGGTGCAGAAGGAAGTGCAGCCACTGGTCGGCAACACTTACGAAAATATCGACCAGCTACTCCAGCAAGAAGCCGCGAACGCCGAGAAGAAGCCCTGAGGAGCCACCATGAAAGCACTCTTCGCCTGGCTCCTCGGATACTGGAGCATCCTGCGCCGGCCCAGCGTGCACTACAGCCTGGGCTTCCTGACGTTGGGCGGCTACATCGCCGGCATCATCTTCTGGGGTGGCTTCAACACGGCACTGGAGGCCACCAATACCGAGACCTTCTGCATTTCCTGCCACGAGATGCGCGACAACGTCTACGCCGAACTCAAGGACACCATCCACTACACCAATCGCTCCGGTGTGCGCGCCACCTGCCCGGACTGCCATGTGCCGCACCAGTGGACCGACAAGATCGCGCGCAAGATGCAGGCTTCGAAGGAGGTCTGGGGCAAGGTCTTCGGTACCATCGACACCCGCGACAAGTTCCTTGCGCTCAGGCGTGAACTCGCCGAGCACGAATGGGCCAGGCTCAAGGCCAACGATTCACTGGAGTGCCGTAACTGCCACAACTTCGACTACATGGACTTCACCCGCCAGGGGCAACGCGCCAGGCAGATGCACTCCACCGCACTGGCCTCGGGTGAGGCCACCTGCATCGACTGTCACAAGGGGATTGCGCACCGCCTTCCCGATATGAGCGGCGTGCCCGGTTGGCACTAGCGGTCTAGCCTTCGATAAACCGTAGCTAAAGGCAACCCCGACGGTGTCTCGAGGCCATTCCAGTGCGCCTAAGCTATAGAGACAATCCAGGTGCTTGCTTTGTGAATGTAGATGGCTGCTGCCGCATCAGCGGGTACCTGCCTAAGTCACGCAAGGTGAGTGTTTGCGAATGACATAAGCTCCTCCTCGGACTACTTATGGCGGACGGATTGAACTATCCGCCATAAGCTTCTCGATTCAGAGGCTGAGGAAGCCGCTGTAGAGCCCATATCCCGCGATCAGGGCGCCGATCACCACCACTAGGAAGATCAGCGTCTCCACACTAGTGAACACCGGCTGGCCCAGCTCACGCTTCGCCTTGGCGAACAGGATCGCCCCCGGCGCATACAGCAGCGCCGACAGCAGCAGGTACTGCACGCCCGCCGCATAAACCAGCCATACGGCGTAGAGCACCGCGATCAGCGCTATCACCAGATCCTTGCCGCGCTCACCAGGGGACTGCTCGTAGGTTTCGTGGCGCCAGGCCAACAGCAAGGCATAGGCCGCGGACCAGAAATACGGCACCAGGATCATCGAGGTGGCCAGGTACAGCAGGCTGAGGTAGGTGGAGCTGTTGAACAGGGTGATGATCAGGAACAGCTGGATCAGGCCGTTGGACAACCACAGCGCGTTGGCCGGAACCTGATTGGCGTTCTCCTTGCGCAGGAACTCCGGCATGGTGTGGTCACGGGCACTGGCGAAGAGGATTTCAGCGCAGAGCAGTGTCCAGGACAGCAGCGCACCGGCCAGGGAGATGACCAGCCCGACACTGATTAACACAGCGCCCCAGTGGCCCACCACATGTTCCAGCACACCGGCCATGGAGGGGTTCTTCAGGCCAGACAGCTCAGCCTGAGCCATGATGCCTTGCGACAGCACGTTGACCAGCACCAAAAGCAGTAATACACCGACGAAGCCCATCACGGTCGCCTTGCCGACGTCGCTACGCTTCTCGGCGCGGGCGGAGAAGATGCTCGCCCCTTCGATGCCGATGAACACCCACACGGTGACCAGCATCATCTTGCGCACCTGGTCCATCACCGTGCCCAGGTCACTGTTGCCCGCCCCCCAGAAGTCGGACGAGAACACATCCAGCTTGAAGGCCACTGCAGCGATCACGATAAACAGCGCCAGCGGCACCATCTTGGCGATGGTGGTCAGCGTATTGATGAAAGCGGCTTCCTTGATGCCTCGTAGTACCAGGAAGTGCAGCAACCATAGCAGCACCGAAGCACAGATGATCGCCGGAAGCGTATTGCCTTCACCGAACATGGGGAAGAAGAAGCCCAGGGTGCTGAACAGCAGCACCATGTAGCTGACGTTACCTATCCACGCACTGATCCAGTAACCCCAGGCCGAAGAGAAGCCCATGTAGTCACCGAAGCCGGCCTTGGCGTAGGCATACACCCCACCGTCGAGCTTGGGTTTGCGGTTGGCGAGGGTCTGGAACACGAACGCCAGCATCAACATGCCGACGCCAGTGATCAGCCAGCCGATCAGGGTGGCGCCGGCACTGGCGCTGGCAGCGATGTTCTGCGGTAGCGAAAAAATCCCGCCGCCCACCATGGAGCCGACAACCAGGGCGATCAACGCCCCGACTTTCAATTTATCGCTGGAGGCAGCGACCTGCGTCTGTTTATCGGGCTCCGACTGCTTGCCCAACTGCCCATCACTCGTTGAATCGACCATGTAAAGCTCCTTGCCGTAACGGCTTCGCCCAAATGAATGGCCGGCCAACAAGGAATGGTCGCAATTGCACAGCATGACCTTTCGCGTGGCCCACGCCACCGAACAGACTGCTTTCATCGCTGCTGGGAGTTGGTTCGACTCAACTCATGCCCCGCAGCCGGGCACTGCCATTCAAATCACCTGGCGCGCTATGACCCGCGCAGCATGCGGAAATGCTCCGCCGCCCAGCGCTTTATCGTTGCCGCCGGGAGTTGGTGCGGCGCATTAACACGCTCTGCCAGCTTGGCCGCGAAAGCTACGGCAGAAGCTCGGTCCGAAAAGTTGAACGTCATACCGCAGGCGTGCACCAGCCAGGCCGAATTGCCTTCCTCTGAGGCATGTTCAATTCGTAGGTCCACCTAGCTCTCTCCCGACTTTTGGAGAAGCGCAACCGGAAGTAATCCCAGTGTAGCGAACAAGTTGAGGACGGCAGGCGGTTAAGCGTTTCGTTGACACATGAAGATCCGCTTGCAAGGGCGAACAATGGTGTCCCCTTGAATAGATGGAGCGCCATCGCGCTGATGCAGGAAGCAGATAGGTGCTTTCGCGGAACGCTTACTCCTGGAAAGCTCAACACTGAACCAGTTCTTCATCCGCCTGGACGAGTGGCCTTCGGCCTTTCGTGCAGCCGAGCTCAGAGGAGAGTTACACCAACTGCAAGAGCAAGTCGCCAGTAAGCGTGTGGCGATCCCGCCTTGCATGATTAAAGCCGGCCGCCACCTGCTCGGCAGCAACTCACCGCTTGCACTGGCCTTTTGGATCAGCAGCTGAGCGCGCTGCCGCCGGCAGTGCCCATTGGAGCAAATAAAACGGGGCAGCCGAATGTCTGAGACTGCGCCGCAAGCTGTTCAAGTCGAGCAGGAATTGACCTGGGTTTCCTAGCGGCCATCACCTAGTCTTTCTCTACTATCGGCCCCTCAGGAGCAACAATGCGCCGCGTCGTGTTCAACAAAAAGGGGGGAGTCGGCAAAACCAGCATTGCCTGCAACCTGGCGGCGATCAGTGCCGCCGAGGGCTACCTCACGCTGTTAGTCGACCTTGATGCCCAGGCCAACGCCACCCAATACCTGACGGGTCTTACCAACGATGACATTCCCATCGGTATCGCCGATTTCTTCAAACAGACGCTTTCTTCTGGCCCAATGCTGAAGAGGCCGCGCGTCCATATTCATGAAACTCGCTTCGAAAACCTGCACCTGATCACTGCGTCAGCTGAACTACGCGAGTTGCAATCCAAGCTCGACGCCCACTACAAGACCCAAAAACTGAAGAAGCTCTTGGATCGCCTAGATTCCGACTACGAGCGGATCTACCTCGACACGCCTCCAGGACTCAATTTTTACAGCATCTCGGCTCTGGTCGCGGCTGAACGCTGCCTGATCCCCTTCGACTGCGACAGCTTTTCTCGCCAAACGCTCTATGAGGTGCTCAGGGAAATCGAGGAAGTCCAGCTGGATCACAACGAAAACCTGGTAATCGAGGGCATAGTAGTCAACCAGTTCCAGACTCACGCATTGCTGCCCCTGCACCTTTTGAATGTGCTGATCAGCGAATCGCTACCCGTGTTGCCGGTTCATTTGATGGCTTCGGTAAAATGCGTGAGTCCCACCAGGCTTGTAAGCCGCTGATCTACCTCGAACCGCACCACAAATTGACGCTGCAATTTCGCGAACTATTTGACTTACTGGAAGGCTAAGCCGGTCAGCGCTGGTTTAGCTGGTCTGGATTTACTGCATCCACAGGCGGGGTATGTGATGTCATTCGTCGATGCACTGATCGCCCAGGTCTTAAAGCTCGAGATCGCCCTCCACCACACCTCTGCACGGCTGGCAGCCAACACCGACGCTGAGGCGCTGCATGACCTCCGGATCAACGTGCGGCGGTTGCGGAGCTTGCTGAAGCCGCTGCGGGGAAAAGATGGCGTGGCCCTTCTGGATGAAGCTGCGGCAGACGTCGGCCAACTGACGACACCGGTACGCGATCTGGAGGTTTTGGTGGATGAACTCCATGCACGCGGGCTTTCTGAGCAGGCCAGCGTGAGGCGGGAGCTGCTGCATTCCAGCTATGCCTGCATCCTGGAAAGCTCAACACTGAACCAGTTCTTCATCCGCCTGGACGAGTGGCCTTCGGCCTTTCGTGCAGCCGAACTCAGAGGAGAGTTACACCAACTGCCAGAGCTGGTGGCCAAGCGCTTGCGCAAACAAATCGTAGGTCTACAAACAGCACTGGCGAATCCGGAACACGACCCTCATCGGCTGCGCCTACTGGTTAAGCGTACCCGTTACGCCACCGATGCGTACCCGCAGCATTCCCCCATTTCCGTCGAGGCCGCTGTGGCACTAAAAGCCGTGCAGTCCTCGCTGGGTAACTGGCACGACCGGTATCAGTGGTGCCTCAAGGCCAGTCGAGAACCCGACCTAGAAGTGCTCAGGTCTCAATGGCAGGCCGAAGCCCATGCTGCGCTAATACAGGCAGAGGAAGACTGGCGTCGACTTGGAGGACTACTGCCCCGAGGCCCGAAGATGAAGCTCAAGACCTAGCGGCACTAATTCTGGGGGCTGGTGTGCTCACCAAGCTCCTTGACCAGTTCATGACAGCTCTCCGGCAACTGATGGGGAGCAGAAAGGCGGGCCTGCAACCGCTCGACGAAGCTCTGCGCTTCTGCGCGGCTCCTAAAATTGACCGCACAGAAGTCCAAGCGAACTGTCCAGCCAGGCTGATCCCGCATTTCTTCAATGGCGATATTCAATTGCTGCGTCCTAACGGGCATCGAAGGATCACTGATAGTAGGGCTTTTACCGCGCCCCGCCAATTCCGTTCGACAGCTCTAGTTCGATGTTTACGAGCACGCCCGCTCCTGAAATTACTCCCGCCCGATTCATTCCGAGCGATGCCAACGAGCAGGCAGCCAAGGCCGAGCATTTTCGTTGGGCAAAATTAGTCAGACGGCTGACCGACATGGTCGATGTTGATTGGTGCAGACAGTTTTGACTGCTGTCCCAGACGTATCAGGGTAAGCATGTGACGATGCTTCCTTGCGTGATTACGCCGGCTGCCACCTGTGCGGCAGCAGCTCACCGAGCGCGCTGGCCTTGTGCGTCGGCAGCCGCGTGAGCACATCCTTCAAATAGGCATAGGAGTCATGCCCGTTGAGGCGCGCTGACTGGATCAGACTCATGATTGCCGCCGCCCGTTTGCCACTGCGCAGCGACCCAGCAAACAGCCAGTTCGAGCGCCCCAGTGCCCACGGCCGGATCTGGTTCTCGACCCAGTTGTTGTCGATGGGAACAGCGCCGTCATCAAGGTAGCGCGTCAGCGCTGCCCAGCGTTTTAAGCTGTAGTCCAGCGCCTTGGCAGTCGCTGACCCTTCGGGCACCAAGTCGCGCTGGGCCAGCATCCAGGTATCCAGGGTTTCGAGGATAGGAGCGGCTTTCTCCAGTCGTATTCGCCCGCGCGCTTCATCGCTCATGTCGCGCGCTTTGCGTTCGATTTCGTACAGCCCAGCGATTGAGTGCAGCGCCGGTTCGGCCAGTTGGTTTTTTTTCGCCGCGTGCAGGTCGAAGAACTTGCGCCGGGCGTGGGCCATGCAGCCGATTTCGGCGATGCCCTGCTCGAAGCTGGCCTTGTCGATGATCACTGACGCCTCGGGGTGACACTTCACTCCGACCGTCAAGGGAACAAAGGCAGGCAGGTTGGTGGATGGCTGGTCGCGGTAGAGTGGTAACCACTTGCGCACGACATTGGCGTTGATGCCATGGCTCAAGGCAACACTGGCCACCGAGGCACCAGGTTGCAGGCATTCCTGGACGACCTGGGATTTGAACGGCTTTGGATAGGAGTTTCGTTGGCGCATTGCGATCCGCCCTCAACACCGGCTGCCAGCTATTCCAGTGGTAGGGCGGAATGGCGGCCTGGGCAGGCGCTCCAAAATCGTGATGATTCCCCTGACTTGACTTGCCATGGACCAGCAAAGTTAGCTGTATGGCGTTTGCCTCGCAGCCATATCGGAATCATCACGGAACGCGGGGCCGGGTCGACCCCGCGTTGATCCGCCGGCTGGAGCATCAGCCGGCACGCACGATAATGCGCCGGCCGCGCGCATGTTCTTCCTTAGGCAACTCGATGCGCAGGACCCCATTGCTGCAGCGGGCGTGGGCCTTGTCGGCAATTACCGGCGCGGGTAGATGAAAAACGCGACGGAAACTGCCGAACGCGCACTGGCGGATGCGGTAGCGGCCGTTTCCGGACTGCTGCTCGACGCGTTTCTCACCTCGGACGATCAGTATGTCGCCACACACCTCCAAGCCCAAATCCGCCTTGTCCACGCCAGGCACTTCCAACCGCACAACAATCTGATCAGCATCCTCGTAGAGATCGCCAGCCAACAACGCCCAGTCCGAAGACTGGCTCTGTGCCGCCGGTTGGCTCTCGGCTACCGTCTTGTTCTTCGCGGCGGGAGTGAACCGGGTCAGGGCCTCGCTCGTTCGCTCCCGGAGCTGACGCCAACCCTCACCAACCGAATGCCAGGTCTCCTCCAGGCCATGCTTGATTTCCGTTAGCTTGTCCATTGGTTGACCTCCGCAATAGACTGGGCCGGGCGGCGCTCGCCGCGCCGGCCCCTGAGTGGTCAGTCAGCTTTCACCTCGATCCTGCGCGGCTGGGCATGGGCATGCCTGGGGATGCGCAGGTTCAGCACACCATCACGCAGCTGAGCATCGATCTTCGTCGTATCCAATTCGGTGCTCAAGGTGAAGGCGCGCCGGAAGCGCGACAGCCGCACCTCGGCATAGGTGGCCTCAAGCTGCTCGGACATATCCGGAGCAATCTCCCCTTCGATCAACAGGGTGTCGCCTTCTACATGGACATCCAGACGCTCCTTGGGCACCCCAGGCAAATCGGCGAGCACTTGGATACCGTCGTTGTCCTCGAATACATCCACGCGCGGCAACAGCGTTTGGAATTCACTTTCGTCGCGCACGACTGCTTGCTTGTCGTTCATGGTGACTTCCTCCTACTGGACCGATGCGGTTACAGAATGGCGATACGCTTGGGCTGTGCCGTCTCGCGCCGTGCCAGGGTAATGCGAAGTACGCCATCGCGATAACGCGCCTCAACCTTGTCCAGATCAACCTCATCGGACAGGCTAACGGTGCGTTTGAATCGGCCGGCGAAGCGTTCGTTGGCATACACCGAGCAGCTCTCGTCGCGGTCCGCTCGCGCAGGCTCGCGCTCGCCGGAAATCGAAAGCAAGCCATGGTGGATCTGGACATCGAGTTTGCTCGGATCGACACCGGGCACGAAGGCGTAAACTTCGACGCTGGCCAGCGTGCTGCCGATATTGATCGCCGGGAACGCTCCGCTTGCAAGGGCACGAATGCTGCCTGGACGGCCCGCGGCTCCACCAAACGCCTGTTGCAGCTCGCGCTGCAGCCGCTCGAACTCGGCAAATGGATCGCTCGATAGAGTGAGAAGGGACTCGTACATGACAAACCTCCTTCTGGCTAATTGAACGAAGAATTGCGCACGAAAACCGAAGCCTTGCACCTCGATCTCCGCCGACGTCAAATATGTTGGCGATTCCAGCAGTTTCAAGCGCCGTGTTTAAACCATCATGGAATTTCATTATTCCTCGAAGTCACAATGCGGGCCGCTACAGGTTGACAGCCTCTTTCAATTTTTGCGCGTCACGCCCGTCCAAGAACTCCGCCCCAACGTGTGCAACCGGACTCGTGATGCTGCCGAGATAAAGAGCAAGAGTCCGGTCGGTCTGTTTAACTTTATAGCCCTCATTGATAGACGCTTAATAGCCAGATTGGCGCGCCAAGGTGGTTGCCCCCAAACATGATGTACGTCCACTACGAAGGCAGTTGCCCGGCCATGACCGCCAATCTGCGCAGGCTCCAGGTCCTGCTCGGCGAACGCCTGGGTCGCGACGTCTTCCTGTATACCATTAGCCTGCAGCCGGAACTGGATACCCCGCCGGAGCTCAAGGTCTATGCCGAACGTCATGGCGCGCGACCGGGCTGGCTGTTCCTCACCGGCACCCCCGCCGATATCTACAGCCTGCGCTACAGCCTGGGCTTCTACGACCCGGTGCCGGAGGTGGATGACGCCCTGGCCAGCCACACCGGCGTGCTGCGCATCGGCAACGACCGCACCAATCGCTGGGCAATGGCCACGGCACTTGGCAGCGCCGAACGCATCATCGCCACCATCAACCATGTGGATACCACGATGATCGCCACTCGTTATGGTGTCGCGTCAACCTAACGCTAGCCGCACAATCAAACCTTGCCCGCGGTTAATAGCCGGGTCGAGCAGCGGCCGAAGTTAAAGGCGCATCTGTTCGAACGCCTACTTGCGAGAAAACTTCAACCTACTGGGAAAGTTGCTTTAGGGATGGTCTGAAATAGCCACGTACCCACCACGCTGTGCACTAGACCAGACTCGTCATCCACTCCGATATGCGCCTTCATGCCGAAGTAGTACTGATTGCCTTTCTTGGTTTGGTGCATTTCCGGGTCGCGCTTGCCGTCCTGGTTCTTGGTCGAACTGGGCGCATGGATCAGCGTGGCGTCGACGATGGTGCCCTGACGCAGCGACAGCCCGCGATCCCCCAGGTAGCCATTGATCACGCCCAAGATGCCGGCTGCCAGTTCATGTTTTTCCAGCAGGCGACGGAAGTTGAGGATCGTGGTTTCGTCTGGAATACGCTCCAGGCTCAGCCCGGCAAACTGGCGCAGGATGGTGGTCTCGTAGAGCGCTTCCTCCATCGCCGGGTCGCTGTAGCCGAACCAGTTTTGCATCAGATGCACGCGCAGCATGGCCATCAACGGATAGGCCGGACGGCCCCCTTCGCCCTTCGGGTAGTGCGGTTCGATCAGGGCCACTAATCCCTTCCACGGCACCACCTGATCCATCTCGATCAGGAACAACTCCTTGCGGGTCTGCTTACGCTTGCCGGCTTACTCGGCGTCGGCGAAGGTCAACTGCTTCATCGAAAAACTCGGGCAACAGGATCGGCGTATTTCACCAGAAACAGGAAGTCTTCTTCAGAGTTTCCTTAGCAGTCGGCTTGCCCCCTTCCCGTAAAGGCACGATGTGGTTGAATGACCCGATCACGGTATCACCGCGATTTGGTTCATTGCCATTGTTCCACCTGCCCAAACTACTGTGCCCGGGAGGCCACGAAGCAGCCCTTTTGAGGTCAGACATTCGTCCAGCGCCGACCGATAATCAGACCCTAACAAGGGCGGAGACCGGGGGATTGATCAGCGTAATCATGGTCTCGCCTCATAGGTATTCCCACGTCACCGCCGAGATCCCGAGTTCGTCGACCTGGGCCCGTAATGTCTCCACATCTCTGGCCGTCCAATCCACGTCGGCGACGCCATTCCCCTCATAACTATGCAGTATGTGTACCAGGACTGTACTTTCGTCAGCCCCTAACGGGGCGCTCACCATTACCAGCTGTGGCTTACCGTTATCCTGATAGCCAATTATTAGCCGTCCAATCTGCGCCATGGCCATTCCTCAGCGTTGGAGTCAGTCCGCACACCAAGGCATCACTCTCACCCTGGCAAATTCGAAGTATTGTCCCAGCGCTCTTCCTCAAGCAGCTAGAGCCTGCTCTGTCCAAGCAATCTTAGAGGGGCACAGCGGATGCACAAGGTAATCAACCTGCAGATGCGCGGCCCTGGCCATGGGCCATCAATGCATTACGGATCCGCTGTCGGCAGACCCAACTCGCCGAATGCATTTCGCGATGATTTTATGCTTAATAGAAAAATAATGGCCGCCAGCTTTGGAGGAAGTTGCGCGAGTGCGAACTAATCAGGCAGCTAAAAGGACAATGAGCCTGATGAGGCAGAGGTTGCAGCCAGCCCGCGCAGCACGAACCGCAAGTAACTTAGGAAAGGTATCTATACTACGGCTCGCGGCCGGATTCCGGGATGCCAAGGTACCCCAGGTAGCAACCAGGTCGAATCGATTAGGCCAGGGAGTACTCGATCGACCAGTTCCTGTCGGGCTGGTTTGGCTGAGGACAACCGTTTACGCCCTGGGACAAGCTGCCGGGCGCAGCAGGCCCGGACGGCTGTACAACAATGCTTTGCTTGACGGCACCTTGTGGTTGGACCCAGGGGCGAGCAATGAAAATTACGAAAAGGATGTCGGAATGCCCGAGCTAGATGCCGGAACGAACCTGATCCTCATCATCGACGACAGCGCCGATACCATTCGTTTGTTGAGTGGGATGCTCAAGGGGCACGGTCAGATTCTATTTGCCACCAGCGGCGAAGCCGGCATCCGGCTGGCGCAAGCACAACAGCCAGCGCTGATCCTGCTCGATGTGGAAATGGCCGGCATGAACGGCTACGAGGTCTGTGCCGCGCTTAAAACTGACCCCACCACCACCGATTGCGCTGTCATCATCGTCACCGCGCACACCGGTATGGGCAGCGAAATCCGAGCGCTGGAGGCCGGTGCGGTGGACTTCA
Source organism: Pseudomonas sp. BN606 (assembly GCF_029873115.1). Classification (NCBI taxonomy): domain Bacteria; kingdom Pseudomonadati; phylum Pseudomonadota; class Gammaproteobacteria; order Pseudomonadales; family Pseudomonadaceae; genus Pseudomonas; species Pseudomonas sp. BN606. The sequence continues at coordinate 84,093 of NZ_SSOF01000087.1, read as the reverse complement.
TCACCAAGCCCTTCAATCCGCCCGTGGTGCAGGCCCGTGTCCAGACGCACCTGCGGTTGCAGCAACACACGGCCATGATGCGGCAGCTCGCTAACCGCGATGGTCTGACCGGGTTATACAATCGCCGGTATTTCGATAAGGCCTTGACGCAAGAATTCGAGCGCCATCGCCGGCAACACTTGAGCCTGGCCTTGGCGCTCATCGACATCGACCATTTCAAGGCTTACAACGATCACTACGGTCACCCGCAAGGTGATATCTGCTTGCAGCGCGTGGCCACGGCCATTAGCACGGCCACCCGCCGCCCGGGTGAGTTGGCGGCGCGCTACGGGGGCGAAGAGTTCGTCGTTATCCTGCCGCACAGCGACGCCGACGACACCAAGCGATACGGCGAACGGCTCTGCGAGGTCGTTCGGAGTCTTCAACTCCCCCATCACGCCTCAGCGACCGCAGCCATGGTCACCATTAGCATCGGGTCGGTCTCGATGGTGCCGTCAGAGGAGAGCACCACGCTCCAACTGATTGCCTTGGCGGACCAAGCGCTCTACCAAGCGAAGGCAGCGGGCCGTAATCGCGCCATCGTCAGTACTTGGCCATTGATGCCAAGGCCGATCGGAAAAGGCTCGCCCCATGCGGTATAGCGTCCTGCGTCCAACCACCACCGCCCAAGGGCTGCTCACCGTCCTGGCGCTTGCTGCCTTGTACTACGCCGCCGCCCGACTGGGACTGGCGTTGGCCTTTGCCAACACCAACGCATCGCCGGTCTGGCCACCGTCTGGCATGGCCTTCGCGATGCTGCTGCTGTTCGGCTATCGGGTATGGCCGGCGATTGCCATCGGTGCCTTTGCCGCCAATTTCGCCGTGTTTGCCGCCAACCAGGTCGCCGCGGACAGCACGGTGGTCGTCGTGTCCTTTTGCATCGCCATCGGTAACACCCTTGAGGCCGTCGTCGGCTGTTATTTGTTGCGCGCCTGGGTGAAGGCCAAGCATTTCCTGGCGACGCCCCTCGCCGTTGCCCAGTTTGTGCTGATCACCCTGCTGACGTGCACGATCAGCGCAAGCATCGGCACCAGCGGCTTGATCCTCAGTGGCATCGCGCCCACGTCCGCACAAACGGTCATCGCCACGACCTGGTGGCTGGGGGACACCGCCGGCATCCTTGTGCTGACCCCATTTCTACTCAGTTGGGCCATTCGCTCCGCGCCCCCGGTAGTAACCCGGCCAGCCCTGGAAATGGTCCTGTCCGCGACAGTGCTGACGGTGGTCCTACTGGCTTTGTTCGGCCAGCGTTTCCCCAGCGACGCCAACACCCGGGCGTTAGTGTATTTGCTTTTGCCCGCGATTGCCTGGGTCGCTTATCGCTATGGGGTCCACGCCGTGACGACGGTCGTGGTGCTGGTCACCGGCAGCGCCGTCTGGAGTACGACGCAGGGGTATGGGCCGTTCACGACGGGCACGCTGCATGAATCGTTGCTGACCCTGGAGATATTCATTGCCCTCGCCAGTATCACCGGCCTGGTGCTGGCGGCGGATCTCGCTGAGCGCTCCCAGCGCGCCCAGGCAAGAGTGCTTGCCGTACCGTTTCGTCAGCTTCGCCCGCATTGGTTGGCCCTGTTTGTCAGCCTCGGCCTGACCGTGCTGGCTTGGCATGTCGTGACATCGGAGGCGGATACCAATGCCAGGACTCGCTTCGCGTTCTTGGAAAGCGATGTCAAGCAGCGAATCGCCGAGCGTCTGAAAGCCTACGAACAGGTGCTCCGCAGCAGCCAGGGACTGTTTCGCGCGTCCCAGTCGGTCGAGCGTGACGAATGGCGGCAGTTCGTGCTGGCCCAGGACGTCGCGCAGACATATCCCGGCATTCAGGGCATCGGTTACGCCAAGCGATTTTCTCCAGCGCACAAGGCTGCGCTGGAGGCCCGCATACGGGCCGAAGGCTTCCCCGATTTCCGGGTTTGGCCATCGGGCGTGCGTGAGGAATACAGCTCGATCCTGTTTCTGGAGCCCTTTACCGGGCGCAATCTGCGGGCGTTTGGTTACGACATGCTGGCCGAATCGGTGCGGCGCACCGCCATGACCCAAGCGCGAGACTCGGGGCTGGCCACGCTCTCGGGGAAGATCAAGCTGGTACAAGAGACCGACAACGACGTACAGGTCGGGGTGCTGCTGTATCTGCCGATTTATCGCAACGGCCTGCCGACCACGACCGTGGCTGAACGACGTTTAGCCCTGGACGGTTTTGTGTACTGCGCGTTACGGATCAACGATTTCATGGCAGGCACGCTCGGCACCAGACCTGCGGAATTTGCCGTGCAGATTTTCGATGGCGACGAGGCCCCCGAATCGGCCCGGATGTACGCCAACGGCTTGCTGTCGGTGCAGCAGCAAGCCCAATATCCCAATCCGCTTATCCGCCAGTCCACGCTATCGCTGGCACAACATCACTGGACCCTCAAGCTCACGACGCTCCCGGCGTTTGAAGCCTCGATCGACCGACAGAAGTCGAATGTCGTCCTGGTCTGCGGCTCGCTCATCAGCCTGCTGTTGTACTTTGTGGTGCGCAACCTGACCACTTTGCGGGAGGATGCTCGGGCGCTGGCCGAGAAGTTGACGGTCGCCTTTACCGAGTCCGAAATCCGCTTTGGCACCCTGGTCGATGCGGCCAGTGAATTCGCGATTATCGCAACCGATGAGCGCGGCACTATCAAGACGTTCAACACCGGAGCGGAGCGGATGCTCGGCTATCGAGCGGAGGAACTGGTCGACCGGTTCACGACGTCCGTGTTGCACGTCCATGAGGAGGTGCAAGCACGCGGCCTCGCACTGAGCCGCGAGCTGAGTTGCCCGGTGTCGGGCTTCGACGTGTTCGTCGCCCGGGCCCGTCAAGGGCACGCCGAAACGCGCGAATGGACCTATGTGCGCAAGGATGGTTCGCAACTCCCCGTTCAACTGACGGTCACCGCCGTACGGGATTCGGCCGACACCATTGTGGGGTTTCTCGGCATTGGCAAAGACATCAGCCACGAGAAGGAAGTGGCGCAGCAACTCCGCAACGCCAAGGAGCGTGCGGAGTTCGCCAGTCGCTCCAAGAGCGAATTCGTCGCCAGCATGAGCCACGAAATCCGCACCCCGATGAATGCAGTGCTGGGCGTCGCCCAACTACTGACCAACACGTCCTTGTCTGCCGATCAACGCAAGTACGTCCAGATGCTGCGCGGTGCCGGCGAGTCGTTGCTCGTCATTCTCAATGACGTCCTGGACTTCTCCAAGCTGGAGGCCGGACAACTGTCGATCAACCCCGCCCCGTTCCGCTTGGACGATGTGCTCAATACCCTGGCCACCGTCATGTCGGTCAATGCTGCACACAAGGACCTGGAGTTGGTGATCGGGGTCGAGCCCGACGTACCGCAAGCTTGCATCGGCGATGCCCAACGTCTTCAGCAGGTGCTGGTCAACCTGGTGGGGAACGCCATCAAGTTCACCGAGCGCGGCGAAGTCGCTGTCTTCGTTGAGCGCGTGGGTCACGGCGCGGAGACCGCCACCTTGTGCTTCCGGGTGTGCGATACCGGTATCGGCATGACTGCCGAACAACAGGAGCGCTTGTTCGCGCCATTCGCCCAGGCCGACAGCACCATTGCACGCCGTTTTGGTGGCACAGGTTTGGGCCTGGCGATTTCAAAACGCCTGGTGACCCTCATGGACGGCACCATCAGCGTTGATAGCACAGTCGGCACTGGCAGTGAGTTCCGAGTGGTGCTGCCACTATCGCTGCAGCCGCGCCATGCCGGGGAAGACGCTGCGCAACAGACGCGAATCAGTTTGGGCAACTTGCACATCCTGGTCGTTGATGACAGCCCGACCAACCGTGAGTACTTGTGCAAGATGATCACCGGCTGGCACTGGCAAGTCGATGGCGTGGCCTCCGGCGAGCAGGCGGTGGAACGGGTCCGGACGCTGCAGCTGCGTGACGAATTCTATGACGTGATCATTGCCGATTGGCAGATGCCCGATATGGATGGTCTCAGCACCCTGCAGGCGATCCGCGAGCTGCTCCCGATGCGTGCGCTTCCCACGATCATCATGGTCGGTGCGTTTGCCCAGGGGCAGTTGATGCAATCACCCGCGTCGACCGTGGCCGATGCGGTGTTGATCAAACCCGTCACCAGCTCCAACCTGTTCGATACCTTGCTTGAGGCGCTGGCGGCACGGACCGCGCTACCGCTCAGCGACCTCGCCGAGAGCGTGAACCCTGGTTCGACCAAGCCGTTGCAAGGCGTGCACCTGTTGCTGGCCGAAGACAATGCCCTGAATCAGGCGGTGGCCACCGGCATGCTGGAGCACGCCGGGGCAACCGTGGAGGTCGCCGACAATGGCCAGCAGGCGGTCGACAAGTTGCGTGCCAATCCGCAGCGTTATCAGATCGTGCTGATGGACGTGCACATGCCGGTGCTGGATGGTTTCTCCGCGACGCGAGTGATCCGCGAAGAACTGCAGCTGCAATTGCCGATACTGGCCATCTCCGCCGGCGTGCTGGAATACGAACGTGACCAGTGCGTTACCGCCGGCATGAATGGCTTTATCGCCAAACCCATTGACGTCGAGCAAATGCTGGCGGCGATTCTTCAACATTTGCCCAATGCCCCCCGTGCAGAAGATCAGCTCCCGGCCGTCCAGGCGCAGACAGCCCCGCCATTTGCCGCTGACGAGCTGGCAACCTTTGATGTGGGGGCGTTAGTCGCGCTCGGCAAGAACGATCAAGGCTACCTGGGCACCCTCGTCGCCTTGATCGACAAAGCCGTGGCCGATGGGCTCACGCCCATCGCCGATGCGCAACGTGCCTGGCAGGAAGGGCGGCACCGCGAGGCGGCGATGGCGTTTCACACGCTACGCGGATCCTTCGGCACGCTGGGAGCGCGGCGTTTCGCCGCCAGGGCGCTGCAACTCGAACTGGCCATTCACAGCGGCCACCGTGCAGAGGCCGAAACGTTGTTTCCGGTGATCGCGGAGGATCTGCAGGCCACGTTGACGGCTGCGCAAACTTGGCTCGCCAGCCTAGGCAGACCTGAAGGGTCCGAGCACGTACCCACAGACTACGATGCAGCCGAAGTCTCCCAGCTCTGCGACCTTCTGCAGCAACAGAATTTCGGGGCCTGCGCGCTTTACCGGCGCTTGCGCCCAGCATTACTTGCACAGTTGGGCAGTGGCACCATGATCCGGCTTGACCAGGCCATGGACCAGTTGGACTTCCAAGCGGCCATCGGGGTCATTGCGTCGCTGTTGGATGCAAAGTCGCAACAAGTTTGAGCGAAATTCGGCGTCCGCCATTGAGACGAGCCCCGAAGAAACGGGGGAGCATTTCAGCCCCAGCGGCATCATCAGACGGCCCAGTGTCGTAGCTGAAAAGGCGTCGACAACTACACTTGAGGCACGCGTAATGGATGCCCCGAGGAAATTCAGTCATGTGCATCACCAGGGCCCTCCGGGTAATGCTGACCGCGCTGATGCTTTACTCAGGAGTGTTACCAGCTGACAATTTCTCCGGGTCAGCCCCCAAGACAGCCGCTCGACACACTTCAACTGACGCTGCCGTTAGTGGCAAGGTCAATGGGCTCCGGAAGTCCGACGTCAATGCACGTGAAAAGGATCACCAGCGCGCAATTGAGGATCACATTAGCCAGTCCGAATATCGCATTCGATTGCTCTTGCGCACAGCGAACATGGCCAATATCGACTCCGTACTCGATACGATTGAGGCGATACGGAGAAGCAATAGAGAATGCGTTAAGCGTTATGAAAGCTGCGGCCAGACCCCGGCGACACCCACTACAGCGGAAGCCTCGCGTCCGGGCGGGTTGCTGGAACCTTCCTCCAGACCATGACTCTCAATAGATGAGCCCGAGCTAGCTATACCTTCAGCGGGCAAGCGCCATTGAGGTCGAAGGATGAAGGACCGCCTCCAAGCGCAACTCCAGGCGCAAGTTTCCGCACACCTTCCGGGTTTTCGGGTTGAGTGTAAGTACATGTCGCACCATCGGATCGACATCTTACTTTTCGCACCGAAAACGAAAGAGGCGATGCGCATTACCGGCATCACTGTGCAATCGCTGCTCGGCGCGGGGGCCTTGGATGAGGTGGTTGAACAACTGTTATTTGAAATACTGAACGCCACACAGATAAAAGCTGAACGACGACCTCGCGCTAACGGATCGGACTAATGTCCGCGGCCTGCAGCACGTTATTTACTGGCGTGTCCGCCCGACCACGCTGAGGAACCTTCCTGGGTTAGGAACCGAACTGAATCGCCTTTGCATGGACTTGGGTTTTATCCGAACACCCAGCGGCGCTCGTTCGCCCTGGTCATGGCCCCCGATATTTCCAAAGGTACTCCCCACTCTAGGGGACGGACAGGACGCCCCCCTCCGCCGCACTCTGGGCGGTAGTCAGGGAGGCCCATACCCGCATTTAAATGGGCCTAACGAACCGCACACCTGGCTACTGGCGGGTTTTGCTGTTCCCGCTTTCGCCGCTCCGTCTCTGCGCGGCTGAAGCTGCGGTCAACCGCTCAATGGCAGCCCCTATGAGCTCTGCATTCTCCACTAAGACCCGCAGGTGCTTTCGCGTACGGTTAGCGACCGCCGAGGAACCACAGCTATCGGCCCATGTCGCCAACTCTACAATCGCACAGCCCAAGGCGTTCTGAAATCGGGCGCCCTGCCTCAAACGACGGTTTGAATAAACGGATTGAGAGCACTGGAGAATCTGGCGCAGCCTGAACTATAGAGATACTCAAGTCTTGGGCCATTACCGCAGATTATCGACACGGGCGGGGTAGTAAGTCGCAGTCCGGGCGACAATGCACGAGAGGGGTTCAGCGGAGACGAACCGGGCGAATCGAGATAGGAGCAGCAGCAATGCCACGCGAGGCAAAAGTGTCAGAGATTGATCTCGACACTGAAGTGCTCCGACTGCGCGCTGACGTTGGCTTGGGCGAGGGGGATGACGCGTCTCGGTATACCGCCACATCCCGTCGCTCAAACCCAGCCAAGCAACACAAGTACGTCGACTACGCCCGGGCGCTCGATACTACCCAGTTGTACCTCAACGAAATCGGCTTTGCCCCGCTGCTCACCCCGCAAGAAGAAGTGCACTTCGCGCGCCTGGCGCAGCGCGGCGATGCTGCTGGGCGAAGCCGCATGATTGAAAGCAATCTCCGCCTGGTGGTGACGATCGCGCGACGTTACGTCAACAGCCGCCTTTCACTGCTCGATCTGATCGAAGAAGGAAACCTGGGCCTGATCCACGCGGTAGAGAAATTCGATCCGGAGAGGGGCTTCCGCTTCTCCACCTATGCCACCTGGTGGATCCGCCAGGCGATCGAACGGGCCATCATGAACCAAACCCGGACCATTCGATTGCCTATCCATGTGGTCAAGGAGCTCAACGTTTACCTGCGGGCAGCGCGTGAGCTGACCCACAAGCTTGACCACGAGCCTTCCCCGGCCGACATTGCCAACCTGCTGGAACAGCCGGTCGATGAGGTTAAGCGCATGCTCGGCCTCAATGAGCGGGTGACGTCGCTGGACGTTGCCCTCGGGTCGGGTTCCCACAGTACCTTGCTGGATACGCTGACCGACGAGCGCCCGACCGATCCTTGCGAATTGCTGCAGGTCGATGAGCTCTCGCACAGCATCGACCAATGGCTGTCCGCGTTGACCGTCCAACAGCGCGACGTGGTGGTGCGGCGCTTCGGCCTCCGCGGATACGAGAGCCGCACCCTTGAGGAGGTGGGACAGGAGTTCGGCCTGACCCGCGAGGGGGTGCGGCAGATCCAGGTCAAGGCGCTCCAGTGCCTGCGGGGAATCCTGGAGAAGCACGGCTTGTCCAGCGAGGTGATTGCCAAGCATTAGGCGTTCGGCCTGAAGGCACTCGGCGCCACCTGGTACGTTGCCTGCCTACCTTTGAGGCCTGGATACACTTAGCGCCTGACCACCCGCACGTCCAACGGCATCAACGCTTGGACGGGGGCAGGAAAAAGAACGTCTTCTGCGGCGACGCAATCAAAATGTCAGTGGATTTGATGCTCGTGCCTTTGCGGCGCCGGCTTTTACCGTCCTTGTCGACCGCCTGCAGATCGCCGTTGGCGACGGCGACGTTCAGGGCCTGCTTCACGCGGGCCTCATCCGCCATGGTGTAGTTGGTCAGTCCGCTCATCAGCTGCATGAATGGGCGCCGCTCGACCTCAAACACTTGCTTGGGCAGCAGTTCGGACAGTTCCCCTCGAATTCGGCTGTCGGTGACCTCATCGAACCGATGCTCTTCCGCACAGAGCAGGTCAGGCTGGCCGGTCACGCCCACATCCCGATTGGCGTCGTAGCCAAAGAAGCAGGACGGTGACAACAGGTGCGAGAAGTTGTTGCCGTACTTCCAGTGAATGGCCTTCATCACATCATTGGCGCGGTAGTTGTTTGCCAGATGGATGAACCAATAGGCCATCGGGTTGTTTCCTAGCGGGCGGATGAAGAAGACCGTCATGTATTTCGCGCCGCTTTCCTGCAGGATTCCCTCCGACAGATAACGCTGGATCAGGTATTGCCAGTTCCGCGGGTTATGGGCCTTCAGGTAGCGGAGCATGTCCCACGGGATATGATGGTCCAGACCGATGTTGGCGATGGCTTGGCGATTGGCCTGGCGATCCGCCAGGTACGCCACCAGAAAGTCGACATTGAAGGTCAGCAGCACTTCGGCGTTGCTGAAATGCTCGAAGATCCATTTGACCTTGGGAAACGGCACGTCGGCATAGCCGTACTGGTCCAGGAGGAACAGCACGCGCTCCCCTTTGCCGAAGCTTCTGAGGTTGTTGGCGATCACCGGCAGGGCTTGGGTGAACTCGGCGGTATGCAGATGCACATCGTTGCCGAAGCGTGCGCTATGGCCACGCGCCGCGAGCACGGTGTGCAGGCAGTCGATGTTCGTCCGCTTCACGTCGATGAAGTAATGCTGAGAACGGATGGGGCGGTGCTTGAGCCGACCGATGTTGTTGCGTACTTCGGACGCTTGAATCGCTTCGAGGGCGATCACCGGCGAGCCAAAGTGATGACCGCCCAACCCATCGTGGTAGATCCCGCCGCCACTGAAGCCGTCGACAATCGACAGGCCCAATTCTGGCATCAGCTGGTTGCGCATCAGCACATCGATGTACGTCTGGATGTACTCATCGATGATCTGGTGTTTGATCTTGCTGTGCGGATCGATCGTGGGAAAGGTTTGGGTTACCCAGTCCCAGCGGTACTTCTCGTCATCCTTGGCCATCGGGTCATCCTTGTTCTGAAATCAGGCGAGATTGAGCAATGGAATCTCGTCCCAGATCTGGCCGTTGAGCAAACGGCCATTGGCTTTCTTCGAGCGTTTCACCCCATCGGCGCCCCAACCGCCCCATTGCTTGAAGAAGAAGGCCGAGCCGAAGGCATCGCATTGCCGGTGGATGTTGTCGACCCACTCCTGCTTCATGGGGCGGGCCTTGGCGCCGGACTCGCCGCCGACAATCACCCAATGGATGTCGGTCAGGTCCAACTCACCCAGGTCTTCGAGTAAAGGCTCGGCAGAGAGAAAGCGGATGGTCGCATTGACGCGGCGCAAGCAGTCGATCCTCGGTACGCCGTATTCCTGGTCCTCGACGGACACCCCGAGCCAAGCATTGGCGGGCGGCGTGCGCTGGCTGAAATAGTCGGCCAGGCGCTCGGCCCGTTTGGTGAGAATCTGAAAAGTGTGTTGCGAGGCCTGACGGATCACCTCGAACACTTGGTCAATGTACGCGTCCGGCACGTGCTCATGGAACAGGTCGGACATCGAGTTGACGAAGTAGATGGTCGGCTTCTTGCGCTGCAATGGCTCCTGCAGCTTCTCCGGGCGCAAGCTCAGCCGAAAGCCGTTCTCATAGCCCGGCGTGCCCATGGCCTGCAGTCGGTGCGCCATGTTCTCCGCGTAGCAGTGTTTGCAGCCCGGCGACACCTTGGTGCAGCCTACTACCGGGTTCCAGGTCATTTCCGTCCATTCGATGCTGGTCTGCGTACTCATTGCACCGTCACTCCTGTCGTGCGTCGATGTTAGTGAGAAGCTGGCAGTTGAGTCAAAGTGCCAGCATTCAGGTCAAGGGCGGGCTTGGCCGCCAGGCCGCCAAAGGAAATGGCCGGGTCGATGTAGCGCATCGCTGATTTGATGTCCTTCCAGCCCACATAGGTCATCAGGGCCTTGAGGTCCCAGCCATTCGCCGTGGCCCAGGTGGCAAAACCACGGCGCAGGGAATGGCTGGTGTACAGGTCGGCGGGGATCCCCGCGCGTCGCAGAATCTGCCGCAGCAGGCTGATCAGGCTGCCCGGGTGGAGGCCATCTTCGGCCAGGTGCCCCCAGCGGTCCAGCCGTCGGAACACCGCGCCGCGGGCAATGCCGGCCACACCGATCCAATCGAGGTAGGCCTGTACTGGGCAGAGGCGTTTCAAGGCCGGCGCGTAGTGGATGGTGCCGAGATTGTCCCGATCACCCTTGCTTTGCGGCAGGAACAGGGTCATGCCGGCGCCGGCTTCGGCCTGGATATGCTCCACCTGAAGGCGACATAGCTCGTCGCTGCGGAAGCCGCGCCAGAAACCGATCAGCAGCAGCGCCGCATCCCGTCGGCTCCGCAGCAAACCGCCCAGGTCGCCGGCCTGTTGAGCGCGGAGGGCTTCGCGGTCCAGCCAGTGAATCGCCTGCTCCAAGTGTTGCAATTGCAGCGGTGCGGCCTGCTTCGCCTGGGCCGGATGCAGGGTACGGATGCCCTTCAGCACCTGCCGCACGGTCGGCGTCTTGGTCGGGTCGGGAAAGCCCTGAGTGATGTGCCACTGCGCCAAGGCGGCCAAACGTTGCTTGAGCGTGCTCAGCGCCAACGAATCGGCATAGTCCACCAGGTAGCGCACGATGCTGTCGCTGGTGGCCGGCAGGAAGCCGCCCCAGGTCACCTCGAAGTGCTCGATGGCCGATTGGTAGCTACGCCGGGTGTTCTCCCGCGTGCCGGCCTGTAGATAACGCCCGACGTCCTTCATCGCCCGAGTTTGCCCGTTGCGTACTGAAACGCGACCGCCAAGCGGTCATTTTTGACTCTCTGCTTGAATAAGCCTCCATTATTCTATCAGAAAATACACCAATACCTTGGTTTCATTTTCTGCATAATTAGTATGTAAATACGTGGTATGTAAACCACTACGAAATCGTAGGAGCAATTCATGGCCCGTGGCGGCATCAACAAGGCGCTGGTTCAGAAGGCACGGCAGGCGATCCTGGCGCGGGGTGAGCACCCCAGCATCGATGCCGTTCGGGTCGAGCTGGGCAATACCGGTTCGAAGACCACCATCCACCGCTACCTGAAAGAGCTGGAGGAAGCCGAGCAAGGCCGGGGGGCGGCGCCCGTACCCCTCAGCAGTCAACTGGCCAACCTCGTGGCCCACCTGGCAGATCAGCTGCAGGAGGAAGCTCAGGCGGCCGTGGCCCAGGAGCGTGAGCAGCTGGCGCACGAACGGCGCGACTACCTGGAACGCATCCGCCAAGCGGAGAGCCGCAGCCAGCAGCTCGAAACGCAATGCGCCGGTCTGATCGAGCAGCTACAAGGCGCTCAGCAGACACTGGAGCAGGAGCAGCAGCAACGTCAGCAGGCCGCGGTAGAGAACGCCCGCCTGCTACAAGCCAACCGCGATCAGGAAGCGCGCCTGGAGGATCGCGAGGGGCAGGTACGCTCGCTGGAGGAGAAGCATCAGCATGCCCGCGATGCGTTGGAGCACTACCGGCAGGCCAGCAAGGAACAGCGCGAGCAGGAGCAGCGTCGGCACGAGGCCCAGGTGCAACAACTGCAACTGGAGCTGCGGCAGTTGCAGCAGGCCCTGATGGTCAAACAGGACGAGCTGACCCAGCTCAACCGCGACAACGCGCACTTGCTCACCGAGGCGCGGCAGTTGCAGAAAGACCAGCATGCGCAACAGCAGCTGTTGGCACAAAAAAACCAGGTCCTGGAAGCGGCTCAGGCTGCGCTGAGCGGCGCACAGTGCTCGAATGAAGCCTTGGAGCAGCGTTGTTCCAGCTTGCAGAATGACGTGGCCCAGCTTCGCGAAGCTGCCTCGATCCAGGCACAGCAAGCACAGAGCCTGCAAGAGCGTTTGATTGAAGCCACCACTCAGCTGAAATTGCTCGGTCATGTCCCGCTAGCGAACGTCGATGGTGCCAATGACACCTGACGCGTTGGCTGCATAATGGCGAATCAATTGAAGGTAAGAAGTCCTGTACCTGTGATGGAGAAGACTCTGAGTCCGTCGTTGCACGCCCGATTGCGTTTCCTTCGGGCATTTTCCTGGTTTGCTGCCGGTTCTGTGGCTCTGGTGGGGGTCGCCGCTCTTTCCGGCTGGATCTTCGAGATTGGCTTCCTGAAGAGCGTGGTCCCCGGCTGGGTGACAATGATGGTCAATACCGCGTGCATTTTGATCGCCGCTGGATTGGCCCTCGGGGCGGGTCTGCCGAACACCCCACGGCAGCCGCGCCTGATATTCAAGCAGTTGCTCGCCGCTCTGGTGACGTTAGTTGGCCTGCTGACCCTGATTGAGTACATCTTCGGGGTGAACCTGGGAATCGATCAACTGCTGATGGCGGATGACACGACCACGAATTCCGCCAACCATCCAGGGCGTATGGCGCCGGCAGCAGCGCTGTGTGCAGTCGCTTCCGGAGTGAGTTTGTTTTTCCTGGGATTCAGGTCGCGGGTGTCGCCGGTGTTCGCTGTGATCACGTTGCTGACGGCACTGATCGCGCTGGTCGGCTACGTGTTCGACGTCGGGACACTGCGCACGGTGGGCGCCTATACCTCGATGGCGATCCACACCGTTACCTCGTTCATGTTGCTTAGTCTGGGGATCATGGCGGCACAGCCGTTGGCCGGTTTCATCAATGTCCTGGTCAGCGATACGGCAGGGGGAACCGTTGCCCGTGGCACGCTGGCCACTATCCCGATCGTGGTGTTTTCGATTGGTGTGCTGTTGTTGTTCGGTGAGGCCCAAGGGCTCTACGACAATCGTTTCACCCTTGCCTTGATGGCGACCTTGAGCATCGTGGGGCTGGCCCATGTGATCATTCGAATTTCTACCCGACTCCACCGAGTCGATTTGTCGCGGGAGCAGGCGCAAGTGGAACTCCAGGCGCTGAACGCCGTGCTTGAGCGCCGTGTGGCAGATCGTACCCAGGAACTTGAGACGGTGAACGCCAGCCTGGTTACCGAGATTGCGGAGCGCAAGCGGGCTGAAGACGATATTCGAAGGCTTTCGTTTACGGACGAGTTGACTGGACTGCACAACCGCAGAAGCTTTTTCCTCCTGGCGGAGCAGGGACTCAAAGCGGCGCGTCGGAACAACCTTGCCAGCCTCCTGTTCTTTATTGACCTGGACGGTCTGAAGCGAACCAACGATACCTTCGGCCATGAGGCTGGTGACTTGGTGATTACGGCCGCCGCTCAGGTGCTGAAGGCCGGTTTTCGCGACACTGATGTCGTCGCGCGCATCGGCGGCGATGAGTTCGTGGTCCTGGCCATCGGTGGTGGGGAACTGCCGGAGGTCATCAGTGCGCGTGTGCAGGCTCTGGTTGACGAGTTGAACCAGAGTGGCCGCTGCCGCTACCCGTTGTCGCTGAGCATAGGTGTGACCAGTTGCCAGCCCCAGGAGCTGAGGCCACTTGATGAGTTGCTCGCGAATGCGGACGCGCTTATGTACGCAAACAAGCAACGTCGGCGTGACCAGGCAAGCTAACTGCAGCTTCCCCGGCGCAGGGCTAACCCTGGATAGGCAGCAGCTTCCAATGGTCGTTCGCTTTCAGCCAGAGCGTGCTACCCCGGCAGCGGCAGAACCCGACCTGAATGAAGTGCTCCCTAGGGAGACCATGACCAATGCCACGACTCAAGGTCTGGATCGTACAGGCCTGGCACTGGTTTGCGGCCGAGCGGACGTTCACTGAGTTACGAAGCGTAGATTACAAAGTTCGCCGGCAGACGATTACAAAATCAAAAGCTAAAAGGCCTATCCAAAAAAAGACCTTATAGAACAATTACGTACAGACCAAATGAATGAATTTTCCCCTTATCCCGGCATGACCCCTAGTTCGACTATCCACGTCCGCCGAACCATGAGGAGTACGTGGGATGGTTTGGTGTGCATGTGCAACTGCCATCAAACACGCCTGGCATTCGAAGCGAGCATCCTCGAGGTACCAGTGCGTGGCCACCATCCGGTACGGGCAGAGATGATCGTCAGTGAACTGGAGCGGCGAATGGCCCGTCTGCACCAATTCAGCGGCTTGGCCGCAGACGTGGCTAAGCGCATCCGCTTCGAAGTTGGAACATGCGATCGTGCCCAGTTTAGAAAGCCCTGCCGACGCCTTACACGTCACTTCTCGCACCCTGCGTCGGCGCCTCCAGACGGAAGCGCTCAGTTACCGCCAGATACTGACCGCTGTACGCATAGAGCTCGAGCCGTACTACGAGCTACAGGGCCTGAACCGAGAGAGCATTGCCTCTCGTCTGGGCTAATCGGACATTATCGTGTTTCTACGCGCCCGCAAGAGCTGGCAAGATTCCAATGCTAACTAAACATCCAGCTAGCCACTCAAGGGATCGATCGATTCGGTCTCGATTTTTAAAATAACAGTCGTTGCGTTAAATATTTCACGCTGCTAGTCTCCCCTCCATCCGAGAGAAAACCTCAGAGGAGACAGCACCATGAACGACGCGCTACGCACGGCGTTTCAGGCAGACGGGGCGGTTCTGATCAAGGGCCTGCTGAACCAGGAGCAACTGACCCGTTGCCGGGCGGCGTTTGACTGGGCCTTGGAGAACCACGGTCCTCACGCGACCCGGATGTTCAATGGAACCGAGCAGCAATCCCATGTCGACAATGCCAACCCGCTTGCCAAGGAACGACTGGAAGAACTTGTGGCTTCCCTTCCGTTCGGCCAGCTGTTCGCTGATCTCTGGGGCTCGAAAAATGTCTGGTACTTCGCCGAAGAGGTGTTCCTCAAAGCCGGAGGGCATGGCTCCCGGACCCTCTGGCACCAGGACACCTCCTACCTGCCCTGGGCCGGCAACCACTGGGGTAATGCCTGGATCAGCTTCGAGTCCGTTCCCCGGAAAAATGCACTGGAGATCGTTCGCGGCTCTCATCGCGGCCCACGCTACGACGGCACCACGTTCATAGACCCCAACGATCCGACCCAGCCCCTGCATGGCGGCGGCACCCTGCCCCGCCTTCCGGATGTCGAAGCCGAGCGCCGACTAAACCCTGACGCCTACGAAATTCTGTCCTGGGCCACCGAGCCCGGAGACGTTGTGCTGCTGCACCCCGGCTCGCTTCACGGTGGTGCGCCGGTCGACACCGACTTCCCGGATCGTCATACCTTCGTTTTCCGCTTCTTCGGCGACGACGCCACCTTCCACCCGCTACCGGAGAACAGCGATTCGGGCTACCCGAGACAAGGCGTCCTGTTCACCGAGCAGCTGTCGACCCTGAACGCCGGCGACGCCTTCCGCCACCCGACCTTCCGCCAACTCGTCTGACAGGAGCGCCGCGAATGAATGCCCAGAACCTGAAGCGACAGTCCATCAATCCGCCACCCACCCAGGTGTTCTACGACAACTTCCACTTCTCCCAGGCCACCCGCGTGGGCGACATGATCTGGGTGTCTGGCCAGGTCGGAATCGACGCCACCATGACGCCGGGCAAGGATGTCGAAGAGCAAGCGCATCTTGCCTTCCAAGGCTTGAAGAATGTGCTTGAAGCGGCAGGTGCCACCCTGGCCGATGTGGTTGAGTTGATGACCTTCCACACCGAGTTGCAGGGTGATATGCAGGCCTTCGCGCAGGTCAAGGACCAGTACTTCCCCGATCGTTACCCCTCCTGGACCGCAGTGGGCATCTCGCAACTGGCCCTGCCCGGGCTGCGCCTGGAGATCCGCGCGGTGGCCGTGGCCGGTTGCGCAAGCGACTGAACATCCCACAGCAACACTACCAACAACCCGCACAAGGACTTTTCATGGCAACCCTGACCGTCAGCTACCCCTTGACCGCCGAATCCCGTTTCGACCGCAACTACTACGTGACCACCCACCTGCCCCTTGCACAAGCCGCGTGGGGCGAGTTCGGCCTGCAATCGGCGGAAGTGCTTTTCCCGGCCTCAGGCTCGCAGCCCCTGGCCGCGCTGGCGATCCTGCGCTTCGCAGACCAGCCGGCCATCGATGCCGCCCTTAACTCGCCGAAGGCGCTGGAAGTGCTCGGTGATATCGCCAAGTTCACCGACATCAAGCCGGTGATCTTCCGCGCCGACGACTAAGGCAAGCATCGCCGGGGTGGTTCCGCGCGTCATGCGGCTACCCCGGCGCTCCTGGAGTGCTTTATTCCAATTATTTCCCTATGCTGGGCCGCGCTCACCCGCCGTTGCAGCCGGGCAGCAATACTTCAAACTGACCTGACAATCCTCCAGAGCCCCCCATGTCCGACGCCAAAACCCGCCCTCGAACCGAAACCCAGCGCACGAGTGACAGCGAGTCCGAACCCGTCGCACGTCGGGGCAGGCCTGTCGGCGACCATAACGCCAAGCGCGCCGAGCTGCTGGCAGCCGCGATCGCGGTAATTGCGCAGGAGGGCTACGCCGGGGCCTCGATGCGCAAGGTGGCGCAGCACGCCGGCTGCACTACGGGCGCCGTGACCTACTACTTCGCCAACAAGGAAGAGATGGTCAGCGCCGTGGCGCAGAACCTATTCGACAGGGTGGATGCCTTGCTGGAAACCAACCGCGAGCAGGTTGATATCAGGGCGCTCATCCGGCAATGGCTCGACTGGACCACGTCCGACGAACCGGACAATTGGCTGGCCTGGTTGCAACTGCTGACCCACGCCCGTCACGAACCCGCCTTCGCCGTCGTCATCAAGCAGCGTTACGCACGCTTCCGTCAGGTATTCACCGCAGTGCTGGAAGAAGGCCAGGCCAAGGGCAAGATTCGCGACGATATCGCGGCCGATCTGCTGGCCGACCAGGTCAGCGCCATCAGCGACGGTTGGCTGATGATGTTGCCAATCGAGCCTGAACGCTTCAGCGCGCAACGCGGCCAGGCCCTGCTCGATGCATTGATCATCCTGATTTCACCGCCCGCCCCCACCAAGCGCCCGTCCAGAGGCAAGGCATCCGCGCAGTAATCCATTCGCTCCCGGGCCCGTCGCAGGGCCCGTCGCCCTTCCCTCCCAAGCCTTCCTTGACTTAACCCCTCACTCCTCCTGAATACGCGCCACGCCACGCCACGCCACGCCCCGCGCCTGGTGCCGGCTGCGCGTATCTGACGCTTTTTCCCTTGCACGATTCCGAAACTCCTGTATTTTGCGTAACACATGAAATAATAAATAAACCGCAACCAAGTGGTGAGGGCTAGGATGGACCTGTTAAACATGGCGCTGTCGCTGTCCAGAAAGGTAACTCCATCGTCTCAAGGCAAACGCGGAAAGCGTTTGCGAACGAGCCTGCTGGCAGGCTTCTGGATGGCTTTCACCGCGGTCCAGGTGACAGCGGGCGACGTCGTCAGAGTGCACAACTGGGCCGAGTACATAGACCCCGAAGTGATTGACGACTTCGAGCGGGATACCGGCATCCGGGTCGATTACAGCCAGTTCACCACCGCCGCCGAGCTGGAGGCTGACCTGGCAGCGGGGCAGCGTTACGACGTGATAGTCCCCACCGACTTCCAGCTCGAACGCATGATCAAGGCGAAGCAACTGCTCGAACTGGACCTGCAGCTGTTGCCGAATCGAGCCGAAGTGAGCGGTGAACTGCTGGCCAGGCTGTCGTCGAAGAACCGCGCGGAACGCTTCGTCGTGCCCTACATGTGGGGTATCGCCGGACTGGTCGTCCATCAAAAGGCCGCTGCCCGGGCATTGCAGGGACCGGTGACGAACAGCTGGGGCCTGCTGTTCGACCCCGCCAACGCCAACAGCTTGAAATCCTGCGGCGCCGTCCTGCACAACGAGCCGGAACAGATGCTCTCGGTCTTCCTCAACTACCGGGGCAAGAACCTGCGTAGCCAGAGTGCGCGGGGCATCGAGAAGGCCACGCGAGAACTCCATGACCTGGGTATTCCCCTGGGCCCGTCCGGCTTCGCCGACCTGGTGGAACAGTTGGCCCAGGGCCGTATCTGCGCAACTGTCACCTGGAACGGTATCGCCTCCCTGGCCAACCAGAATGGCGAACTCCGCTTCCTGATTCCCCAGGAAGGCGGATTGATGTTCATCGACAGCCTGGCCATTCCGCGCGATGCCCCCAACAAGGCCGCGGCCTATCGCTTCATCAACCACCTGCTGGACCCGCGCAACGCCGCACGCAACGCCAGGGCTACGCACTTCACGCCCAGCCTCGACCTGACCCGCGAGCGAAACCGGAGACTACTGCCGGACATCGCCCTGCCGAGCCAGGAGGAACGCCGACGCCTGTTCTTCCTGGAACGACTGAGCGACTCACAGAAGCGCGCAGTCGATACGGCATGGTCACAGCTGGATGGGCGAGACCGGATGTAGACCACCGGAAACGCCGCCGGACTGCCGCGTCGCAGAGCGCGGCGCGCCCCCAGATTGCCACCCCGCCAGCGGGCCGGTACCGACCGTGGAACCTCCACGACCGGCAACCGGCAAGGCCCGCTGCGCCCGCGGCCAGGCGCGCCGGGCGTTCTTTCACGACTCACACAGGTTCCACCAAGAGCGACAGACCCATGTTCAACTCCATGCCACTGACTCTGAAACTCTCTCTTCCGCCAACCGTCGCCCTGCTGGGCCTGCTGCTGTTCGTGGGTTACACCGCCGTGCAGCTGAACGACAACGACAACCGCCTGCTGGAATTGGAGACCCTGAGCTATCCGACACTGGAGAGCGCGGATCGGGTGATCTTCCAGTTCGCTCGCGTTCCCGACCTGCTCAATGGAGCCGTCGCCGCCGGCGAACGGGAAACCCTCGAAGAGGCCCGCACCACGCTGGTGGACGTGCAGGCCAGGCTGGCGGAGCTGAAGTCGTTGACAGACGGGCGAAACGGCAGGAGTGACGAGCTACGGGACTGGACGAACGCCATAGAGCGTTACGCCGAAAACGCGCTTGCGACAACCGAACGGTTGCTCGTAGATGCCTCCTTCGATGAGGTTCGACCGAACCTGAACCGCATGGCCAGCGACCTCAGCCAGGCCAGGGAGGCGGGAGACCGCTTCCGCAATGATGTCTACACGGACTTCCAGACCGGCCTCACCCAGGTCCGGAAGGACAATGCCACGACCACGCGCGTCGGCTATCTGCTCAGCCTCATGTTGTTGCTGCTGGTGAGCCTCGGCGCCGTGATGGTGATTCGCCAGGTCATGACCAACGTGCGGGGTGTCATCGCGTCGCTCAGGGCCATCGCCAGCGGCGACGGAGATCTGACACGCCACGTGAACGTCCAGTCCGACGATGAAATCGGCGAGATGATCAACCTGTTCAACGGTCTGCTGGACCGGCTGCAGGGCACCATTCGCGCCATCATCGAAACGGCCGACCCGCTGGAGCAGATGTCGAGGGAGCTGCATCGCCTGACCCAGGGGGCCGAAGAGAGCGCCCGCTCCCAGCAGGAACGCACGGACTCCATCAGCCGCGACATCGGCACCATGGCGGGCAGCATCCAGGAAGTGGCGCAGCGCTCGCGGCAAGCCTCCGAAGAGGCCAGCGCCGCCACCCGCCAGGCGGACGAGGCGCGACGGAACATCGACAACCTGTCCTCGAGCATCGGCGACCTCGGTAGCAGCGTGCTGGGTTCAGTGCAGGCGATGCAGAAACTGGACGAAGAGACCCAGCAGGTCGGCTCCGTGCTGACGGTGATCCGCAGCATCGCCGAACAGACCAACCTCCTCGCACTCAATGCCGCCATCGAGGCGGCGCGCGCCGGCGAGCAGGGACGCGGCTTCGCCGTGGTGGCCGACGAGGTGCGCAACCTCGCACAGAAGACCGCCGCGTCCACCGCGGAGATCCAGGCCATCATCCAGCGCCTGCAGAACAGCGCCAATGGCGTCCTGCAGGCAATGACGCTGAATGGCGCCAAGGCCAGGGCCAGCATCGAAAGCTCCGACCAGGCCACGCGGACCCTGGAGGCGATCACCCGCGCCGTACTCCTGATCGATGAGCTGAACGCGGGCATCGCCCAGTTCACTCAGGAGCAGATTGGACTCTCCCGATCGATCCAGCAGGACACCGAAGCCCTGCAGCAGGACACCCAAGCCACGACCCAGGGGGCCGACGCCACCGCGCGCCTGGGCGAACAACTCGTGGATACCGGTGAGCAGCTGCGCTGCGCCACGGCCCAGTTCCGCATCTGACCTTTTCCAACCACACGAGCAGTAACAGCATGCAAGGCATTAGAACACTCGGTCTGGCCGGCCTCATCGCGAGCGCGCCGGCCATCGCCCTGGAACAGGGCGAATATCGATTCAATGGTTTCGGCAGCGCCGGCCTCACCTACCTGGGGGGAGAGGACGGCGGACGCGGCTATGGCATCAACGGCCAAACCACCGATTCCTGGCGAGGGGACCAGCTCTCCAAGCTGGGCGCCCAATTCCAGTACGGACTGACCGACACGCTGGGCGCTACCGTCCAGGCCACCGCCAAAGCGGAGCAGGACACCTGGAAAACGAACCTGGAATGGGCCTACCTCTCCTGGGCCGCCACCGATGGCCTGACCCTGCGCGCGGGCCGCTTGCGCCTGCCGGTGTACATGTACTCGGAAACCCTGGACGTGGGCTTCACCCACCCCTGGGTCCGACTGCCCGACGAGGTCTACAGCCAGGTCCAGCTGAGCAACTACGAAGGCGGCGACCTTCTCTACAGCCTGCCGGTCGGCATCGGTTCCCTGGCGCTCCAGGTAGCCGGGGGCCAGGCGGTCAGCCGCAACCTGTTCACCCTGGATGACCTCTACGACATCGACTACAAGAAGGTCTTCGCCGCCAACGTCACTCTGGAAACCAACGACTTCGGTGCCTTGCGCGTGGGCTACGCCGAGGCCGACATCGACGCCGACATCACCACTTCGGTCATCGTCCCCGGCGGTGTGCCGGCCAGCGTCGGCTTCAAGCAATTGGAACGACAGAAGGCCAAGTTCACCTCTATCGGTTACCAGTACGACAATGGGACCTGGATCACCTCCAACGAATGGACCAGCAACAACAGCGAGGCGGACCAGGAAGGCAGCATCGACGCGTTCTACCTGATGGGCGGTCGTCGCATAGGTGACGTGCTGCTCCACGTCACCTACGCACAACTGGATGAAGACAATGGCCGCCAGAGCTCCTGGACCTATGGCCTGAACTACAACCTGGCGCCGACCCTCATCCTCAAGGGCGAGTACAAGCGGGTGGACACCCGGGGCAATGGCTATCGCGGCACCTTCGTCGAAAGCGCCCAGGAGACCTTCGATCACGCCAGCTTCGTTGCCAGCAATGGTGCGGCCGGCATCCCCCCGCGCAACTATGACGGCGACATCATCAGCGTCGGCATCGACTTCGTGTTCTAAGGAGTGACCTCATGCAGCCGTTTTCAAAGGCCGTGCTGGCCATCGCCCTGCTATTGGCAGCCACCCAGGCTCACTCCGAAGTGGTGGTGGTGGTGAACGCTGGCACCAGCGCCGCCCCCAGCCAATCGGATGTAGCCAACATCTTCCTCGGCAAGGACACGCGCCTCAAAGGCATCGACCAGGCAGGCTGGAACCCGACCAAGGAGAAGTTCTACGGCAGCGTGACCGGCAAGAACGAGTCGCAGCTCAAGTCCTACTGGTCCGGCCTGGTGTTCACCGGCAAGGGCCAGCCGCTGCGAAGCGCCGCCGATGACGCCGCAGTGGTGGCGCTGGTCGCCGAGGAATCGAACGCCATCGGCTATGTCGACAGAAACGCCGTCAACGACAAGGTGAAGGTGCTCTTCACCCTGCCCTGACGCCGCCCTCCCCCAAACTCCGCCGCGGCAGACCCGGTGTCCGCCACGGCGGCTATCCGCCTGCGACACCCAACGCTTTTGCGACAGCCCTGCCATTCTTCTCTTTGCACATGACTCGTTGTGAGTTAATTTACATAACGTCAGTTATTCAAATTAAAACAACAGAGTTGACCGAGGCGAAGATGGATTCAGACAACAATGAACTGTCGCTGTCGGCGCGCCAGCGGCGCCTGCTCCTGCAGGCGATTGGAAGCGCGACACTGGTGGGCGGAGTGGCCTTGGCCGGCCGGTCCATGGCTCAGGACGCTTCAGCGCGACAGGACGATGTTCTTGACGTGGCGATCATCGGTGGAGGGTTGGCCGGCCTGACCGCCGCACGGGATCTGCAGCGCGCTGGCTGCGAGTCCTTCGTGGTACTGGAGGCCCGGGACCGCGTGGGCGGGCGCACCTACAACCACGACCTGGGCGACGGCGTCATCTCCGAGGCCGGCGGGCAATGGATCGGCCCGGGCCAGACCGCCATCTTCGACCTAGCCCGCGAGCTGGAAGTCGATACCTTCCCCACCTACTACCAGGGCAGGAACGTCTACCTGGTGGGTGGCGCCAAGTATGAGCAGGACCTATCCAGCGGCCAGAATAGCCACGCCCCGGTCGTCATGAAGCTCGATGAACTGGCGCGGCGAGTCCCTAGCAGGGAACCCTGGACCGCGACAGACGCAGCCGCCATCGACAAGCTGTCGGTCGGCCAGTGGCTGGACCAGCAGGGCATCGACAATGAAGGGCGGTTGAGCTTCGACGCCTCCATCGGCCTCACCACGGGAACGCCGCCCTCCAACCTTTCGCTGCTGCACTATCTCTCGCTGATCAACTCCGCCGACAGCAGCATGGAGAAGCTCGAAGGCTTCAAGGGCGGCGCCCAGGAAACCCGCTTCGTCGGTGGCTCCCAGGTCCTGTGCACCCGGATGCGGGAGGCCCTGGGCGACAAGGTGCGGCTGTCCAGCCCCGTGCGCAAGATCGTCGGCTGGGATCGCGATATCGTCGAGATCCATACCGACCGGGGCCTGATCCGTGCACGCCAGGTTATCGCCGCGCTGCACCCGGCGCTGTGCAATCAGATCGCCTTCGAACCCGCGCTGCCCGAGGGCCGCGCACAACTGCAACGCCTCTGGCCGTCCCATGCGCCGATGCGCAAGACCGTGCATGTCTACGACCGGCCGTTCTGGCGCGAAAAGGGACTCAACGGGCAGATCACCCAGGCCGATGGTCCGGTGATTCTCTCCTACGACAACTCACCGCCAGACGGACGCGTCGGCGTACTCGCCACCTTTGTCAGAACCGCCCAACTGCCCCATGACGCCAAGCGAGCAGGGAGCATTCTCTCGGGCATCTTCGCCCAGGCCCTGGGTGACGAAGCGCTGCATCCCAAGCAGTTCCACGACTACGACTGGGGCAAGGTAGACCCCTGGACCCTGACCTGCGTCGCGTCCATCCCCCCCGGTTTCCTGACGAAATGGGGCCATTACCTGAAACCCGCGGTGGGTCGCCTGATCTGGTCGGGTACCGAAACCGCCGACATCTGGGCCAGCTCAATGGACGGCGCGGTGCGCTCGGGACACAGGGCGGCACTGGAAGCCCTGCAAGCGCTTGCCAAGGCACGGAGGAGCGCCTGATGAAACGTGCCACCGTACTTGGGGTAGCCATCGCGGCGGCGGCGCTGATGGCCCTGGCCACCAACCTAGGCCATGAACCCTGGAGCGCCCAACGCTTCTCGATCTTCGGAACCCTTCGCTCCGGACGCCTGGCCGTCCTCCAAGCGCTCCAATCACTTGTCCAGGGCCTGGGAGCTTCGCAATGAAACGACCCTTTCTTATCGGCACCACGGTGATCACGGCTGGCCTCGCGGCGGCAGCCACCCTGCTGGGTCCGGAGTTGCTGACGGGCTATCGATTCATGGATGCCCTGGATGGCTACTACAGCGACTACGAGGCCAACGGAGGGCCCTGGCCGCAGATTCAGGATTCCTGCGCGCTCTGCCACGGCGTCAAGGGACAGCCCCGTGACGGGCAGTACGCGGCCCTGGCCGGCCAGCCAGCGCCCTATATCGAGTCCCAGCTGCACGCCTTCGCCCAGGGTCGCCGTCACAGCGCGCAGATGGGGCCGCTGGCCGCGAGCCTGACCGATGCCCAGATCAAGTCCCTGGCGGACTACTTCTCCAGGCAGACGCCGGAAACCACGGAGGCACCGGGCCAGGATGCAGCACTGGCGAAACAGGGGAAAGCCGTTGTCGCCGCCAGAGGATGCATTGCCTGCCACGGAGAAAACCTCTCCGGCGGTCCCCTCGGCCCACGCATCGCCGGACAGGGCGAAGGCTATCTTCTCGACCAGTTGCAGGCCTTCAAGCAGGGGCAGCGCCAAGACCCTACCCAGGCCATGAACGCCATGGCCGGCTTGCTCTCGGAAGACGAACTCAAGGCCACGGTCCACTACCTCTCCAGCCTGGCGCCGAAATCGACCGCCAGGTAATCCGCTGCCAGCCAAGGTGGGCAAGGACGCTCACCACCACCGCCGTACCTCCTCCAAAATTGCACTGAGCGTCCATCGGCATGGCTTGGTGCACGCAGCGCACCCTATGAGCGAGCGCGAAGTGTAAGGCCGGGGCGCCGCATCAGCGGTATGACGCGACACTGGGGGTATTGGCGAATACCCATTAAGAGGCATTCACCTCGTCGAGCCCTGTCTGTGAGTCTGATGCCGCCAAACGGCACCACTTCACAGGAAACGCTATGACGACAAGAACAACAAATAGCTGGCGGCAACCCGTACTGCTGCCCCTCGTTACACTGTTCCTGGCCTCCCAGGCCCAGGCCGTGAACTTCGACATCGGGGAGATTCAGGGGAGTTTCGACAGTTCGCTGTCCGTCGGCACCAGTTGGGCGACGCGCGATCCGGATAAGGACTTCATTGGCGTTGCCAACGGCGGCACATCATCTACGACCACGGCCGATGATGGCCGACTGAACTTCAAGAAGCACGAGGTGATCTCCAGCATCTTCAAGGGCGTCCACGACCTCGAACTGAAGTACGGTGATTCCGGCCTTTTCGTCCGCGGCAAGTACTGGTACGACTTCGAACTGAAGGATGGCCACCAGCACCTCTACGACATTGACGACCACGGCCGTGCACGCAGCGCCAAGGCTTCCGGTGCAGAGTTCCTCGACGCCTTCGTCTATACCGGCTACGAGATCAATGACCTGGCTGGCACGGTGCGCCTTGGCAAGCAGGTGGTCAGCTGGGGGGAGAACCTGTTCATTCGTGGCGTCAATCAGATCAACCCTGTCGACGTCGCGGCCTTCCGCCGCCCAGGTGCGGAGATCAAGGAAGGGCTGATCCCTGTCAACATGTTCTATGTTGCCCAGGACCTGAGCGACAGCTTATCTATGGAGGCTTTCTACCAGCTGGAGTGGGCCAAGACGGTCATCGACAACTGCGGCACCTTTTACTCCAGTACTGACGTCGCCGCCGATGGTTGCAACGATAGGAACCTGATCTTCGGCAGCGATTTCGATCCCGCTAACGCCATATTCCTGCCACGCCTTAAAGACCGCGACGCCAGTGACACCGGCCAGTACGGGGTGGCCCTGCGTTGGTTCGTCCCGCAGCTGAACGACAGCGAGATCGGCATCTATGCCATGAATCTGCACAGCAGATTGCCGGTATACAGCCTGGTCAACAGCGCGGTACTGGACCCGTCCGACCCGGCCTTCGATCCCAACCTGATAGGTAACACGCCCAACACCGGTTACTTCATCGAGTACCCCGAAGATATGCGCCTGTATGGTCTGAGCTTCCAGACCACCCTGGGCGCCACTGCGGTTACCGGCGAGATCAGTTATCGGCCGAACATGCCTCTGGCGCTCAATAGCACCGACCTGACCTTCGCAGCCCTCGGTCTGGACTCGATTCTCGGCCCAACGAGCCCGGAGGTGATACAGGACGGCCCCCTCACCCCCGGCGCCGACCTGGCCGGCTACAAGCGCATGCCGGTCACTCAATTCCAACTCGGTGCTGTCCACTTGATCGAGCAGGTCGCAGGTGCGCAACGCCTCGCTCTCGCGGGCGAGGTGGCCTACAACCGAATCAACGGCCTGAAGAGTGGTCCGGGTGAGCTGCGCTTCGGCCGCGACTCCATCTATGGCTACGGTGAGGTCGCAACGCCTGGCGTGTGCGAGACCGTGCTCAACCCCGACAATCCGCGCTTCTGCAACGGGCACGGTTACTTCAGCAGCAGCTCATGGGGCTATCGCCTGGCCGCCAGCCTTGAGTACAGCAACGTCTTCGCCGGCATCAACCTCATTCCCGAGATTGCCTGGTCCCATGATGTCGACGGTTACGGCCCCAACTTCAATGAGGGTTCCAAGTCGGCGTACCTGGCGCTTAACGCCAACTACCTGAACCGTTATGGCGCTTCGCTCTCCTACGTCGATTTCTTCGACGGGCGATACAACCCCAACACCGATCGTGACTACGTCGCTGTCAGTTTCAGCGCCAGCTTCTAATTCAAGGATAACGCCATGAAAAAGCACTTTTGGTCGCCCGCGTACGTCCTGGCCATAGCCCTGTCGACCGCCTCTGCAGGCGCTGCCGACCTTATCGGCCTCACGCCTCTGGGGGCTGAAAAGATCGGCAATCAGGAGGGCACTATCCCGGCCTGGACCGGCGGATTGCCGACCGATGCGGCGAGTATCAATGACAGGGGCTTCCAGGCAAACCCGTTCACCGGGGAAAAGCCACTGTTCGTCATCACTGCGGAAAGCGCCGAGAAATACCGCAAGAACCTTAGCGAAGGCCAACTGGCAATGCTGCGTCGCTATCCGCAAACCTACCGCTTGCCGGTCTACCCGAGCCACCGCACCCTGGCTCTGCCACAACGCATGTACGATGCCGCTGAGACCAATGCCAAGGTCGTCCGACTCGGCGCCGATGGTCTAAGCATCGAGAACTTCACGACTGGCCACTATCCCTTCCCGCAGCCCAGGACTGGTACGGAGGTGATCTGGAACCACCAGACCCGCTACCTAGGTGGCAATTTCCGACGCTGGATCACCCAGGCCACCCCCCAGGTAAACGGCCAGTACACCATGGTTCACCTCGAGGAAGAGGTCGTCGAACCGGCCCTGGCGGAGGGCATCGACCCGCAGCGCGCGCGCAATCTGCTGCAGTTGTTCAAGCAAACGGTCACGTCCCCCGCGCGCATGGCCGGCAACGTGTTGCTCGTCCATGAGACTCTGGACCAGGTGAAGGAGCCGCGCCTGGCCTGGGTCTACAACGCCGGTCAGCGCCGCGTAAGACGCGCGCCCCAGGTCGCTTACGACGGGCCAGGCACCGCCTCCGATGGACTGCGCACCACCGATAACCACGACATGTTCAACGGCGCGATGGATCGCTATGACTGGAGGCTTCTGGGCAAGCGCGAGATGTACATCCCCTACAACAGCTACGAGCTGGACTCGCCTGCGCTCAGGTATGACGAAGTCATCAAGCCTGGGCACATCAACCAGGACTTGACCCGTTATGAGCTGCACCGGGTCTGGGTGGTCGAGGCCACCCTGCGCGAAGGACAGCGCAACATCTACGCCAAGCGCGTGTTCTACGTGGACGAAGATAGCTGGCAAATTGCCTTGTCCGAGCACTACGACGGTCGTGGCCAGCTCTGGCGTGTCGGCGAAGGCCATGCCAAGCACTACTTCAACCAACAGCACATGGGCTACACGCTCGAAGTGCTGTACGACCTGCTGGCCGGACGCTATGTCGCGCTGGGCATGAAGAACGAGGAAGATCGCAGCATGGAGTATGGGTTCACGGCAAGAATGAGCGACTTCACGCCTTCGGCGCTGCGCAAGAGCGGGGTCCGTTGAGACTTTATCCGTCCGGGGCGGAACGCCCTGGACGGAACTCAGGATCAAGCAACCCCAGATGAATGACGAGTGGAAGCATTGCCACTCGGCGCGTTTCTCCTGAAGCACGTGCCGGGATGGTGGTATGAATGCTGTCATCAGGACTCTCTCACAGCCACTCAACCAGGAATCAGGCGAGCAGAAAACATGACCCATCCTGATGAAGTATCGAAGGCGCCCGGCCTGCTTGTGCGCCCTCGCCTATTGGAGAACCTGGATTCTGGTCGACGCATTCGCCTGCTTTGCGCTCCGGCGGGGTTCGGCAAGAGCGAACTGGCCCGACAGTTCGCTGCACGTCTGCCTCATTGCCCAGTGGTGTGGCTCGACCTGCACAGTGTTGAGAAAGGCCTTGAGAATCTCCGTGCCCAGTTCGCCGAGGCCCTGGACCTCGATGAACTGTCGCCATCGGTGGAAGAAGTACTGAAGCACCGACAACAGGGCCTCGTCGTGCTGGATGGCTACTGCCCGGAGAAAACCACGGACAAATGGCTCGAGCACCTGTTCGAGCACTGCCCAACCACACTCCAGTGGCTGGTCTGCACACGTCGACTTCCCTCCTGGAGAGTCGGCAGGTGGCTGTTGGCCGACGAACTCACCCTGCTGGGTGCAGAGGAACTGGCGCTGACCGAAGCCGAGATAAAGCTGCTGCTCTCTCAGCTGAAGCTGAGCCGACGTATCTCCGCAGTGGAACTACAGCGACAGAGCGACGGATGGATAGCAGGCATCAGTCTGCACCTGTTGTCTCTGCGGTCGGGAGTCGACAGGCCCTTCGGCCTGCTGCATCGCAATTCACTGGTAGAGGATTATCTTGACAGCGAAGTCCTGGAGCACCTGCCGAAGGAGATGCTCTCTCTTCTGCGCGTCATCGCCCATGCGCCATTCGTCGACGGCCCGCTCTGCGCATTCCTGGCCGATGATCCCATGGCCTTGCGCAAGCTGCGTAGCGAGCAGGTTTTCCTGCGTCGTCTGCCGGGCTCCACGGACCACTTCACTCTGTTCGCACCGCTCAAGCGACTTCTGCAAGAGCGCTATCCCGACCAGGCCCCTCCCTTGCTCGCCGCTAGCCAATGGCTGCACCTGGCCGGCGCCCACGTCGAAGCCTTCCGCTACGCGCTGGCCATCCCGGACGCCTCACGCGCGCTGGTCTCAATGGGCCAGATCGCCACACGGGAGCTGCTCATCGGGCAGAACCTGAACTACCTCCTGGAAGGTATCGATCAGCTCGGCATCGCCTGGATCGAGCAGAACCCGCAAGCTCTGGAAGTCGTTTCCAGGGCCCTGCTGCTAGGGGGACGCCTGGAACAGGCCGAGCGCACCATCCAGCTCATCGCAGAGCAAGACTTCGACCTGCACCTTGCCCTGAGCGCCGAGCTGGCTCTGCATCAGGGGCACGCGCAGGAGGCGCAGAGAATTGGATGCCGAGCTCTAGACCGCCTCGCGAGAAATGAGCGCTGGGCGCAGATGATTCTCTGCTTCTCATGCCTGACGCGTGCCAGCCTGACCATGGGTGACGTCGTGACGGCCAAGCGCCTTCAACACCAAGGTATCGAGCTTTCCCGCCGCAAGGGAGAAACGCTGTTCGAGTGCCTGCTGATACTGGACGAAGTGCTGATCGAGGAACTGGCCGGCAATCTGCCTCGGGCCCTGCAGGCCCTGGACCAATTCGATCAACTATTGGTCCAGGGCCCGGACTCGGCACTCCTGCAAGGTGCGGCGTTGATCCGGCGCGGCTGGCTCCTGATCCTGACGGGACAAGAGCGGCAGGCTCGCGAGGCCTTGGAAGAAGGTCTGTTGCTCTCCTGTGCAAGCCGTAATCCGGTGGCTTGCCACGCCCCGGCGATACTTGCGCAGCTCGATGCCAACAATGGCGACTTCGCAACTGCACAACAGCGACTAGCGGATGCGCAACGACTGATGCACTCCTGGAACGTTGCCGAAGTGATTTACAGAGGCGTCCTCGACCTGTGCACCGCCAGGATCTGGATGAAGGCCAATCACTACGAATCGGCATCCCGATTGCTCTCCCGCGTACGTGAGCAGTACGAAGGTGAGCATGCCCTCACACCGCCCAGTGCCTACCCCGACCTTTACGCCCTGGCGGGTTTCCTTCAAGCAGAAGTGCTGTGCTCCCGGGGTTCCTTCGGCGAGGCCAACACGCTGCTCGACCAACTGCTGCAACGCGCCGAGGGCAATGCTTTCAATATCATCGTCTGCCAGGCCCAGCATGCCTTGGCTGAAGTTGTCCGTCTGAGGGGGGATCTGCACAAGGCAGAACGGCTCCTGGCCTCGGCTGCCGCCATGGCCATAAGCCAAGGCCAACACAACCTGCTCATGGGAACCCATCTGGAAGCCATGGGGTCCAGCCTGCAAGCGGGGCCGGTCGCAGACTTGCAGACGGCCCCAGCGCCGGAGATCGAGCTGCTGAGCCGGCGCGAGTTGGCAGTACTCAGCCTGATCGCCAAGGGCTACTCCAACTTCGAGATCGCAAAAATCCTCTCGCTCTCCCCTTACACCGTCAAAACCCATGCCAAGCACATCAATTCAAAGCTGAAAGTCAGCAGTCGGACGATGGCGACGGCCCGTGCGAAAGCCCTTGGGCTTCTGCTCTGACCCAACGGAATCGACTTCGCCGACACGCCTGAGCTCGGCCATCGTGTCGGGCAACCGCGTCGCGGACGCCCTGGCCAACTACCCCAACTCGCTTATCACGGGCTGTCGCACGCCGTCGCCCAAGGGCGTCGACACGGCTCAGAAAGATGCTCCATCACAGCGCACCCGACTGACGGCCTGAACATCCTCCTTCCGTACTACTACGCCTCTCCGAAGCCGGAAAGAACGACGGCCCCCGGCCGGCGCCAGCGTGATGCCCCCCAGACCGGCACTGCGGGGGGGTAATGGCAAATACCCACTTGGAGGCATTCACCTCGCCAGGTCATGTCTGGGAGTCTGGCTCCACCCCGACAAATAAATAGAAGGAGACACCTCATGCTCATCGATCAATCGATTCGCGAAGCCTTTCGCAACGACGGCGCCGTCCTCATCGAGAACTGCCTCGACCAAACGGAACTGGCGCAGTGCTACGAGGCGTTCAAGTGGAATGTCGCCAACCCGGGGCCGTACAAGTTCCAGGCGCTCGACGGGACCAAGCTGCAGACCCACATCGACAACGCCAACCCGGCCGTCAAGGACAAGTACGATGACCTGGTGATGTCGCTCCCGTTCGGCAAGCTGTTCCAGGAGCTCTGGGGCTCGGAGCATGTCTGGTACTTCGCCGAGGAAGTGTTCGCCAAGGAAGGAGGCAAGAGCGGTCGCGGACCGTGGCACCAGGACACCGCGAACCTGCCCTGGGCCGGGGAGCACTGGGGCAATGCCTGGATCACCTTCCACAAGATCCCCAAGAAGAACTCCCTGGAGATCGTGCGTGGTTCACACCGCGGCATCCAGTACGACGGGGCCAGCTTCGCCAATGCAGAGGATCCGACTGACCCGCTCTACGGTGACGGCTCTCTGCCCCGCCTGCCGCACATCGACAAAGACCTCGCAGAAGACCCCAACGCCTGGGACGTGCTTTCGTGGCCGATCACGCCGGGTGATGTCGTCTTGCTTCACCCACACTCGCTACACGGGGGGGCCGCCGTCGATGCCGACTGCCCGGACCGCCACACGCTGGTGCTGCGCTTCTTCGGTGACGACGCCAGGTTCCGCTGCCTGCCGACATCGAACCCGAAATACGCACGCAACGGCGTCCTTTTCTCCGAAGAGATGGCCAAGCTCAACGAGGGCGAACCGTTCCGCTCGCCCATCTTCCGCCAGATCATCTGACTGAACATCGCAAGGAGTATCTCGACCATGAATCGACAGATGATCAACCCGCCACACACCCAGGAACTCTACGACCGGCTTCACTTCTCACAAGCGACCCGTGTCGGTGATCTGATCTGGGCCTCCGGCCAGGTGGGAGTCGATCGGCTCACGCAGGCCGTGGGTGAAGGGATGGAGGCCCAGGCCAGGCTGGCGTTCGACAACGTGAAAAGCGTCCTCGAAGCTGCGGGCGCCAGCATGGCCGACATAGTCGAGCTGATGACTTTCCATACCGATCTCCGGGGCGACATCCAGGAATTCATCAAGGTCAAGGATGAGTTCATCCCCGAGCGATTTCCCTCGTGGACAGGTATCGGCGTCAGCCAGCTCGCCCGCCCCGAGTTCCTGATAGAAATCCGCGTCGTCGCGGTGGCCGGCAGCGGTACCGACTGATGCTGCCCTATGAGGCAGCCGCTGAGTAACGCTTTTACGCACTGACGCCATTGCTGGCGCCTCAACGTCCGCGCGCGTCAGTGCAGCTTCATCAAGAAGACAACAGAACAAATACAAAACGCTGATGGAGACGAACATGAATCGCTTTGACGGCCCGGAGCAATCCGTCCCCCCCGAATACCCGCTGAACCTGACGGCGCGCCTGGACCGCCTGCCGGTAATGGCCACTCACTATGTCTGGGCTCTGTTACTCGCGGCCAACCTTATGCTGGAGTACTACGACAACGCCATCTTCGCCTACTCGATACCGACCATCAAAACGCACACCAACCTGAGCCTGGAGCAGATCGGCGTCATCAGCAGCGCCTTCTTCGTGGGAATGGTCATCGGAGCGCTGGTGGGAGGAAGGCTCTCGGACAAGTGGGGACGCCGTTCGGTCCTCGTCTGGTCCACTGTCCTCTACTCCTTGGGAGCACTGGCGACAGCGTTCGCACCGAACTTCGAGATCATGCTGATCTCCCGCGTGGTTACGGGTATCGGCGTACAAGCGGCCACATCGGTCCTGCTTGTCTATATCGCAGAGATGTTTCCGAGCAAGTCACGTGGCCGCTTCGTGTCCATCGTGACACTGGGGTTCGTGGTCTCCGGAGTGGGGGCGGCGGCACTCGCCATGTTTGTTCTACCCCATGGGGGCCCCAATGCCTGGCGCTACCTGCTCATCGCAGGCAGTGTCGGTCTGCTGATCGCTCCCATTGTGCGTTTCGTCCTGCCGGAATCGGTCCGCTGGTATATCTCGCGAGGGCAGATCGACAGCGCCGAGAAGATCGTCCGCAAGCTGGAAGCACGAGCCTTGCGCAACGGCCCGCTGAGCGAACCACAGGTAGTGAACCTGGAAAGGATCAAGGAGCCTTCACTACCGCAGCTCCTGAGAAACAAGGCAGTGCTGCGCACCATGGCCGTCGTCACCCTGGGCTATTTCGGCTCGAGCCTGGCCTACTACCTGTTTGCGAACTGGGGTGTCTACGCACTCATCCATGGCCTCCAATACTCCGAGGGCGATGCATACCAGACCATGTTCGTCTGGAACTTGGTCTATTGCGTCACACCGTTCCTCACCTACCTGTTCCTGGACCGGTTCGAGCGCAAGACAACCATCCTCGCCACCTCCATCCTCAGCGCGATACCGCTCGTGCTGCTCGGTCTCTCGACCAACAGCTCGGTGGTCATAATCGCAGGCGGGGCTACTGCCATCATTACCGGGCTCGTCGTCAACGCCTACTACACCTATATCCCAGAAACCATTCCCACCCAATTGCGTGCCCTGGGCAGCGGGATCGTGATGTCCGGCGGCCGGTTCGGCGGGGCCGCCTCCGGTGTCCTGGGCGCAACGCTCTTCTCCGCCGGGGGGATCGAGAGCGTGATGCTCACCGCAGCGGCCTGCTACATCATCTTCGCCATCCCCGTCGTCCTCTATGGGCCTCGTACCACGAAGCGTTCACTCGACCTGGTCACTGGCCAGGAGCTCGGCGCTATCAACGGTTCGCAGCCGGGCTCTGGAGCAAGCAGAACACTGGCCCCCCACCTGCCTGTCTCAAGAGGGAAACTTTCATGACCGATCTGTACGTCGCTGCGCTGCCTGAGGCCGCGCTCGCCAGCGTGACCGTGGCCTGGGCAGTGTGGCCAGGCAAAGCGTACACGCTGAAACATTCAAAAGAGGCAGAATGATGACCCGACTCGATGACAAGTATCGAACCCTCGGCGGATGGGAAGAGAAGCCGAGGGACCTGCAGCCGGATCTCGTGGGCAACGTCACCGCGGATGTGGTGATCGTTGGCGCTGGGCTGGCCGGGCTTTGCGCAGCCCTGGAGCTGGCCAGGCAAGGCGCCCGCGTGGTCGTCCTCGAACGTGAGTTCGCCGGCTTCGGCGCGAGCGGTCGCAACGCGGGCTATCTGGCTGGCGGGCAAGGGCTCGGATACGAGTTCTTCCTCAAGAAGATCGGCACCGAAAAAGCGAGACAGGTCGTCCAATTCTACGAGGAAGGCGTCGCTTTCGCCGAAGCGAAGTTCAAAGAGTACGAGATCGACTGCGACTACCTTCAGTCGGGGTTGATCCGTGCAGGCATCGACCCCTCCCAGGAAAGGCGGTTGCGCGAAAACATGCAGATCGGCGCCGAGCTCGGCTGCGCTTCGGAGTTTCTGGATCAGGCCGATATGCGCGCGCGCGGCATCCCTCCAGCGTTCCTGTTCGGTAGCTACGTGCCACGCGGCGGCACGCTCAATCCAGGCAAGTACGTCCTGGGACTGCGGCGTGCGGCGATTCGGGCGGGCGTGAAACTCCACGAGAACACGCCACTGCTGTCATACACCGAAGGTCCGGTCATCAAGGTGGACACTCCGCGCGGTAGCGCGAGCGCACCGCTGCTGATCTTCGCCACCAACGCCTATACGCCGCAGCTCGGTCTGCTCGCCAACAAGGTGGTGCCGTTGCGGGTCTCCGCAATCGAGACAGAACCTCTTTCGTCGGTGCAATTGGCGGCACTGGGCTGGCCAGGGCGCGAAGGCATAACGACCGCGCACTGGACCATGGAAAGTCACCGCCTGACGGCCCGCAATACGCTCGTGTCGACCACCAAGCGGCTGCGCTACGCCTACGGTTCAAAGACACCGAGTGAGCCTGAGCACCGTCACTACCACGCGCTGAGGGCTGCTTTGCATGAACGCTTCCCGACCTTGAAGGGCATCCCCATCAGGAGCTGCTGGAGCGGCTACATCAGTTTTGCCAACGATACGTTGCCCGTCATCGGCACAACCGGGGCCAATCGGAACATCTACTACGCCGCAGGATGTTCCGGTCATGGTCTCGGCACCCAGGGTCTAGTCGGACACATGCTCGCCGAGCGAATTGGAGGCATCGAGAACCCACTGCTGACGATGCTGATGCACCACGAAACGCCATCGACATTGCCCGAGCCGCTGCGCTGGTGTGCCGTCAACGGGGCATTTGCCGCGGCCAACCGCATGGACGAACGCCTCAATCGCAAAGTGCGCACCGCCTGAGCGGTGCTCGCCCCTCATCTCCTCTCCACCTAGAGAAACTCACATGACAGATCTGTACGACGTCGCCGTGATCGGTGCCGGTTTTGCCGGTGTGACCGCGGCCCGCGACCTGAGCATCGCAGGCCACTCGGTGGTGCTGCTCGAAGCACGCGAGCGCATCGGCGGACGCACCCATCTGGGTGAAGCATTCGGCCGCCCGCTGGAGCTGGGCGGCACTTACGTACACTGGACCCAGGCGCATGTCTGGCGTGAACTCACGCGCTACGGTATCGGCCTGGTGACACCCCTGTCGATTGCCAAAGCCTACTGGCTGGCCGATGGCGAGGTGCACTGCGGAACCCCCGCTGAACTCACCCGATTGACCGACCCGCTCATCACCCGGTGCTTCGCCGATGCACGTGCGCACTTTCCACGGGTGGACCGCATCGAAGCGTGCAACGTTAGCGCGGTTGACCAGCAAACTATCGGCGACCGGATCGACTCGATGAACCTTTCCGCCTATGACCGTGATCTCCTGGTCAACGTAATGGCGACGCTAATCGGCTCCGAGAGCGAACAGGGGCTTGCCCAGTTCCTGCTCTGGAGCGCGATCTATTTCGGCGACTGGAAAGCCTTCATGGAAGTGGCCGGGCACTGGCCGATCGACGGTGGAACCGGACGACTGCTCAACGCGATGGCCGCCGACTCGAAGGCCGAGCTCCTCCTGAGCACGCCGGTGACTGCGGTCGAGGACAACGGGGACCAAGTCATAGTGACCACCCGTGACGGGCAGCGTATCCAGGCGCGGCATGCCGTCGTGGCACTCCCTCTCAACACCCTGGACGACGTCTCCATCGAACCGCCGCTTGCTCAACCTGTGCGTGCCATGATCGAGCAGAAACACCCGATCATGCCCAGCAAGATCTGGGCGAGGGTCAAGGGCGAGATCGAGGCCTTTCTCGCCCACGCCCCGGTCGGCAAGCATCCCATCAGTACCGCCCGGGCCGAATGGCGCCACAATGGCGACACGCTAGTGGTGTGCTTCTGCTCGGATGCGTCGGCACTCGATGGCAATGACCCTGAGGCCGTGCAACGCGCACTGCGGGTCTTCGTCCCGGATATCGAAGTGCTGGAAACCGCTTGGCATGACTGGGCAAGCGATCCCTTCTCACAAGGCGGATGGGTTCATCACCGGCCTGGCAACCTGACCCAGGTGGTTCCACAGATGCGAAGGCCCCACGGCCGAATCCATTTCGCAGGCGGGGACATCGCGGCGATAGGTGTCGGAGGTATCGAGGGTGCCATCGAGACTGGCGCCAAGGCTGCCTGTGACATTGCTCGCGCATTGGGTAGCGCAGACCATTGACCGGACCTGTTGTCGATGGGACTGGCGTAGTGTAAGGCCGCCGTCCCATCGCATCCCCGCATGGGGCTTCACAAAAGAATTGCCAGTTCAGGAAGAAATTCGCCATGGTTCCTGCAGCAACCCATTCCGCTTTGCGGGAAGGCATCCAACGTCTCGATTTCGGCCGTGTCTCTGTCTTCTTCGGCGAGAAGAGCGGCAAATATCCCGACGGTAACCAGGTGCTCATCCGTGGCTCGGACACGCGTGCGGCCTTCGACACGCCCATCGTTTCGAACTACATCGGCCCCGAGTTCGACGCCACTGAACTGGTGGTCATGGGCCACGTGCACGAAGACCATATGGCCGGATTGCACCGCCTTCCAGACGCATGGGTGTACGTGCCAGAAGCCGACTTGCAGGCAGCACGTAGCTGGAGCGGCATGGCTGCAGCCTTTGGCATGACGGACGAGCTCCAGATCTCGCAGACGCTGGACAAGTTCCAGCGAGATTTTTTCTATGCACCACGACCCGACGCACAGGGTTACGAGGACGGCATGTCCTGGAATGTCGGCCAGTCGACGATCCGGGCATTCCACATGCCTGGCCATACCGCTGGCCACTCGGTTCTGCTGGTCGAACCGGAGGGCATTGCCTTCATCGGCGATATCGACCTGACCGGCTTCGGCCCGTACTACGGCGATGCCTGCTCGAACCTTCGTGACTTCCGCCGCAGCCTGGCTCGGTTGCCGGAAATTCCGGCCAAGGTCTGGGTCACCTCCCACCATCGCGGCGTCTACACGGAGAGAGCGCGATTCCTGCGGGACCTGGCCGCCTACACGGCAGTGCTCGATGAG
Source organism: Pseudomonas sp. BN606 (assembly GCF_029873115.1). Lineage (NCBI taxonomy): Bacteria > Pseudomonadati > Pseudomonadota > Gammaproteobacteria > Pseudomonadales > Pseudomonadaceae > Pseudomonas > Pseudomonas sp. BN606. The sequence goes on along the minus strand of NZ_SSOF01000087.1, from coordinate 46,627 downwards.
CGCGAGCAGCGGCTTCTGGCATGGTTGCGTGAATCACCGAAGACGCTGGGGCAGTTGGTAGAGCGGCGGATGCTTTATCCGCCGGGGTTCGAGGCGGCATGGGTCGTGGACGCCGAGACCCGCACGATTTCGCAGCACCTGGTCGAACTTCTGGCCGACGGGCGGGTGCAGGTGGACGAGCAAGACGTCTATCGGCTTGGATGAACGCATCGCTCCAGCGTAACGCCGCCCGCACCAACCTACGCCAGTGCTCGACTCCGTAGATTGGTCCGAGCGCGGCGAGACCGACATCGCCGGTTTCCCAAGCCCTGGCAAAGTCACGGCAACGTGCCGTAGACAGAGCAACAGGGTTGACTACTCCAGATTTCCCGTAGCAACGCATCAATCGGTTTTTCGGCTCCGCGCGAGGAAGCCGGGACGGTGCCGACTTTTCAACTGGATCCTCCCAAAGCTGATGCCTAAAGCATTTCTGGGTCAGGGTTATCAGATGCAGCACAGTGAGACCTGCCAATCATGTCTGAACACTGTGCCGAAACTGATGCCCGATTATGTATGTTGCAAGGGCTCGGGCTCTAGCCGACTGCACCGACCTGTCTCCCATTGCAGCAGGAGGGAAATGGCGCAAGGGAGGACCGTCAGGGTCACGACCGTCGCGATGGCGAGCCCGCCGATCACCGCGAAGGCCATCGGCCCCCAGAAGATCTGCGGCGCGATGGGAATCATGCCGAGGATCGCCGCGCAGGCCGTCAGCACGATGGGGCGTGCCCGGTGCGTCGCGGCGTGCACGATGGCCTCGCGTGGCGACCGGCCCGCGCCGACATTGATGTCCACTTCCTCGATGAGGATGATGGCGTTGCGGACAATCATGCCGACCAAGGCGATGACGCCGAGCTGCGCCACGAAGCCCATGGGTGTTCCGGTCGGCAGCATGGCCAGGACCACTCCGATCAGGCCGAACGGTGCCATCGCCAGGGCGAGGAACATCCGCGAGAAACTGCGCAGCTGCAGCATCAGCAGCACGCACATCACGAGAGCGGTCACCGGCAATACGGCGGCCAGCGAGGCGCTCCCCTTCGCGGCTTCCTCGACGGCGCCGCCGGTTTCGACCTTGTAGCCCTTGGGCAGGCCGGCGGCAAATTGCGCGACGGCGGGCGCGAGCGCCTGCACGACGGTCGCCGCCTCGACGCCCTCACGAACGTCGCCCTGAACGGTGACCAGCGGGAGACGCTGCCTCCGCCAGATGATCGGATCCTCGACGCCGTAGCTGAGCCTGGCAATCTGCGACAGCGGGACGGCAAGCCCCTGGGCCGAGCGGATCTGCAGGTTGGCCAGGGTCGCGAGGTTCGTGCGCTCACCGATTTGCGCGCGAACGATCACGTCAACGAGACGATCCTGGTCGCGCACGGTGGTCACGGTCGTGCCAGAGAAGATCGACGCCATGGCACTGGCGATCTCCTCGGAGGAAAGCCCCAGCGCCCGTGCCTGCGTCTGGTCGATGGCGACGATGACGCTCCGTTGCGGCTCGCCCGACAGCAGATGCACCTCGCGGGTATCCGTGTTGGTCGAGAGCAGGTTGGCGAGCTGTCCGGCCAGGTCGCGCACCTTGCTCTGGTCGGGCCCCGTGACGCGGTACTTGAGGGGCCAGCCAACCGGCGGGCCGAGCTCGAGAGGTGTCGCCCGCGCGATGAGCCCTGGGAACTCCGTCTTGAACAGCCCGGCGAGCTTGACCTGCAGTGCGTCACGCTCCTTGATGCCCTTGGTCACCACCACCGCCTGGGTCACATTGTCGTTCTGCAGTAGCACCTCCATAGGGAGGTAGAAGCGGATCGCACCGGAACCGACATAGGTCGAGAACAGATCGACACCGGGGTCTTCCTTGAGCAGCTTCTCGAGCTTCAGCGCCTCCCGCTCCGTCGCCTCCAGCGACGCGTTCTGCGGCAGCGTCAGGCTGACCAGGAGCTCCGGCCGGTCGGAGGGCGGGAAGAACTGCTGTTCGAGCTGGCCCGAGGCGACAAGCGACAGCGCGAAGGCGACGCCAGCCGCGGCAAGCGTGATCGCGCGATGTCCCAGGGCCCAGGACAAGGCACGCTGGTAGAGCCCCATGATCCGGCCGTTGCCATGGCCATGATTCGGTAAGGATTTCGGCAGGAGCAAGGTGCCGAGCAAGGGCGAGAAAAGGACGGCGACCACCCAGGATGCGGACAGCGAGATCAATACCACCATGAACATCGAATAGCAGTATTCACCCGCGCTCGAAGCGGCGAATCCGACCGGGATGAAGCCGGCGATCATCACCAGCGTGCCCGTCAGCATTGGAAAGGCAGTCGAGTCGTAGGCGAAGCTCGCCGCTCGCTTGAGGCTCCAGCCCTCCTCCAACTTTCCAATCATCGCCTCGACAGTGATCATCGCGTCGTCGACGAGCAGGCCAAGGGCGATGATCAGCGCACCGAGCGAGATGCGCTGCAGGCCAATGCCAGTCAGCTCCATGCCGATGAAGGTCAGAGCCAGGACGAAGGGAATCGAGATGCTGACGACGAGGCCGGCGCGGACGCCGAGCGAGAGGAACGAGACAGCGAGCACGATCGCAATCGCTTCGGCCAGCACCTTCAGGAAACCGCTCACGGCCTGCTTGACAACGGTAGATTGATCGGCGACCTGGAGCATCTCGATGCCGTGGGGCAACGCCCTCCTCACCTCGTCCATGCGGTCCCGCACCGCTTGTCCGAATTCGAGCAGGTTGCCGCCGGAGGCCATGGAGATGGCGACGCCGAGCGCCTTCTCGCCGTTGACGCGGAACTGCGGCGATGGCGGGTCGGCCGGGATACGCCGGATAGTAGCCAGCTCAGTCAGCGGCACGAACCGGTCGTTCGCCCGCAGCGTCATGGTCCGTAGGCTCTCCTCGGAGACGAAGCTGCCGCTCACGCGCAGAGCGATCTTGTCGTCCGCCAGGCGCACTGTTCCGGCGGGGCTGACAGCGTTCTGAGCGCTCAGGGCCCTCAGCACCGCCTGCTCGTCCAGCCCGAAGGCGGCCAGCAGGCTGGGGGAGAATTCGACGGCGATCTGTTCCTCCTGCACGCCCAGGAGCTGCACCTTGCCGATGCTCGGGATGCGCAGCAATTCCGCACGCACGCCCTCGAGGTAGTCGCGCAACTCCCGATCCGAGAATCCCTCGGCCGTGAACCCGTAGATCTGGCCATAGGTGTCGCCGAACTCGTCGTCGAAGAACGGACCCTGGACCCCGCTGGGGAGGGTCGCGGCGATATCGGCCATCTTCTTGCGCACCTGGTACCAGGCGTCGGGGACGATGTCTGCCGGCGCATCGTCGCGCAGGTTCACCATGATCACCGTCTCGCCCGGGCGCGTGTAGCTGTCGAGCCGGTCGAGCCAGGGGATCTCTTCGAGCTTCTTCTCCAGGCGATCGGTCAGCAGCTTCGTCGTGTCGTCGATGTTCGCGCCGGGCCAGCGAGCGGCCACCACCATGGTCTTGATGGTGAAGGCCGGGTCTTCGTTGCGGCTCAGTTTCGAATAACTCATCGCGCCGCCGAGCAGCGTGATCAGCATGAGGAAGAAGATCAGCGGCTTTTGAGCGATCGACCAGGCCGAGAGATTGAAGCCGCCCTGCCCTTCCGGACCTGCCTTGTTCGAACTCATTTGGCCACCTCGCCGACATCGTAGGTGACTTTCTGGCCGGGCCTGAGTTTGCTCACACCCGCGGTGACCACGGCATCGCCTTCGCTGAGCCCGGACTCGACCAGCGCTTGCGTCGCCGTGTAGCGCGCCACCACCACCGGTTTGCGGACAAGCTCCTGGCTGGTGGGCTGGACCACGAACACTGCAGCGTTGCCAGCCTCGCTCGTCAAGGCCGAGGACGGCAGGATGATGAGCGACTTACCGGGCAGGATCAGGCGTCCACTTACCGTGGCGCCCAGCGCCATGGTAACGGGGGCGTCGGGTAGCGCGATACGGACGCGGTAGGTGCGGGTCGCCGGGTCCGCGGTTGGACTCGCATCGCGGACCCGGCCGATCACCTTGACCGAGGGATCGGAGAGGAGCGCCACTTCGACTTGCACGTCGGAGGGCACACTGGTGTAGATCCGCTCGGACACGTTGAAGACGGCATCGCGTTCATGGGTGGAAGACAGCTTGATCGCCGGCTGGCCAGCATCGACGACCTGCCCGGCATTGACCAGTACCGCGCTGACGATGGCGTCGTCGGGCGCACGGAGCTCTGTGTAGGTCAGCTTGTTGCGGGCGGTCTGCAGTCCCGTTCTGGCGACCTTGAGCTTGGCGTTGGCGGCGCGCCAGTTGGCCTCGGCTTCCTCGACCCGCGCACGCGCGACGAACTGCTTCGCGAAGAGGGTGCGCTGCCGATCGAGCTCCGACCTCGCCAATCCCTCCGCCGCCTCGGCACTCTTCACCTCGGCCTCGGCGGTCAGCACTTCGTTCTGGACGTCGTTCGGATCGAGTGTCGCCAGAACCTGCCCCTTGACGACACTCATGCCGATCTCCGCGGCACGGGTCGCGACGCGGCCGTCGATGCGGAAGCCGAGGTTGGTTTCGACATTCGCCTGGATCTCGCCCGTCTGGGCGACCTCATCGCCGATTGAGACAGACTTCGCGATGACCGTGCGGACGGGACGCGGCGCCTCTGTCGTTTGTATTTCTTCCTGACACCCCGTCAGTGCCATAGCCAGGCTGCAGGTATAACCGCAGAACAGGAATGTCTTGAGTAGCTTCATCTCGGGTCTCCTTGCTCAAGCACGAGCAGTACTGAGCGACGCACGCACTCCTGGAGTTCTGTGCGTGCGGCGCTGAAAATCGATAGAGCCTTTCATGGCACGAACCTCTGAAGCCTGTGGTGTTTTGCTGAACGGTAATCCCGGATAAATTTAACACAACACACGTTATTATTAATATTCATCAGACGAAATTAGCCCTGCTCCAGAGCTCGGCAACGGAACGGTAGTCCGGTATCAGGCATTGGCGCCTGGCTCATTCCCGCGTGGCCTGCGGGTGTCTGTTTCGCCTGTCCGGGCGAGTCCCTTTCTCAATCGACGGATGGCCCCCCGTCCTCTAAAAAGGAACCAAAGGGCTGGCCCCTGCCTCCGAACTCGGCGTCCCCGCCCAGCATCGTCGCTCCGGGAGTACGGCGCGAGGGACGATCCATTCCGCTCGCCCGCCCTGACGGAGCAGTTCGCGCGGCGTCACCTTCATTGCGTCATTTCAGGTCCGTACAGGAATCCAGGACTGCGTGGACTCCCCGGCGCGAGTCACCCCTCTCTTCTTCAGGGGTAAAGAGGCACGCTTTCGAAATCATCGCTTCCGGTGCCGATGAACGACTGAGCGCGAAGCGATCCCGCTGGGGCGCAGAGCGGGGGCGGGAGAGAGGGCAACATCCGCAGGCTTGGTTTCAGACAACGGCGCTCGCGCAACATTGCCAATCCAGTGTGAACAGACCTCTCCCCCCGACATTCCGCGAAGAACCGAAAAAAAACCGCCCCGAAGGGCGGCAAAAAGGAGCGGGCTTGTGGCCCACTATGGAGTAGTCGTCAGCGAATGCCTGAGCTTCGCAGTGCGGCGGCGGTGTACTCGGCGGCGCTGGAGGTGAAGCCGAACTGCAGCGCCTTTTTCTCCTCGTTGTGCATGCCGGACGCGATGTATCGGCCGTTGATCAGGTCATACAGCGCCTCGGTGCCGAGCCAGGGGATCTGCAGGTCGTACATCGGTGAGAGGTGGCCTTCGGCGACGCGCCAGAGGGCGCCACGCGCGTCGTAATGATCGGCCAACGCAATCTGCCAGCTGTCCTCGTCGACGAAGAAGACCCGCTTGGCATAGATATGCCGCTCGCCTGGTTTGAGGGTCGCCTCGACCTGCCAGACGCGATGCAGTTCGTAGCGGGTCAGCTCGGGATTGATATGCCCGGGCTTGATGATGTCGCTGTACTTGAGGTCCGCCCCGTCGAGCCGGTAGCTGTTGTAGGGGATGTAGATTTCGCGCTTGCCGACCAGTTTCCACTCATAGCGATCCGGTGCGCCGTTGAACATGTCCTGGTTGTCGGCGACACGCTGGCCGTCAGCAGCCGGATAGGGACCGTCATAGGAGACCTGCGGCGCACGGCGTACGCGTCGCTGCCCGGCGCTATAAAGCCACGCCAGGCGCGGCTCCTTGACCTGGTTGAGGGTCTCGTGCACCAGCAGCACATCACCAGCCAGACGCGACGGAGCAGTCACCAACTGCTTGTAATAGAACAGCACGTTTCCTGGGTTCGCCGGATCAAAGTCGGCAACGCGATCACGGAAGGTGAACTGATCTTTGAAGTGCACCGGCACAAAACTGCCATCGGCCAGCGGAGTGGCCTGCACATGGCTGCGCTTGGCGCTGCCGCCACGGTAGCGGGTGATGTGGTTCCACACTACTTCCAGGCCATCCTGCGGGATGGGAAAGGGCATCGCGGTGGAGAAGTTCTCCAGACCGTTGCCGCCGTCCACCATTCTGGTTCTTGTCGCATTCTCCCTGGCCGCCTGATAGACAAAGTCAGGCGCATTGGCGGAGCGGTGGCTACGGTAGACCGGTAATTGGTAGGTGCCTGGATAGCGTTTGAGCATCGCCATTTGCCCAGGCGTCAGGTGGTCCTGGTACTGCGCCATGTTCTGCACGGTGATAGTGAACAGCGGCTGCTCTGTGGCGAAGGGGTTGCTGAGAAATCCCGCGGCATCTCGGTTGCCGGCACCGCTGGACAGTCCCCCGTCCCAAGGGGGAATGGTACCCGCGGCATTACCCGCCTTTTCGGCTCCCAGAGGCGTGAGCGACGCGCCCAACTGGGCGGCCTGCTCGACACTGACCGCCCCCAGGGCGAACTGACCGATCAGGCCAAGGCTCAGCGCCAGCGAACAATTTGAAAAGACCATCTTTCCCATGCTTTCGCTACCTCTTGTTGTTGTGCTTCGTGAGTAAGCGCTGGAGTTTCTGAATACCTGCACGCCCCCCTCGCACGTCAATCACGTACTTCCGGGGAGGCATGTAGGAATCAGCACTCCGCTCAATCCATTGAACTGATGAAAAAGGGCTGCCTGCTTCCGATGGGGCGATCGTTAAAACCCAGGCTCTGACAACAACGCTATCGTTGCCGTACAAAGGTATCGCCAGCATGAAGTGGAGCGTTTCTTACGGGGACAAGTTGGTGCTGTGTAGTGAGCCGCCAGACAATGGTGGCTCACTACAGTCAGACTCCAGGTCAATTACCTGGCGTGGACAAACGATTGAAACGAATTGTTCTTCGCCCGCTCCAGCGCGCCGTAGGCGTAGTACTGCTGGATTATCTGGCAACCCCAAACGGTCAGGGCGTAGATCATGAACTCCATCTTGTCCTCGTCTCCCGGGATTGGGAGGAAGTCATAGACGACCGCCACGGCCAAAGCAGCCGCCGTAGTCAAGGCATTGAGCAGTGCATGCATGAACTCGCCGGCGCGCAGCAGACGCCAAGTGAAATAGCAGAGATAGAGGGTGTAGCAGGCCCACATGATCAGGTAGAAATACGGCAGCAGCCCTTTAACGAAGTCGGCCAGTACCAGCACGAAAGTGGCGGCGAAGGTGACCCCGAAAATCATGATGTCCTTGGTAACCGAAGGCCTGTAGTTATGGGTGACCGCCATCAGGCCAAGCGTGGCCACAATCGGGACACCGAAAGCGCGGGAAAAGGCATCGAGGAAGAAAGAGATGCTGTAGCCAACCTTGAAACCCGTCACAAGGAATAGCAGTAGATTCGAAGCAGAGAAGGCCACGATCAGCCACTCAAATCCGAGCAGATAGTTCTTCCGAATGCGCACATACTTGAGGCCGTAAACCACACCGCAAGTGATCAAGAAAACGCTAGAAAGCAGCGCAAGAACTTCCTTAATTTCCATAGCAATAACCTCTATCAAATACTCTACCGATCGTTCACTTCGCCACAGGGACGAGCGCTGCGAGATAGTGGGAAAGTGCCTGACGATCATCCGCGGACAAGGTCGAGACGATGGCTGTCATCGCGCCCGTCGAATCCTTGCGCCTCCCTTCCGCAAAGGCATTCAGTTGGGCCAGCAGGTAGTCATGCCCCTGTCCGGCCAACCGCGGGAACTGGTCGCGCCCCATCAGCCCTTCGCCGTGACACGCCGCGCAGCCTCCGTTCAACGCCAGCCTCTGCCCCTTCTCCCGCAGCACGGGATCAGCCTTGAAGGAGCTGTTTTGCGCAGCCGACTGCTTGGCGAAGTACGCCGCCAACTGCTGGACGTCGGCCTCGCTCAGGGTCATAGCCAGCGGCCCCATGTTCGGATTGGCCCGCGCGCCACTGGCGAAGTTACGCAGTTGGTTGGCCAGGTATGTAGCAGGTTGACCAGCCAGGCTGGGATACCCCTGATGCTGCGACTTGCCTTGAACACCATGACAACCTACACAGGCATCGCTCAGTCGTGGCCATGGGCCGCCGTCGGCTTCCTTGGCCTCTGTGGAAGTGCTGATGTGGTCCATCAGACGATAGAGATCAAGGGCATCCCGACCGTAAAAAGCCAGCAGCCCGGCAAGGACCACGACTACAGCCACCGCTATCAATTTCTTCATCTTCGCCTCCTATGCCCGACGCAGCGCGTTGAGCGCCTGCAGGGCACTCTGGTGGCCCGAACGCACGGCGCCATCCATGTAGCCGGCCCAGATATCAGCGGTCTCGGTACCGGACCAGATCAGGTTGCCGCAGGGTGGCCGCAGCGCCTCGCCATGGGTGGTCCAGAAGCCCGGCGGGATGGCGGATACGCAGGTGAGCGTCCAGGGGTCATCACGCCCCCAGTCCTGGTCGTGGTACGCCACGGGCTGCAGCGCTTCGTCGCCCCAAACGTCGGCGAAGATTTCCGTCAGCGTGCGCTTGGCCGTTTCATGATCCGAGGGCAGATTGGCGTTGGAGAGGAAGGCATTGATGATGCCGATCTCGCCATTGGGCGGCGAGTTGTCCCAGGCCCAAATAATGGGGCCATCCATCATCATGATGTGCCCGTTCAAGCCCTTGTCCCGCCAGAACGGCCGGGAATACACCATGGCCATCTTGCGTGCCGGCGAATGCGCGGGCCAGGCACGTTGCAGTGCTGCACGCGCCGCCGGCAGGGCCGGCTCGAACTGCACCCGGTTGCACAGGGCCGGATGGATGGCCACGATGACCTTACGCGCGCGAATCGCCCCCTGGTCGGTGTGCAGGGTCACGACCTCGCGATCCCAGTCGGAAATCTTCCGCACCGGGCACTGCAAACGCAGCTTATCGCCCAATTGCTCGGCCATCTTGATGCTGAGGATCTGCGAGCCGCCAACGAAACGCGTGCCTTGCGCGCTGTCCTTGATCGAGTCGAGTTTTTCGTAGTCGCAACCGGCCGAATTGATCATGGACAGGAAATGCAGCAGCCCCATTTTGGCCGGGGTGACGCCACCAGTCAGCGTCATGCTGGCATCCCAGCCGGACCGATCCTCCGGCTTGATGTTTTGCTGGGCCAACCAGTCTCCGACCGAGAGCTTGTCCAGCTCAGCAGCCCTGGGGGATTTCCAGGGGGCCCCCGAGGGGACTTCGCGAGACATCTCGCTCAGCTTGCCAGCCACGGTCATGTCGGTGCCGAAGGTTCCTTGAAAATCGACCTCCAGCCGACCGTCACCGCCGATGACGACCGTGCGTCCTTCGTAGAACGTCGGGAAGGTGCCAACCTCCAGCTGACGCGCGAGGTCTTCGACGGCGGTCTGACCAGGCCCGATCCACTGACCACCAACTTCCGAGACGTAACCATTCACCTCGTAATTGAAGGTACGCCCCCCTACTCGATCCCTCGCTTCCAGAACCAGGAACGACTGGTTGCCGGCCAATTGCAGGTCACGGGCGGCGGTCAGACCGGCCAGCCCCGCACCGATAATGACGACATCCAGCACGTCGTCCTGCCCGGTCGACACCATCGCGTCACCTGACGTCTCGCTGGCATGCGCCAGCCCTGTGGTCAGACCGAACCCACCAATCGCTGCAGTGGCACCCGCCAGCTTCAGCAACTGCCGTCGCTTGAGATCGAGAGAAGAATTTGAGTTGGGCTTGTTCGCCATACTCGTAGCCTCACGTATTTTTTATTGAAGTCGTCGTTCTTGTTACGGCATGGGAAAGACGGCAGCGAACAGCCAAAATGGCCGGCGATGGCATGCCGCGAGATTCACCGGGGCGCCCCGGCGATCGATGTGCTTATTGGAATTCAACGAACCTCGGGGCCTGGCCCTGGGGTTCACCCTGTGGCGAGTATGAAGGTCGATCGGCGCAGCAACTGCGTGCCGAACAGGATCATCCACATCGGGAAGATCAGGACGACCAAGACCAGTAGGGCCGCCGAAAGTCCGGTGAGTTGCGGGAAGAACCCGGCCAGGAAGAAGAGGCCAAAGCACCAGCCGACGAAGCTGAGGGGCAGCAGCACCGACCGGCCCCAGCCCGCGCGCTTGAGATGGCCACCGACCACCAGTCCCCAGAACAGCACAACCGGGCCCTCGCACCACCACAGCCCTTTCTGGCTGCCGACAGCGATGCTGGTCCAGACAACTTCCGCTGCCTTGGCTGCTTCACCACCCGCCGCATGAGCGTCGGCCAGCGGGTTAAGCACGGAAAGTTGCAGGGCTGCGCCGATGACACCCAGGGCCACGTAGAGGGCGATGGCGAGCACAGCGATATCCCCAAGGGTGCCCGCCTCTTCACGAAAGACGCTCCAGAGGTAGCCGCCGATCACCAGCACCGGCAGATAGAAACCGAGAATGTCGGCGAGCATGGACAGCCGGAAAAACTCTCGAATCTCTGCCGGGAACGCCAGCATCGCCGCACCGTCCAGTGAAACGGTCATATCACCCTGGGTGACCATCAGCATGAAGCCGACATTCAGGTAGGCAAAGATGCCGCCCAGAATCGCGGTCCAGGCGGTGACGCGCACTGCCTCTTTTGAGTTGTTATTCATCATCGCTCCGCGCAAGCAGAAATGTTGTGTTCGGAACTGTGCGGAGATTCCCGCGACGTCAGTTCCGGTTCTCGGTCAGTTAGCGGCGCCGCCCTGCACCTTACGATTCACCCAGTTGTCCATCAGGTTCGCCGCCCCCAGCGCCAGCTTGACGGCGCACCACTGCAAGGGCTCAGGGAGGGTCGAGGGCGTCTTGTGGCGCAACGCGGCCAGCAGAGGATGCTCGACACCGCCAATTCGCTCGGCGAGCAGGTAGCCCATCAACGATTGGGTGGCGACGCCGTGCCCGGAACACCCGGCGGTATAAATGACGTTCTTCTGGGCGCCCGTCTCACCAACAACCGGAAGCGCGTCATAAGCCATGCTGACGTACCCGCTCCAACTCGACTGGATGCCGAGGCCGCGCAAGGTTGGGAAGCGATCGTTCAGCGCCACCGCCAATTCTCGATAAGCGACTTCATCCGGCACATTTGGGGTTTGCGAGCCATACGCATAACCGAGCCGTTTCGTTGTGATGACCAGCGTGTTGCGAGCGGTCAGACGATGGCTCTCCATCGTCCAGTGCGAGGTGATCAAGCCTTCCCTGCCCGACCAGCCCAGCGAGGTCAGTTGCGCTGCCGACAGGGGTTCCGTCTCGATCGCCGAGACCCGTAGCGGTACCACCTTGTCCCTTAGAAGGCCGAGCTGTGGGGTGTAGGCGTTTGTGGCTAACACAACATAGGACGCGCTCGCGGTGCCCCGCCTGGTCGCACACCTGATGGTCGGACCTTCGCTGTAGGACAGCAGCGGCGTGTTCTCGTAGAGCTTCACTCCGGCCCGGAGCGCCGCGCGCCGCAGCCCCATCACGTACTTGCCGGGGTCCAGGGTGCCGCCATGCTGCTGGGCATAACCGAACAGGAATGCTGGGGGGATACCGCGCGCGCGCATGTCGGCATTGTCCAGGAACTGTGTCGTGGAGCCGAGCTCCAGACCAAGCGCCATGGCCTTGCGCATTTTCTTTTCCTGAGAGGGATGAACGCCGACGCGAATATTTCCTGATCGGTTGTAGTCGCAGTCGATGCCGAGCTCGTCGAGCCTGCGTTCTACGTAGGTGACCCCCTCGTCATAGAAGCTGACGATCTTCCGCGCCTGCTCAATGCCGACGCGGTTGACGAAGAATTCGAATTCGATCCCCAGGCTGCCACCGAGATAGCCCGCATTGCGCCCACTCGCGCCGAAGCCGGCAAATTCTTGCTCGAGGACGATTACCTTCGCACCGAGTGCAGTCAGCTCCAATGCAGTAGACAGTCCAGCAAAGCCAGCGCCGACCACGATCACATCGGCGCTGACATCACCCTCCAGCTCTGGCTGCATGTCAGCCGGCCTTTCCACCCACCCACCGAGCCGACGAAAATGCGCGACTCCACAGCTGGTCTTGTTTTCCGCGTCTCGACGGGGTGCTGACATGACACGTTCTCCTATCGGCTCAGGATGTGAACTGCGACGGCGCCTTCTTCGACCCCGATAAGGCCACCGCCATTTTCCTGGATTGCATGGCGCGCGCCCTCGACCTGCCGGGCACCCGCCTCGCCACGCAACTGAGTGGTCAGTTCGTAGAGTTGGCCAATGCCGGTTGCGCCAAGCGGGTGCCCTTTGGATTCCAGCCCGCCAGAGGGATTGATCGGGACTCGGCCACCCACGGTGAAATCACCGCGCTCGGCACAGACCCCGCCCAGCCCCAGGGGCGCCAGTCCGAGGTTCTCCGCCTGAATGATCTCCCCCATGGCGGACGCATCGTGAACCTCGGCGACATGCATGTCCTGCGGCCCCAGGCCGGCGATCTCATAGGCCTGCAGCGCGGCTAGGTGGCTGACGTGCTTCTCCGGCTCGTCGATGCTCCGCAGGGTAAAGCTGCGGATCACGCTGGCGGCGATCTTCACGCAGCGCCGGGGGTCGGCTCCGATCCGCTTCAGACCGGCCTCGGTGCAGATGATCGCGGCGGCGGCGCCGTCGGTCATGGGTGCGCACATCGGCAGGGTGATCGGGTAGGTGATCGGCGGCGCCGCTAGCACTTCCTCGATGGTGAAGGGCTTGCGGAACTGGGAGTACGGGTTGTGCACCGAGTGGTTGTGGTTCTTCGCGCACACCGCCGCGATCTGCCTCTGGGTGGTGCCGTAGGTCTTCATGTGCCAACGGCAGAAGCCGGCGTAAATGGACATGAAGCGGCTGTACGGACGGTCGGACTCCGAGCCGGGCGGCGGCACGACGCCGTCGCCCATCTTCGACAGGATGGCGAAGTTCTCCTCGGCGCGGGCGACGTCCCACCCTGCTTCGAACAGGGCGAAGGACTTCGCCTTGTCGGCCACCACCATCTTCTCGCAGCCCAGGGCCAGCGCCACATCGGTAGCGCCTGCGCGCAGGCTCTGCACTGCCAGGTGAACGGCGGTGCTGCCTGAAGCGCAAGCGTTCTCGACGTTGTAGGCCGGCACCCCTTCGATGCCGATCTTGCTCATGATCACCTGCCCCGGGATGGACAGCTGGCCCTGCAACGCACCGTTGGTAATACCGGCATAGAAGACGGCACCAATGTCGGAGCGCTGCGCGCCGGAATCCGCCAAGGCGCCGTTGAGCGCCTCCAGGGCCAAGTCCTGGAGGCTGCGATCCGGATGACGACCGAACTCGGTCATGGCAATACCGGCAATGTAAATGGGTTCCATCAGAAGACTCCTCGACTTCAGATCTGCCGGTTGGCGCCTTGCCAATAACGGGCACGCAGGTCTTTCTTCAGCACCTTGCCCACCGGGCTGCGTGGCAGCGCCTCAATGACGTCCACCGATTTGGGCGCCTTCACCGAACCCAGCTTTTCCTTGCACAACGCAATCAGTGCGTCGGCGTCGACGGTCTGTCCCTCGTTCAGCTCGATGACGGCCTTGACCGCCTCACCCCACGTCTCGTCGGGCACGCCGATAACCGCGCAGTCGCGTACGGCAGGATGGCTCCAGAGCACCTGCTCAACCTCGCTCGGGTACACGTTGAACCCGCCCGAGATGATCATGTCCTTCTTGCGGTCGGTGATGTGCAAGTAGCCGTCGGCATCAATGTGGCCGATATCGCCGGTATGCAGCCAGCCATCGATGAGAGTCTCCGCCGTTTTCTGCGGATCCTTGTAGTAGCCCTTCATGATCAGGTCGCCGCGCACACAGATCTCACCCGTTTCACCCTGGGTGAGAATCTCGTTGCCGTCGTTCATGATCTCCACGCGGACCAGGGGGTTGGGCTTTCCAACAGAAGACAACCGCTCATCGCTGGCCACTTCACCATTCACGAAGTGCTCGCCCGGCGTCAGGTGCGCAATCGCGCCCGGCGCCTCCGTCTGCCCATAGCCTTCCATCATGACCGGGCCGAAGACTTCGATCGCCTTGCGCAACTTCTCCACCGACATCGGTGCAGCGCCATAGAGGAAGTAGCGAAGCGACGAGAAGTCGACCTTCTTGTTCAGGTCGGGAATATCCAGCAGCCGGTAGATGACCGTTGGCGGCAAGAAGAACTCCGTCACCCGGTATTGTGGGATCGCCGCCAGCAACAGTTGTGGTTCCGGCTTGGTGATGACCACAACCGCGCCGCCCCTGGCCGTGCAGGGCATCGACAGCATGCCGGCGGTGTGGGTCATCGGCGCTGCCGCCAGGTTCACCGGCCGGATATTGGCGGGATACGGCGTGTTAATCATGAAGTGCGCAAAGCTAGTCTGCACGCTGCGATGGGTGTTCATGACGCCCTTGGGCAAGCCCGTGGTGCCACCCGTGGGCCCGAGCCAGATCACATCGTCCGGATCGACGGAGACACGTGGATCTGTGGCCGGCTGTTGCGCGATGAATTGCTCCAGCGATTCGGCCCCCTCCACTTCACCATCTATGCAGACCCACTGACTGATCTTCGGCAGCTGCGGCCGCAGGGTAGCAATGGTCTCGGCAAATTCGCGCTGGAAGAACAGGATCTCGCAGTCGAACGCGTCCAGTACGTAGCGGTTCTCCTCGGGCGCGTTGCGCGCGCCCACCGGAATCCAGCACAGGTTGGCGCGCCACAGACCCAGGGCACAGAGCCAGGCGGTTACATCGTTAGCTGCCCAGACTGCGCCCTTCACCCCGGACGCGAATCCACTGGCCAGCAGTGCGTTGGCGATGCGGCAGGACATGTCCCCCGCTTCGGTAAAGGTCGTGACCGTGCCGTCCTGGATATAGGCAGGCCCCTGCGGATTGATCCGCCAGCCACGGTCGAAGAAATCAATGATTGCCATCGTCGTCACTTCACAGCTGGGTGATGGTTGCGCGAGCCAGGCCGCGTTGCTCGAGGAAGCCGAGCATGTAACGGTGGCCGAAGGCCTTGGAGGAGGACGCGAAGCCCACTTTGGCAACGTCGTTGTCCAGCAGCTTGACCGCAGCCGCCGCGTGCAGCGCACCGGTGGCGATATAGGGGGTGATGCCGTGCACGGTGGCACGCACCGCCGACAGCTGACCGCGACCGATGGCGAAGTCCACGGTGCGCTGCAGGGTGCTGCGCTCGCGCGGCGGCATGCTCGGGGTGGTGGAATCCACCAGGTTCTGGATCACCGCGTCCTGCTGCTCCTTCGGCAGATGCTTGTACTCGGCCTCCCACTTCTGCCCCAGGGCATGGACGGTCCTCATCACCGGGTTGTCGTAGAAGCCGACACAGGACATGCAGCTGCGCACGCGGCCGTCATTCTGGAAATAGATCGGCAGCGAGGTACCGCCCCACGGCAAGCAGAACACGGACTCGAGCAGGCTGGGGCAGACCACGTTGAAGCTGGTGTTGGGCGCGTACGGAATCAGTTCCTTCTCCCACAGGTAACCACCCGGGTGACGGAAGCCTTCGAAAATGGTGGCGGTGGAGCCAACGGTCACGCCGGCAGCGCCCACGCGCGGGCCGCGGGTCAGGGTCGCGGTTTCCAGGGAGTCGACACCGGGGGTTTCCAGGGCCAGCTCAGCGGCGATCTCGGCGAAGGTGTACATGTAGGCCAGCGAGGGCGACAGCAGCAGGCCGGCCTGGCGGTACAGCTCGCCGAACTGATCGCGCAGGGCACGGATATGCTCCTGCTCACCGGCCGGGTCCAGGTAGTGGCAGCCAGCTTTCAGGGCAGCCTCGGCGGTGGTCAGACCGAAGTTGACGAACGGGCCGACGGTGTTGCACACAACTTTTGCACCCTTGAAGACGGCAGTCAGGGCCTCGACCTCGTGAGGGCACTCGACGATTTCGTAGGTGGCCGACTCCAGGCCGACGACGCGTTGCGCCATCATCTCCTGGGCACGCTTGGCGTTACGGGCCACGGCAGTGAAGGGGATCTTCTGGTCAATAAGCCAGTCCATGGTGAGCATGCCGGTGTAACCGCTCGCGCCATAGACAACGACAGGATATTTGGCCATTGGGGTGTTCCTCGCTTTTGTTCTTGGATGGATTGAATCGGATGATCGAATCAGTTTTGGGCCCAGCCTTCGGCGTAGAGCTGCTGCGCAAGCAACCCCAGGCGCATGGTCAGGATGCGGTTCTCGCCGTCTTCGATCAGGGCGGACTGGGTGTCGCGTAGCAGCTTCTCGATGGGGTACTCGAGCGTGGTGCCATTGCCGCCGAACAGGCGGAATGCCTCCTCCACCACCGCCAACGCTTCTTCGGTCACGGTGACCTTGGCCGAGGCTGTGGCATAGGGATGGGTCTGTGGCGAGAGGCGTGCAAAGCTCAGTGAGCGGCGGGCAACCGCACGGGCGATTTCCACGCGGCGGAGCATTTCGCCCAGGCGCAGGCGGGTCATCTGGTGATCGATCAGCATCCGACCACCCTGGCGGCGCTCGTGGCAGTACTGCAACGCCAGTTCGAAGGCCGCCCGAGCCACACCGGTGAAGACCTGGCTCATATGGGTACCGGCATAGGACCAGGAGGAGCTCACGGCGCCGTAGTAACCGTCCCGCTCGGCAATGGCGAAGCGGCGCGGGACACGTACGTCATCGAAGTATATTTCCCCCTGAGGCAAGGAACGTTGTCCGATCTTCTCCAGGGGCTTGCCCTTGGAAACCCCCTTGATATCCAGCGGAACGATCACAGCGATGCCATTGGGCAATCCATCCTCACCGTAGAAACCGTCACCGTAGTCGGCGCACATCAGACCGAATGCCACCTGCGCGACAGCACCGTTGGAGACCCAGGCCGAGCTCTGGCCATTGATGATGATCTCGTCGCCAACGACCTTGGCGGTCAGGTTCCCGATGTTGGCCGGCGTACCTACGGGCCAATCGCGCTTGATATCGAGCAACTGGTTGTCGCTGCCGCGATCCGGCTGGGTGGCCATCCAGCAACCGATCCGCCCCTGACACAACTCGATCAGTTCGGCGTTGCCGGCAGCGACGGCCATCTGCAGGGGGAAGCCAGCACACCCAAGGGAGACCGCCAGGCCAGCATCGCCCCACCCCAGCTCTTCGCCGATCATGGATTCGATCCGCACTGCCATCTCCGGCGGCAGCTCCGCTAGCAGTGCGGGGTCCAGCCCCAGCTTGGCGAATTCGCTGAACACCGAGTAGTAGGGAGAGCCCGGCGCAGCCACTTCTTCGGCGGTCATCCGGTCCAGCTCGCGACCCAAAGGACGCAGCACGTCCTTGGCGAAACGGTGCACAGAGGCCTGTATGGCTGCTTCTTCCTCGGAGAGAGGAGTTTCGAAACCGGACAGTCCGGCCGCAGGAAGGGTGAGGTTGGGCTTGAGCGTAATCATCAGACCACCTCCGCCGACACCGGCAAACAAATCATCAGGCACTGCACGCCCGGGCAGTTGGATTGAATGGCGAACGAAGCAATGCTCTTTTCGCCGGGAAAACCTCTGCAGACGGCGAAGCCGTCGTTGGGACGGGAACCTGTCTTGAAGCTTTTCATGCGCGACCTCCAGGGGGGTCTCTTGTTGTTTTGCAGAACTGTAATCCTGTCTTTATTTTTACGCAACAGTTGTTATGCAAAACACTTGTTACGACCCAGACAAGGCAACGCCCCGGGACGAACAATCGCGGCTCTTCAGCCGCTCCGGCGAAAATTGAACGGGCGGGCACAATCGCAACCGGCAGCAGGAAATGAATTGATTTGCGCCGTTTCCGTTCAGTGGATTGGCGATATGGGGGATGGCGCAGCGCAAATGAAACCTGCCCGACAGCATGGCCCACTGCAGATTCAGATCTCGGCATGGGAGTGGGTCAGACAGCGGGGGGGGGCGGACGCGGTCGAGAGGGTGAGTTACGTCGAACGATTCACGGCGCGCGACAAGGCAGCACTAGCCAGGCTGCGCTCAGCGCCTACCAACGGCTTGCGTGGCCCGGTAGCTACCAGGACTCATGCCGGTCCACTGGCGGAAGGCTCGATGAAACGCGCTGGGCTCCTGGAATCCGCAACGAATCGCGATCTCGGAGATGCTCAAGGTCTCATCGTTGAGGTAATCGAAGGCCAATGCCTTACGCACTTCGTGCTTGATCGCCTGATAGGAAAAACCCTCGCGCTCCAGCTGTCGGCGGAAGGCGGATTCGCTCATCGAAACCTGGCTTGCCATCTGCGTCTGGGACGGCCATTCCAGCTCAGGGGACGTCTTGAGGCGGCGATAAACGTCGGCCGAAAGCCCTGATCGATTGCGGAATCGCACCACCACACCCTCTGGCGCGTGACGGAGGAACTGCTTGAGACTGGCGAAGTTGCGGATCACCGGCAGCGACAGCTGGGCTGAACCGAACTCCACCTCGGTACGCCTGGCCTCGAACTCGATCCAGGGTCCCCAGAGCAAGGGTTCAGCGCCGTGCGGAGGCGGAGGATGGCCAAACTGAGTACGGTCGAAATTGAGCCGGCGTCCCACAAGCCAGCAGGCCACGCCAATTACCATGCTGAGGTAGATCTCCTCGGCGACTCCACGGATAGCGGGATCGTCGATACGGGTTTCCAGGACGATCGCGGTGCGATTGCCGCGCAGTTCCAGATGCGCGCGGATGTCGCGCAGGAACAAGTTGAAGCCGGACAGGCACTGGCGCAGCGCGCGCCCCAGGTCCGGCTCGTGGAGCACACTGCGGCAGATGATCGCGAACGTACCACGAGGCATCCCACCCGAATCGAAAGCGAAGAATTCATCTCCCAGCTCCTCGGTGAGCAGCAGCCACAGCCGTGTCACCGATTCCGCCGGTACCCGGCGCAAGGGTTCATCGAGCCAGGAAGGCTCGATACCCGCTTCGCGCAGAATCGCCTCCACGCGCGTAGGTGCCTGCGCCAGTCGGTGCACGGCGGCCTTCACGAAATAGGCGGCCACAGAGTCATTCGTCCGGACGATGTGCTCTTCAGCGTTGCCCGTCATAGTCCTTGCCCATCAGCTGATATGTCCAAATTCGACATCCGAGTGCGCGCAATTCCGGCATAGGTGGGCAGGCCACTGCCCCCTAGACTTCCGGCCATCAATCCAGGAGCGTCTCAGATGAACAGACCTGAAGTTTTCGTTGTCAGCGCGGTGCGTACCGCCATCGGTACCTATGGCGGCACCCTCAAGGATACCCCGCCCGCGCAACTTGCCACACTAGTCACCCGAACTGCCCTCGCGCGCGCCAACTGCGATCCGCAGCAGGTGGAACATGTCGTGTTCGGCAACGTGATCCCTAGCACACCCAAGGACGCCTACATCAGCCGGGTCGCCGCACTGCAGGCCGGAATTCCCAAGGAAACCCCGGCCTTTGGCGTCAATCGCCTGTGCGGTTCGGGCCTGCAAGCCATCGTCAGCGCCGCCCAGGGCCTGCTGCTGGGTGACGCGCGCATCGCCATTGCCGGTGGTGCCGAATCCATGAGCCTGGCCCCCTACCTCGTGCCGAGCGCACGCTGGGGCGCTCGCATGGGCGATAGCAAGATGCTCGACTTCATGCTCGGCGCCCTGCAGGACCCGCTACACGGCATCCACATGGGTATCACCGCCGAGAACGTCGCCAAGCTGCACGGCATCACACGAGAAGACCAGGATGCCCTAGCCTTGCAGAGCCAGCAGCGGGCAGCCCGCGCCATCGCCGAAGGACGTTTCGATAGCCAGATCGTCCCCGTGGAAATCCAGACCCGCAAGGGTGTAACCCAGTTCGAGATCGACGAGCACGTGCGATCTGAGGTGACCCTGGAGCAACTGGCGAAGATGAAGCCGGCCTTCACCGAAGGTGGCACCGTTACCGCAGGCAATGCCTCCGGTCTCAACGACGGCGCCAGCGCTTTGCTGCTGGCCACTGGCGATGCGGTGAAGGACCAGGGCCTGCACCCCATGGCTCGGGTGGTGGCCTATGCCCACGCTGGCGTCGAGCCAACCGTCATGGGCCTGGGGCCGATTCCGGCGACTCGCCTGGTCCTGCAACGCGCGGGCCTGACCGTGGCCGACCTCGACGTGATCGAGTCCAACGAAGCCTTCGCCGCCCAGGCCTGCGCGGTGGCGCGCGAGCTTGGATTCGACCCGGAGAAGGTGAACCCCAATGGTTCCGGTATCTCCCTGGGACATCCGATCGGTGCCTCCGGTGCGATCATCGCCACCAAGGCCATCCACGAGCTGCAGCGGATCAAGGGCCGCTACGCCTTGGCCACCATGTGTATTGGCGGCGGCCAAGGCATCGCCGTCATCTTCGAACGCGTCTGAAGGGGGCCGGTCGGGGCACGTCAGCCGGACTTCGCCCGAGACACGACTCCAGCAGTATCCCGACCGGTTCCTTCGGCGCGTTCCGCCTTCGCGGCGGTGACATCCTGGCCTCGACCTGTCCAAACAAAAGGGTTTGAAACATGAATACAGCCAAGTGCATCGAGCCCGTCTCGCCGGCCGCCCGCGCTGGCTCGCGCTTCGAACGCAACCGCCCCAGGGCCCTGGAACTCTTCGCCCAGCGCGGTTTCGCCCAGGTCAGCCTGCGGGAACTGGCCAGCCATCTCGAGCTCACCGCCGGTTCGCTCTACAACCACTGCACCAGCAAGGAAGAGCTGCTACTGGAATTCATCGAAGAGCACTACATGGCGCTGCTGTCGCTGTTCGACCGCCGCCACCGCCGGGAGTCCCCCAAGGCGACCCTGCAGGTCGTGATCCAGGGGCTGATCGCGCTGCATGAGTCCCATCCCTTGCACTTCCAGTTGGCGGCCCGCGACGCTGTCTGCCTCAAGCCGAGCCAGCGGCTGTTCATCGACCGCCTGCGCCAGCAGTTGCGCCGGCAGCTCGACTCGCTGCTGTGCGCCGCAGGTCTGGTCGGCCCTGGGCAAAGCAGCGTGCCGGCCCTGGAGCTGTTCGAGCACTTGCCGCTGTGGCTGTCGAGCTACT
Organism: Pseudomonas sp. BN606; assembly: GCF_029873115.1. Lineage (NCBI taxonomy): Bacteria > Pseudomonadati > Pseudomonadota > Gammaproteobacteria > Pseudomonadales > Pseudomonadaceae > Pseudomonas > Pseudomonas sp. BN606. The sequence continues at coordinate 25,321 of NZ_SSOF01000087.1, read as the reverse complement.
CGCTGGACGAACGGCAACGCAGCGAGATCCTCATGCGTCTGCTGATGGCTGCCCATCCCATTCCCACTTCGGAGATCCGACCATGACCGGTTACAAGGCGCCCCTGCGCGATATCCACTTCCTCCTGGGCGATGTCTTCGATGCCGGGGCACAATGGTCGGCCCTGCCCAACTTCGCCGACAGCCTCGACATGGACACCGCCGGCGCCATCCTGGAAGAAGCCGGCAAGTTCGCCAGCGAATCCCTGGCGCCGCTGAACCGCAGTGGCGATGAGGAAGGCGCGCGCTGGAGCGACGGCGTGGTGACCACTCCAACCGGATTCAAGGAGGCCTACGCCACTTACGCCGAAGGTGGCTGGGTCGGCCTTTCCGGCAACCCGGTTCTTGGCGGCATGGGCATGCCCAAGATGCTTGCCGTGCACGTCGAAGAAATGCTCTACGCCGCGAACTCCAGCTTCACCCTGTATTCGGTCCTGAGTAGCGGCGCCTGCCTGGCCATCGACACTCACGCCAGCGCCGAGCTCAAGCAAACCTACCTGCCACCCATGTATGAGGGCCGCTGGGCGGGCTCCATGTGCCTGACCGAAGCGCACGCCGGCACCGACCTCGGCCTCATCCGCACCCGAGCCGAACCGCAGGCCGACGGCAGCTACGCTATCACCGGCAGCAAGATTTTCATCACCGGAGGCGAGCAGGACCTGACCGAAAACATCATCCACCTGGTGTTGGGCAAGCTGCCTGACGCCCCGGCCGGCCCCAAGGGTATTTCGCTGTTCCTCGTACCCAAGGTACGGGTGAATGCCGACGGCAGCCTGGGCGAGCGCAATGCACTGTCCTGTGGCTCCATCGAGCACAAGATGGGCATCAAGGCCTCAGCCACCTGCGTGATGAACTTCGATGGCGCCACCGGCTGGCTCGTCGGCGAGCCCAACAAAGGCCTGGCGGCGATGTTCACCATGATGAACTATGAGCGCCTGTCCATCGGCATCCAGGGCATCGGTTGCGCCGAAGCGTCCTACCAGGCCGCGGTAGCCTATGCCCGCGACCGGCTGCAGAGCCGCGCGCCCGGCGGTCCAGTGGCAAAGAACAAGGCGGCCGATCCGATCATCCACCACCCCGACGTACGCCGCATGCTGCTGACCATGAAGGCGCTGAACGAGGGCGGCCGCGCCCTGGCCACCTACGTAGGCGCCCAGCTGGACATCGCCAAGCACGGCACAGATGCCGAGACGCGCGAAACGGCGCAGACCCGAGTCGCCCTGCTCACCCCGGTGGCCAAAGCCTTCTTCACCGACACGGGTCTGGAAAGCTGTGTGCACGGCCAGCAGGTGTTCGGTGGCCACGGCTACATCCGCGAATGGGGCCAGGAACAACTGGTGCGGGACGTACGCATCGCGCAGATCTACGAGGGCACCAACGGCATTCAGGCCCTCGACCTGCTGGGCCGCAAGGTACTCGCTGATGGTGGCAAGGCACTCGACGAGTTCCTCGCGGAGATTCGCCGCTACGCCGAAGAGCCCAGCGTCGAGCATCGCGCTGTCCTGCTCGATGCCGTCCAGAAGCTGGAGGAAACCAGCTTCTGGGTGCGTGACCAGGCTGGCCAGGACAGCCGCCAAGTGGGCGCCGCCTCGGTGGAATACCTGCACCTGTTCGGATACGTCACCTACGCCTACCTCTGGTCGAAAATGGCCAGCATGGCCAAGACCAGGATGGACGCAGACCCGGAGTTCTATTCGGCGAAGCTGGCCACTGCAGGCTTCTTCTTCAACCGCATCCTACCCCGCATCGAGGGCCTGGCGGCCTGCGTGCGCGGGGGAGCTGACAGCCTCTACGAACTGGCCGAAGCACAGTTCTAACGCCCTCAGCTCAAGTTCCAGGGTCGGCATCCCAGTGGGTGCCGACTCCCTTCCCTCTTGTCGGCACCGCACTTCCACGGGCGGCCACGCGTCGCAGCAAAGCTACAATTACAGCGAAGCGCCACCCGCTCTCCTCCCTCACGAATGGACGCCGGGCAGCCGTACGGCTGGCGCCCTAGCCATCGCGCCGAGTTTTCCGGTAGAGGACCCTGGAGATGACAGCTCTTCAGCTTCGCGACATCCGCGACCCGTTACCCGATCCCGAACTCGACGCATACGTCAGGTTGGCCGCTATCGCGTGCCAGGTACCCATTGCCATGCTGACGTTCCTCGACAGGGAGCGAGAGTGGTTTGGCGCGAAGCTGGGGCTAGAACTCGGGGAGATGCCCCGTGCGGCCTCGTTGAACGCGGTGGTCGTGGCGTCCAACGAACTGGTTCATGTGGAGGATGCCTCCACGAATGAGCTTCTCCAGCACTGCACTCTGGTGACAGGGCCAACCGGTATCAGGCTCTTCGCCGGCGTTCCGCTCGCCGTGGCGGAACGAGGCGTGATCGGCGTGCTTTCGGTAGCGGATACCGCAAAGCGCAGCCTCGATGAGTCGCAGGTCGAAGCCCTCTGCTTGCTGGCTGGCCAGATCTCGAACCTGCTTCAGCACAGGGCCTCCCTACGAAGCCGGCTGGAGGCAGCCAGCAAGGAGGCTGATGAGCTCGATGGCCTGAAGGAGAGCCAGCGCACTTTACAGACCCTGGTCAGCAATCTCCCTGGTGTGGCGTATCGGAGTCTGAATGATATTTCCTGGCGTCTTGAAGTCGTCAGCGAGGGCTGCCAGAAGCTCATCGGCTATTCCGCCGCCGAACTCATCAAGGGGACGGTCAGGATGGTGGACATCATTCACCCTGACGATATTCCCTCGCTCAGGCGCAAGGTTTCCAGATCCTTGAAGGCCAGGACACCCTACCAATCCACCTACAGAATCAGGACCGCGACGGGGCAGACCAAGTGGGTCTGGGACAAAGGGTGCGGCGTCTACTCCGCGGACGGAACAGTGCTCGCGCTGGAAGGCTTCATCACCGACATCACCGAGCAGAAGCACGCCGAAGAATGTATCCGCAGAATGGCCTATTTCGATGAACTGACAGGCCTGCCCAATCGCCTATCCATGAGGGATACACTTAATGCAGCAATCTCCACCTCAGGCGACTCGCACGATCCTGTCGCCCTGCTTCATATCGAAGTCGACAACTTCCGTGAGATCAACGAGACATTGGGCTACCGCGAAAGTGACCGGCTGCTGCAGGAGGTTGCGACAAGGCTGCGCGAGGCTGTAGTCGCCAGCGAAATGGTCGCCCGTATTGCCGAATCCGCTTTCTCGGTATTGCTTCCAGGAATGGATGCCAGCCATGCGGTGCAAGCCGCGCGAAAGGTACTGGAATCGTTGAGCTCGCCGTTCGAGCTGGACACCCTGCTGGTGCCCGCTGACTGCAGCATCGGAATCACTATGTTTCCGGGGCATGGCAGTGACCCCGATTCGCTGTTGCGTCGCGCGAATGTTGCGCGTTATGGCGCCAGGCACAGTGCGGAAAAGGTTGCCGTATATGCCGGCGCACTCGACAGTGATAACGCTCAGCGGCTGATCCTGATGACCGACCTGCGTCGCGCCATCGACGGCGACGAGCTACGTCTGATGTTCCAACCCAAGCTGCGAATGCATTCAAGGCGGGTGAGCGGCGTGGAAGCACTGGTGCGCTGGCAGCACCCTGAGCATGGTCTGATGGGCCCAGGCCAATTCATCGGTTTTGCTGAGAGCGCTGGACTGATCACCCGGCTCACACATTGGGTACTGGCGGCTGCCGTTCGCGAAAGTCATGTCTGGCATGGCTCCGGCCATGCCGTGCCAATTGCGATCAATCTTTCGCCCTATGACATTCGAGACCGGCAGTTACTCGAGCAGATCTCGAGGGCCCTGGAGACCTGGGGCGGCACACCGGACTGGATCCAGTTCGAGCTGACCGAGAGCTGCATCATGGAAGACTTGTCCATTGCGCGGCACGTCCTCACGCAGCTCCGCGAAGCAGGCTTCAAGCTGTTCATCGATGACTTCGGAACCGGATACTCGTCCCTCGCCTACCTCCGAAATCTTCCGGTCGACTATATAAAGATTGACCAGTCATTCGTGAAGGACCTCGACAGCGACAGCGACTCAGCGGCCATCGTGGAAACCATCATCAAACTTGCCCATAGCCTGGGCATCGAAGTGGTCGCTGAAGGTGTCGAGTCGGTTTCGACGATGCAGATGCTATCGAGCTGGGGTTGCGAGGAAGCTCAAGGCTACTGCATCAGCAAACCGATATCCGGGCATGACTTCCTGGCATGGAACAAGGTCTTTGTGTGAATAGCGGCCCACAACGACCTTGTCGGGCTGCTAGATCGCTCTTGAGGACAGCATTTCCTGGATCTTCTGGGTGGCCTCACGGGTCCGTGCCGCGAGCTTCTTCACCTCGTCAGCCACCACTGAGAATCCACGTCCCACATCACCGGCTCGTGCTGCTTCGATAGCAGCATTGAGGGCAAGCATGTTGGTCTGGTCGGCAATACCCTTGATCACGCCCACGACCTGCGAGATTTGATCGTAGGTTGCCTGCATTCCAGACACTTCCCGTGCATGGATGGTCTCGGCCAGCTTCTCGTCCGAGATGTCCCGTACGGCTCCAATGATGCGAGAAAGCGTGCCATTGCAGTCCATGACACCCTGCCCCCTTTCCCGGTACCAGACCTCCCCCCTGGATTTGTGCCTCATTCGGTACTCGACCGTATAGGGAAGGGAAAGGTCTCCCACACGCAGGTATTCGGTGACCACCTTCACGACCTGCTTCAGGTCATCCTGATTCACGATTGAGAAGTAGCCCTCCCAGTCGTCGTTGAAATCCCGCTCCGAATAGCCCACAAGTTCGCGGAACTGCTTTGACCAACGCAGCTGATTTCCCGGATGTTCCGGATCGCCGTCGACGATCAGCAGCTCCCAGCACACCTCGGTCAGTGCATTCCGGGTGACTTCCCAGACCCGTTCCTTCTCTCTGTACAGCGCCAACTGTTCGTTCAGTTCGGATAGCGTCAGGTTGCGCGCCTCGATCTCGCGCTGCAGCTCCTGAAATTCGTCCCGGGCCGTCTGCAGGCACGCCTTCAGGTCGCAAACCAGGGCGCTTTCAATCTCTCCCTGTAGCGGCTCACCTCCAGACGCCTCCTGGAGACTGAGCCGCCGTTCCAGCACATCGAAGCTGTCACTCAGCCAGGGATACTGCTCAATCAGCCCACCCTGGAAGTCGGGGATGGGCGAACCATTCAACAAAGACGAAATTCGCGAGCTGACTTCTTCAGCCAGACGCTTCAGCTTTCTTCCGGAAAACATGGGCCCTCCGCAAATACAGTGGATTCCATCATTGGCTCGCGCGCAAAAAAGAAGGGGCCGAACGCCGGGTCACGACGGGGCCCCAAAGGGTCACGCTCACACCTTGCGGCGCCTCGCGCAGCGGCAGGTTCCACTGGCAAGGCGAGCAATTTCTACATCACTGGGCCTGCACGGGGACCACGCCACGCCGCGAGAACAGGACGGGATTGTCATTGGCATCAAGCAGCGCAGCCGTTAGCGAAACCCCATCGGCCGTACGCTGCTCCATGAAGCTCAGCCCGCCGTCGCCGCTGCGCACCATCAACCCATCCAGGCCGACCACAACCACTTGCCGGCCGGCTACCGCCATGTCAGTGATGGAGCTCTTGCTTTTAAGGGAAACCCGCTGCCATTGCTGCCCATCCGCTGATCCATGCAGCAGCGTGCCGCGCTGGCCACCAACCAAAAGGGTCCCATCGGCCAGCACGGCGCCGGACCACAGGGTGCCTTCGTAGCCAGTGTCCAGATAGCGCCAACTTTTCCCCTGGTCATCGGAGCGCAACACCTGGCCACGTTCGGCAGTGGCAAACAGGTTGCCGTGGTCGTCCGCGAAAAGCCCCATCAGATTAAGGTCGGCGCGGCTGTATCCCTCCGGCGCTTGCAGCGACTGCTCAGTCCAGGTTGTACCGCCATCGTCGGTGGTCAGAACCAGCGACCAGAGGCCTACGGCCACGCCCTGCCGGGCATTGAAGAAATGCACAGCGAACAGCGGGCGATCTTCTTCACTGGACAGGCGCTGGACTTGCCAGGTGTCGCCGCCATCGCTGCTATTCAAGATCGCTCCCCAATGGCCGACTGCCCAGCCTAGCTTTTCATCAACGAAACTCACCCCGGTAAGAGGTGAAGAAAGCGGAACTGAGCGGGCCTGACGGAAACTTCTCCCGCGATCGTCGGACAGCAGTACGATGCCGTGATCCCCCACGGCGACCAAGCGTCCATTGGCCCACGTAGCACTCAGCACAGTGGCCTGGGTGGCATAGCTCGACGGGGCCGCCGGCACGGCGTCCAAGGGCGCGGCCTGCAGAGAAGCCAACGGCAGCAGAGCGGTAAGCGCGGCCCCGGCGAGTGATTTAACGAATCTCATCATTCTCTCCTCAGTGCGCCAGCGCGCCAATCATGCGTACCGGGCGCTTGCGCGGGAACACTCGCTCCAGCCAAACGGCGAAGGCCGGTAGCACAGTCATGGCCATGACCATGTTGACCATGAACATGAAGGCCAGCAGCTTGCCCATGTCGGCCTGGAACTTGAGCTCGGAGAAGGACCAGGTGGCGACACCAATGGCCAGGGTGATGGCGGTGAAGATGGTCGCCACACCGACCTCGAGCAGCGCATGCTCGACGGCCTTGGTGATCGGCTGGCCGTTGGCTTGGTGCAGTTGCAGGCGGTTGTAGATGTAGAAGGCGTAATCGACACCAATGCCCACCGCCAGCACCATCACAGGAAGCGTGGCGATTGTCAGGCCGATCTGCAGCTCCTTCATGAACCAGTAGCCGATGAAGGTGCCGATGGTCAGCGGCAGGCAGCACACCAGCACGGCACGCAAGTCGCGGTAGACCACGAACACCAGCAAGGCGATGGCCGCGTAGACGTACAGCAGCATTGGCGTCTCGCTCTTCTCCACCTCCTCGTTGATGGCCGCGAGCACCCCAGCGTTGCCCGAGGCCAGGCGCACCGAAACGCCTTGCATAGGGAACTCGGCACGGAAGGTCTTGGCGGCTTCGATCACCCGCTTGATGGTGGTGGCCTTATGGTCTGCCAAGTACAGATGTACGGCGGTCATGCTGCAATCGGCGCGCATGATTCCCGAGATACGAGCGACCTCGGTGGCCAGCGAGGAGTAGTTCATCGAGTCAATGGGGACCGTGCTCATCTTCGGATTCCCCTCGTTGTAGCCCTCGTTGAACTGGCGCATGCCGGTCGAGAACGAGGCAACCGACAGGACCCCGGGAACGCCTTGCATGGCCCACACGAAGCGGTCCTGGTATTGCCCCAAGGCCACATTCTCGCAGGCGCCGACGACCTCGCCGGACTCATCCGACTGGACCTCGAAGACCACGCTCAGCCAGTCCAGGCCGATGTCGTAGTTACTGGCGATGGACACCGCATCGAGATTGAAGCGGGAGTCCTCGCGCAGTTCCGGCGCACCGGCCTGTAGCGTACCAACCACCCGATCATGGCTTTGCCAGACCGCCACGGCGAACACCACCCCTGCCGCAACCAGCACCAACCGGGCATTGCGCCAATCGGCGAGGCGGGCCAGGCCGTGCAACCAGCGGCTGCGGCGCTCACGGGAAATTTCCTCGGCAGCGGCGTAGCGGCCGTCGACCTTCAGCATCGAGGCCACCAACGGCAGCATCACCAGGTTGGTGATGATCTTGTAGGCCACGCCAAGGGAGGCGGTGATGGCCAGCTCGCGCACCATGGGAATCGGGATCAGCAACAGCGTCACGAAAGACACGAAGGCAGTCACCAACGCCAGGGTGCCAGGAATCAGCAGGCCGCTGAAGCTGGAGCGCGCGGCCTGCTCAGCACTCTTGCCACAGGCGATTTCGCGCACTATGTAATTGATCTGCTGCACGCCATGGGAAACACCGATGGCGAACACCAGAAAAGGCACCAGCACAGCTAGCGGATCGAGGCCGTAGCCGAGCAGACGCAGGCTGCCGAACTGCCAGACCAGCGAGGTCAACGAGCAGCCCAGCGCGAGCAGGGTGAAGCGCACGGAATGGCAGTACCAGTACACCGCGGCGGCGGTCAGCAACAGCGCCAACAGGCAGAACTCCAGTACTGCGGAAGCACCATCGGCGATGTCGCCGATCTGCTTGGCGAAGCCGATTATCTGGATCTCGAACTTGGCGTCCTCGAACTTCGCGCGAATCTGCTGCTCCAGGACCCGGTTGTAGGCCACGTAATCCAAGTGGGCGCCAGAAGCATCGACCTCGTTGAGTTCGGCGGTGATCATCGCACTGCTCTGGTCACGCGAAACCAGGGTGCCAATGAAGCCTCCCTGAGCCGTGGAGCTGGCAATCTTGCCGATGATCTCTTTGTCGAGGCGCTCCGGTGTCACCGTGCCGGGAATCAACGGGTCGGCGCGGAAGCCCTCCTCGGTGATCTCGTTGACGAAAGAGTTGGGCGTCCACAATGACTGCACGCTACTGCGCGAAACGCTGGGCAGGAAGGTCACCGCCTGGGTTACGTCATACAGGCGCTTGAGCCCCTCCACGCTCCAGATATCCCCCTCGCGCGCCTTGACGACTATGGTCAGGCGATTCGCCCCGATCAGGTCATTACGGTAGGCCCGAAAGGTCTCGACGTACTCATGACCGATCGGCAACTGCTTCTCAAAGCCAGCGTCCATGCGCAGCTGCACGGCAAACCAGGCCATGCCTAGAGTGAAGGCGGCCAGCAGCGCCAGTACTGCCCAGCGCTGCTTGAATAGCCAATCCTCCAGGCGTGGCAGCACGCCACGCCTCTTCACTTCGCTTATTTCTACAACAGGAGTGTTCACAGCATGCCTCACAGAGAGTGCGAAACCGACAGGCCAACGTAATCCCGATCACGCAGCAGCTGGTCGTATGGGGTATCGCCATCGTTGAACTTCGCGTAGTTCAGGCTGACTTGCCAGTTACCCGGGTTGCGCACGAAGTTCACATAGAAATTCATCGCGCTGGCGTCTCGGGTATAGGTCGAATAGATCGATGGCGTGCGGCCATTGCCCAGGGAGCGCTGGTAATAGACTCCCGGCGTCACCGTCCAACCTGGGATGACCGTGCCGTCATAGGTCAGGCTGAAGTCGACATGCATCCCAGAGGAACTCTTGTCGCCGTGGGCTCTAGGCGGAAACTGCGACAGATCTGCAACCCAGGTGTTGCCCCCCGCAGCAACCAGCTCCCCGTCGTAGCTGTCATGCAGCCCCGGGTATTTCACCAGCACCAGTTCCGACAGGAAGGTACCCGTACTGGCCCCGGTGAACTCGAGGAAGTCCGGGGAGTTGGCATTGGTCAGGCTGTAGATGCCCGTCAGGTGCCACTGGAACTTCTTGGTGTCCTTCCAGCACTCCCCTCCCCGTCCCGAACAAGGAGCAGGGCCAAATGCGAGGCCGGGCAAGGGATTGAGCGGTACTGCCTCCTTGGGGCGATAGGACAGCTCGGTGCCCACGGCCCAGTCGCCGATCGGCCCGTTGGCGCTGATGCCGTAAAGCATGCGGTCTTCCGGGTAGACCCATGTGGGCGCGAAAGTCGCCTGGTTGTAGTTAACCTGCGGCAGTTTGTCGTGATAGCGCATCACGTAGAAGCCGTAGTTAACGTCGCTATCCTCAGGCTGCCAGCGCACGGAGAGCCCCCATTGACCACTGTCGCGGGCATCCTTGTCGTCGTATCCATAAGCTTCCATGCCCTCGCCGATCACGTTGTAAGTCGACCAATAGCTGCCCACTGGCGGCAATTCGCTCTTGTTCCAGCCGAACTGGTAATACGCCTCGACGTTCACGCCGTAGCCCAGCCCCGTGGCGACGCTGAGCATAGGTGCCGGCAGCACGGCTTCCTTGAGCTGAACCCCTGGACTTGAAAGCGCCTGGAAGTCATAGGAGTTGGTGGCATTGATGCCACCAATTGCGAACAGGCTCTCACCCCAGTTGATGACCTGATTGCCCAGGCGCGCGCGAACCCGCTGGTCGGCCACATCAAAGCTCTTGCTTACCCACAGGTCGAGTAGGCGCGCCTTGAATTTCAGTTCGTCACGCGCATCATCGGTCAACCCATCGCTGCCAATATCTGACCCCAAGGCCTGCCGGAACTGAGTTTCGGCTCCCAACGCCCCCGTCGTATCGGTAGCAGCGAAGTCACGTTTCCAGCTACCGCGCGCCATGAAGGTGAAGTCCTCGGGGAACTTCAACACCAACTCGTGGACACCCTTGACGTAGTTGGTGAACAGATCGCCCTTGCCATAGTTCATGTTGCCCTGATCGCCGATACCGGAAACGGTCGGGTCCAGGCAGCCGGCGGGCGGATTGTGGCCACCGGCACCAGCATTGATCAGGTCACACCCTGGAGACTGGGTACGCACACCCATGCCCGCCGAGATAGTTGAGTCAAAAGAGCCACGGATATTGTCCGTCTCGAAGGTAAACCCCACGGCCAGCGGTGCGGCACACGCAATGGCCAGGCCCGATGCTTGGGAAATTATTCTTTTCATGTCGGCACCCTAATTCGCGGTTATCGCTCGCTGATGGAGCGCAGGTTGTCGGAGGTATAGAAGTCGCGCTTCATGCGCGGGTTGTTGCCGCCCTCGGTGATCCAGCGGTGGTCATCCTTGCCCGCGCCAACCGAGGTCATGTCATACAGATAACGACCATCGACCAGGTTGTACTGAACCTGGGCCTCCATATCGCAGCTGCCGGTCTCGTACACCGGGATGGTGAAGCCCTCACGCACCTTCCAGATCTGCCCCTGCTTGTCGTAGTCGACCGCCATCAGGCCGTTCCAGCTGTCCTCGTCGATGTAGAACACGCGCTTCGGCGCCTGGTGACGCATACCCTGGCGCACGGTGGCCTCGACCACCCAAACGCGGTGCTGCTCGTAGCGACGGAACTCGGGCGCGATGGCGTCGTCCTTGGCGAAGCTCTCGACCTTTGCAGAGGTGTCATAGGCGCCGAAGGAGTTGTAGGGCACGATCAGCTCCTGCTTGCCGACCAGCTTCCAGTCGAAGCGATCCATCGGGCCGTAGAAGATGTTGGACTCATCAATGGTGTACTGATTGTCCAGACCGATTTGCGGTGCGTCATAGGAATAAGCCGGCATGCGACGCACCCGACGCTGGCCTGGGAAGTAATAGAAGGTAGTGGTCTGCTCACCCGCCTTGGTGGTGAGCACGCCGGCCTGACCGGCCAGCGAAACCGGATCGAAATAGGAGAAGTAGGTCGCTGTCTCCAGACCATCGGTCGAGGAAAACAGCTTGCTGCCCTTCTCGCCCCAAGGCGTGAACATTGTCCAGTCCAGTGAGGTGTTCAGCCAGTCGCCTCCGGCCTTGCGCGGGGAAATACCGGAGATGGTCTTGGTCATGTGAAAGCCGACGCCACGGTAGTGCATCTTCATGTTCCACATCACTTCCGCACCAGTAGTGGGCTGCGGGAAGGGGATGCCGGGGACGTGGGCCTCTTCCAGGGCAAGACCGCTTGCGTCGAGCTTGGCGAAGCCTACGTTCTTCCTGGTGTTTTCGGCGACGAAATCAGGCACACCGCAGCTGCGACGGGTCGGGTACACGTCCATGCGATAGCCTGGGATCTTCTTGAACAACTCCAACTGCCCAGGCGAAAGCTTGCTCGCGTATTTCGCAACGTTGTTGGCGTCGATGCTGAAGAGCGGCTTGTCATCCTTGAACTTCCAGTGCTGGCCACGCACCTGGCCGTAGTTCCACCCCGAATCCTGCTGACCCGGCGGCGCCCAGGCTGGAATCACCCCATCAGCACTCGCGGCAACCTCCCCTCCCAACGGCGTTAGCGTGGTGCCCAGCAGGGATGCATCGCTCTCCGCAGCCTGAACCGAACAGAAGGCGGCCGATGCCGCCAGCGCTACCAGCAGTTGCCTGACTCCACCTGCGATGGAGTTGCCGACATCGGGGCGCTGAATCACGTCTTTCATTGGGAGTTCCTCATGGGGCTTTAACCGGCGACCGGGGCTTCCTGGAAGGAAGAATCGGGCTGTGCCAGACTTCTGGTCATTCGACTTGATCACTTGACCAAGTCAATCGATCAACAGCAAACCATGTGCCAATCAGAAGAAATGATTTTTTTCTTTATATATCAATAACTTAATTTTTTTATAACAACTGTGATGTGGTACTTGAACACCCACCACGCACCAATTTGCGTCAAGCGCATGCACCAACCTGGGAATTTACGAAACGAGTGTTACCTAATTCAACTATGCAGAAGAAGACAGACACCGGGTACGCATTCCACGCCGAATGGCTTTGCTAAAGCATAGGCGCCATTAACAGATACATATCGCTCCATGACGCCGCGAAGTGGCATGGGGTAGCATCCGCCGGCGCTGCCCCAACCCGGGCATTGGCGGCATAGCGACAGGAACGGAGAGACTTTCATGGCCAGAGTGGGCGCTGAACTTCGCAGGCAGGATTTCGTGAAGGCGACGGTCAAGGTGATCGCCGAGCATGGCGTGGCCAATGCCACCACACGGCGAATCGCCGCTGAAGCCGGTTGCCCCCTTGCCTCGTTGCACTATGTATTCCGGACCAAGGACGAGCTTTTCTATGCCGTCTACGAATCGCTCTTCACCCTGCCCCAGCAGACCCTCGACCAAGTACCTGCCGGAACGACCCCGTCAGAGACGGCGGCGGAGATGCTGCGCCAATTGGTCAACTGGTTCTCAACCAATCCAGAACTGGCCCGGGCGCAGTCCGAACTGTTCTTCTGGACCATGCGCAACCAGCCTGAGATGGCCAGCAAGATCTACTCCGTGGGTGTCGAGGCAACTGAACTGGCCCTTGAGCGCACCATTGGCAACCGCCTCGACCAAGCGGCGCTCAAGGCCACCAGCCGTACACTCATCCTGCTGTTCGACGGCCTGCTCGTAGCTTGGACCGCCCACAGCGACCTCGAACGCCTGAAGGCGGAAACCGAAACGGCCTGCCAAGCGCTGGCCTTGCTGGTAGGTAGTCACTGAGTCTGCAGCACTCGGGGGCTGCTACCAGCGTGAAAGCATGGGAATCCTCGCAGGTTCCCCATAGGACGACAGCGTCAGTGCCCACCTGTTCGCAGGTGCCGGATGGTTCCTCTATCCAAATACAGCCGCGACTCGCCAGTAACCGCTAGGGCCATATGCTCCAGCAGCTTGTTCATGTGGGTGAACTGGGCCAAGTGCTTGTCCTGGCTCTGGCCACGGAAGTAGCGGTAGTAGATCTGCTGGACGATGCCGGCTAGGCGGAACAGGCCGTAGGTGTAGTAGAAGTCGTTGGGCCGCTTCTTCGCGGCGCAAGGTATCGGAAGCGGCCAGTGCATCGGCCGCGACCCTCAAGCAGATGTTCCTGCACGGCGCCGGAGTCTGATCGGCGCCTTTCCGCCCCGACTACAAACTGCTGACCAGATGGCCGCCATCTACCGCTAGGACGCTGCCAGTCATGAAGGAGCCCGCATCACTGGCCAGCAGCAGGAATGGCCCTTCCAGCTCCTGAAGCTCACCTAGGCGACGCATGGGCACCATGGCGCGGATGTAATCGCTGCCCTTGTCGCCCTCGAAGAAGGTCTCATTCATTTCGGTCTTGAAGTAGCCAGGGGCAATGGCGTTGACGCGGATACCGTAGCGCGCAAGTTCCAGGGCCAGTGACTTGGTCAGTTGCACCACCCCAGCCTTGGCGGCGCAGTAGTGACTGTAGCCCGTCGCCACGCGCAGTCCGAGGATGGAGGCGACATTGACGATGCTGCCTCCGCGACCGCTGCGGGCCATGCGTTGGCCGGCGACCTGAGCCACGCGCCAGACACCATCGAGATTGGTGGAGAGCATGGCCCGCCAATCCTCTTCACTGATCTCCAGCGGTCGCTGACCATTTCCAATACCAGCGTTGTTGAGCACCACATCGACCACACCGAAGTGGGCTTCGGCCGCATCGAAGGCAGCCTCGACGCTAGCCCGGTTGGTGACGTCCAGGGTAACCGGCAGCGCATGGCCATCCTCCCACTCGATATCAGAGGCCAGTTGCTGCAACCGCTCGATACGCCGAGCCGCCAGTACCACGCGCGCGCCCGCACGTGCAGCCAGTCGAGCGAGATGCGCGCCGATGCCACTGGACGCTCCGGTGATCAGTACCACGCGATTGGCAAGGGAAAAGTTTTGAACGTAACTGGAAGTCATGGGAGAACCTCGAAGAGATAGGACTGGCAATCCTCCCAGCCGGCGAACAAGCCAGGCGAAATGCCGGAGCAAAGTTGATGCGAGTACGGGACACCTCGTATCCCGGCGTGCAGAAAGCGAGGAACCAGGAAGAGCCCATCAAGCATGCGCTGCCTGGATCCCCGCCTTCTCCGGAAGCGCTGCTGTGCAAGGGCTGGCGTGGTCACCCTTGAACTAACCCACTTCCGGAGCAGGGGGGACTCTTAGAACCGCTCTATGCGCTTCCGGCCAGCGGCCACCAGGCGCTTCAGCAGCGGTGCCGGTTTGAACCACATCTCGCCGTATTCACCCAGGCCCTGCCGGTAGCGCTGAAGACCAAGCAATACAATATCGAGACCCAGCTGCTCGGCGTAGTGCATAGGGCCGCCCAGGTGGGCGGGGAAGCCGTATCCGTTGATCCACACCAGGTCGATATCACTTGTGCGCAGGGCAATGCCCTCATCCAACAGTTGAATGCCTTCGTTGATCAGCATGAACAGGCAACGCTCCAGAATTTCCTGGTCGTCAATCGGGCGCCGGGATATTTGCAGCTCGTCCGCCAGACGCTCGGCCAGGGCGATCACCTCCGCGTCGTCTTTTCGATTCCGCCCCTCATAGAGGTAGAAGCCTCGCCCGGTCTTCTGGCCATACCGCCCCATGGCGTACAGCTCGTCGCCCAGGCGGCAGTAGCTCTCGTCGTGGGCGATGGCGTCCCGGTTGGAATCGCGCACCAGGAAATTCACATCGATACCGGCCAGGTCGAGCATGCTGAATACGCCCATGTTCAGGTCCAAGTCAGTAAGCACGCGATCCACCTGGGCCGGCGTCGCGCCTTCCAGCACCAGGCGATGGGCTTCGCGGGCATATGGTTCGAGCATGCGGTTGCCAATGAAACCGAAACAAACGCCGGAAATCACCGGCAACTTGCCGATGCGCCTGGCGATGTCCAGGGTAGTGGCCAGCACGTCGGGCGCGGTGGCCCTGCCGCGCACGACCTCGAGCAAGCGCATGGCATTGGCGGGGCTGAAAAAGTGCAGCCCGACTACATCTTGAGGGCGAGCCACGGTCGCCGCGATGGCGTCTACATCCAACGACGAGGTGTTGGTCGCCAGGATCGCGCCCGGCTTGCACACCTTTTCCAGGGTGCGGAACACCTGCTGCTTGACCTCCAGCTTCTCGAAGACAGCCTCGATCACCAGGTCGGCCTCGGACAAGTCGGCGTAGTCGAGCGTGCCGAAGATCAGGTCCATGCGCGACTCCACCTGCTCGGCTTGCAGCCTGCCACGTCGAACGCTGATCTCGTAGTTACCCCGAATCTGTGTCAGGCCACGGTCCAGGGCCTTGCCATCGGTCTCCAGCAGGGCGACCGGTATACCGGCATTGGCGAAGCTCATGGCAATCCCGCCGCCCATGGTGCCGGCGCCTATCACCGCGATTCGCGCGATTTTGCGCAGAGGTAGATCGGCCGGCACGCCTGGAATCCGGGCCGCCTCGCGCTCGGCAAAGAACACATGGCGAAGCGCCTTCGACTGACGAGACGACTCTGCCTGTTTGAACAGCGCCAACTCCCTCAGAAGCCCCTCATCGAGCGGCAACAGAGAGGCCGCCTCCAGGGCCGACAGCACCAAGCGCGGCGCAAGGCGGCTTTTCCAGCTCGGCTCGTGCTCAGCGCGATAGCGGGCGAGGAAGTCATCCGGCAGGCCCTCCGCCGGCTCCGGCCAAGCTTCCGCTGGCCGCGCCGGCGCCCGGCAGGCGATCAGCTCATACGCATATTCGCGAGCTTCATCCAGCAATCGCTCGGCATTGGGGGCGATGCGGTCGAGGATGCCCAATAGGCGGGCGTTTTCGGCATCGATCTGCTTGCCCGAGAGAATCAGGTTAAGCGCGGACTCGACACCAATAAGGCGCGGTAGACGCTGGGTGCCACCAGCCCCCGGCAACAGCCCAAGATTGATCTCCGACAGACCGACGCGCAGGTTTGGTTCGCCGATGCGGTAGCCGCAGGCCAGGGCCAGTTCCAGTCCACCGCCCAGCGCGATCTTACCCAGAGCAGCGATTATCGGTTTGTGAATGGCAGCCAGGCGCATCAGCATGCTGGGCAAGTCCGGCTCGGCGAATGACGCTTCGGTACCAAACTCTTTGATGTCGGCACCAGCACTAAACAGCCCTTGCTCGCCGTGGAGAATGATGGCCTGAACCCTAGGGTCGACCGCAGCACGCTCACAGGCTTCGGACAAGGCCGCACGGAGCGACTGGTCAAGCGCATTGACCGGCGCGCGGTCCAGGCTGATCAAGGCCAGGCCCTGTTCAAGGCGGAAATGAATCAGCTCACTCATTGGGCATCCTGTTAACAGCGTCAGGGGAGATCGGACTGGATCTTTGTACGTTGAACAAATCTTGGAGTCCGTTCCCTGCAGGCAGACCCAGCCAGGCTTGCATTGAGTCGTGGCCCAGGTGCCGTTCACCGCTCTCAGAGATGCCTGAACACGTCGTCGATGCTGGAGATCATGCGAGCAGGCTGGGGATAAGAGGCGCTAGCCTCAACCGGCGCTTTTTTGGAGTAACAGATGACCGCCGTTATCAGGGTCACGACCAGGCAAGCAAGCAGCAGTTGGCGCATGGAGACCTCCGTCATTCAGCTATTGGCCGAATGCAGAACCTTTGTTGTTATTGGACTCACGGGCCTGAGTTTGCGTCTGGCCGAACGGCAAAGCTTCACAGATCACGCCACAAAATGTTCAAATCATGATTGACGTCCAAAGCAGCCATATCGCCGGATAGCAGTCGCGGGCATCCAACCTACCACCCAGCGGGAGCGCCCCATGGCTTTAGCAGTCCCCTCGCCAGGCGATTCGAAATGACCTCCTTCGTCCGGGGCATTGCCCTGTTGGGCTTCGACGATTTCGCCCGCAGCCAGGCACTGGACCCACACTCGCTCCTCGCCGAAATCGGACTGCCCGTAGACGACTTGGATGGGCCCATTTCGGGGGAAAGGTTCGCTGCTCTACTGGAGCTCTGCGCAGCACGCACAGATAACCCGCTTTTTGGCTTGCAGTTTGGACTTCACCAGGGCACCCACGCTGTGGGTGACCTGTTCTACCTGATCAACAGCTCCTGCTGCCTGGGCGAAGCACTAGAAGCGCTGATCCGCTATTACCACGTCCACAGCAGCGGCGCGGAACTCCGCCTCGAACGACACGGTAACGAAGTGCGCCTGCGCTTTGATGTAACGGACGCTGATGCGGCCTCGGTCCGTCAAACCGTGGAGCTGGCCATGGCGGTAGCATTGCGCCTCATACAGACGCTAATCGGCAGGGACTGGAAGCCCAATGAACTGCTCATGCGTCATTCCCCTGTTGAAAAAGCGGGGGTATACCGCTCACTGCTAGGCATCGCCCCTCGGTTTGACAACTCAGTGAACGCATTGGTCTTCGACGCCACGCTGCTGGCTACCAGACTCAGCGCTAGCGATGATCGCTTCCAGCGGCTCATCCGGAGACACTTCGATGAGCTCGCGAAGCTCAACTTGCAGGAGCTACCGCACTACGTGCAGAAGCTTTTGCGCAACCGGCTCCCAGGCGGCAATGTCACCGTCGAACAGGTCGCCGAATTGATGATGCTCAGTCCCAGAACGCTGCAACGCTACCTCCAGGCCGAAGGTACCGGATTTCAACAACTGCTCGACAGCACCCGGCAGTCCATGGCCATCCGTTACCTGCGAGACTCGTCCATCAGTCTGACCCAGCTCTCCGGGCTACTTGGATACAACAGCCTCGGCGCTTTCTCCCGCGCGTTCAGCCGCTGGACCGGGACCAGCCCACAGAAGTGGAAGCAACAGCAAAGGCGTCTGACACAAACAACGGACGGAGCCGCCGATGAATAACGCCGGCATTTCGCTGTCCCCCTTCGTGCGAGCCCTTAGCCTGACTGGTTTCGATGAGTTTGCTACGAGCCTGGGGCTCAACTCAGCGGAAATGCTGCGCAGGGCGTCCCTCCCCGCAGATATCCTCAGGCGGCAAGATGGCATCATCTCCTACCGCCGCTACTGCGATCTGCTCGAACTATGCGCCCGACAGTCGGGCAAATCGCTGTTCGGGCTGCACTATGGCCTTCATCAGGGCATCACGGTGTTCGGTGATCTGCTGTACCTGATCCGCAATACGGGAAGTGTCGGTGATGCCCTTACCGAACTGCGCGCGAACTTCTCCCTGTACAACGGCGCGGCAAATATTGACCTGGATGTGCAAGGCAAACAGGCCGTCCTCAGCTTCAGAGTCAACGATGCCAATACCCCCGGCCGGTACCAGGCTGAGGAGCTTGCATGCGGCGTTGCCGTGCAACTGATGCGCAAGTTGGTGGGCGGCGCCTGGCAACCTGACAAGATACTTCTGGGACATTCCCCACTCGACCAGGCGCCCGCTTACATGGAAGCCCTGAGGTGCCGGCCAACTTTCTCCTCCTACTGCACCGGCCTTGCCTTCGACGCGGCGACGCTCGCTTTGCCGCTCAGTACGGGAGATGAAGGATTGCGCCAAATGATTGCGGATCACCTGGGCAGAATCGAGCGCCTTGCGGCCGATGAGCTCCCCCAATACATCAGGCAATTGCTCCGCGATCTCCTTCCAAGCGGCCGGGCCACTGTGGAGAAAGTCGCCGACTGCCTGGCCCTCCATCCTCGCGTGCTGCAGAGACGCCTGACGCAGGAAGGTACATCCTTCCAGAATCTGCTGGACGGCACCCGCCAGGACATGGCACGCCACTACCTGCAGGACCCCACTATCAGCATGGCGCAGCTGGCTGGCTTACTCGGCTACTCCAACCCCAGCGGCTTCAGCCGCGCTTTCCATCGCTGGTTCAACGCGACGCCACTGGAGTGGCAACGGCAACAGAGCACCAAACGGCAACCTCGTCTATTGCGTGGCCGACGAGCGACATGATGCGGCCTGGTCGAATTTTTCCGATCGTAGCGCAGCAGGCAGTAATCGCAGAATGAAAAAACCCGACTTCACTAGGAATATCAGGGGTTTGCTTGAAACGGAAAGTGGCAGTAAAGGAGGGATTCGAACCCTCGATTTGTCCAAAGCACACAATACTTGTTTGAGAGTCCATTCTACGGGCGCTGCCAACCTACTCAAGAAGCAATGCTGTACCACTCTGCCGTCCAGTCGGAGTCAGGAGGCCAATGAGTGCCGCTGCCCAACCGGCAAACCGCTCCGCAGCGAATAGCGCGCCTTCACCCAACAGAGGTCGCAGGTAACCAAGGCCAACGCCATGATCTACCGCTCTAGCCGAGTCGCCTGCGCCACCTGCCCGCTGAAATCAATGTGCTGCCCAACACGCCGAACCGAAAGATCGTTCGCAACATCCATGAGGCTACTCGCGACGTAGCTCGACGCATCGCCAAGGCACCGGAGCATCTCGTCTCTCGAGATATGGATAGAAGAGGCAACCATCGATAGAGCACCACCGTGAACATTCAGGACGCCACCCTCGCCCTCTTCCTTGCGGGACGTACTCACGGCAACAACGCTGCCATCAAAGCTACGGCCAAGCGCTGCACCAAATTGCTACCGCGCAGCAAGCGCGACCTGATGTTTGCCATTGTCGACAGTGCCGAGCCGCTCCGCCTGGTTAACTACTTGGCGGCGCACTTGGACTAGGCAGACCCCGAACCTCGTCGGCCACCAGGCTCGGCGAGAGCGGCCGCAACTGGCCGGGAAAAAAGCCGGCGCTGTCCACGTAGCGCAGCGCCGATTTGGCATCGCGCCAGCCGACATAGCCCATCAGGGCCTTCTGATCCCAGCCGCTGCGCGTGGCCCAGGTAGCGAAACCACGGCGCAGCGAATGGCTGCTGTACAGCTCGGCCGGCAACCCGGCCCCTTGCAACACCGCCCTGAGCAGCGGGATCACGCTGTGTGGGTGCAGTGCCTGCTCGCTCAGGTGCCCCCAGCGATCGATGCTGCGGAACACCGGCCCGCGCGCGATGCCGGCGACGCTGATCCAGTCGCAATACGCCTGCACCGGACACAGCCGCGCCAGCGCCGGCGCCGGGTAGGTCTGCCCCTGGTTGTCGCGGTCGCCCTTGCTCCACGGCAGGAACAGCTGCATGCCCTCCCCGGCCCGTACCTGAATGTGCTCGACCTGCAGCCGGCACAGCTCGTCGCTGCGGAAGGCGCGCCAGAACCCGATCAGCAACAGCGCGCGGTCGCGCCAACAACGCAGCAGCCGCGGCAGGTCACCCTCTGTTCGCGCCCTTTCCCCGATCTGTTCCAGCCACATGACGCACTGCTCCAACTCGCGCAGTTGCAACGGCTCGGCCTGCTTTTCGGGTTTCGGGTGCAGGGTGCGGATGCCCTTCAGCACCTGACGCACCAGCGGCGTCTTGGTCGGGTCGGGAAAGCCCTGGCTGACATGCCACTGCGCCAGCGCGGCCAGGCGCAGTTTCAGGGTGCTGCTGGCGAGGGTGCCGGCATGGTCGACCAGGTAGCGCACGATGGCGTCGCTGGTGGCCGGCAGGAGACCACCCCAGCTCACCTCGAAGTGCTCAATCGCCTGCTGGTAGCTGCGCCGGGTATTGGCCCGGGTGCTGGCCTGCAGGTAGCGCTCGACGTCCTGCTGCATCGCTCCTCCCCGCCTTGGCGTACCGCCTTTCGACACCAATTCGTTCAAAACCCGGACTGACGTTGGATAATTCGTGATTACCCAATGCTAAATCATGCGTCATCTAGCGCGAAAGAGGCACTCCAACTAGAATGTAAATACATGGTATGTACCACAGTACGGAATCGTAGGAGACTGACATGGCCCGTGGCGGTATCAACAAGGCGGTGGTGCAGAAGGCGCGCACGGCCCTCCTCGCCCGCGGTGAGCACCCGAGCATCGATGCGGTGCGGGTCGAGCTGGGTAATACCGGCTCGAAGACCACCATTCACCGCTATCTGAAGGAGCTGGACAACGCCGAGCGCGGACGGGCGGCAGCACCGGCGTTGCTCAGCGATCAACTGGCGAATCTCGTCGCCCAGATGGCCACGCAGTTGCAGGACGAAGCGCGCGCCGCCGTGGCCCAGGAGCGTGAGCAATTAGCCCAGGAGCGCCGCGGTTACCACGACCAGATTCAGCAACTGGAAATTCGTAACCAGCAGCTTGAAACGTCCTACGCCACTCTCACCGAGCAGTTAGAGGTCGCGCAGCAGGGATTGCAGCAGGAACATCAGTTGCGTCAGCTGGCGGACATCGAGGTGACGCGGCTGCAGCAAGCGGAGCACGACCAAAAAACCCGCCTGCAGGACCGCGAGGGGCAGATCCGTTCGCTGGAGGAGAAGCATCAACATGCCCGCGATGCTCTGGAGCACTTCCGGCAGGCCAGCAAGGATCAGCGCGAGCATGAACAGCGCCGTCACGAGACGCAGGTGCAGCAGCTGCAATTGGAAATGCGGCAGCTGCAACAAACGCTGATGATCAAACAGGACGAGTTGACCCAGCTCAACCGCGATAACTCTCGCCTGTTAGCGGAAGCCCGTCAGCAACAGAAAGACCTGCAATCTCTGCAGCGGCAACTGGAGCAACGTGAACAGACACTGGCGAGAGGGGTGCACACTCGGGCCCAGGTTGAGCAGGCGAACAGCGCCTTGCAGGAACGCTGCGATAGTCTACAGAGTGAAGTTATCCGCCTGAGCGAAGCCCGGGACACTCAGGGTCGACAGATGCAGGACCTCCAGGAGCGCCTGATTGGAGCCCTGGGGCAGCTAAAACTCGATGGAAAGCCTTCAGCG
The DNA here is from genome assembly GCF_029873115.1 of Pseudomonas sp. BN606. Taxonomy (NCBI): domain Bacteria; kingdom Pseudomonadati; phylum Pseudomonadota; class Gammaproteobacteria; order Pseudomonadales; family Pseudomonadaceae; genus Pseudomonas; species Pseudomonas sp. BN606. The sequence continues at coordinate 3,362 of NZ_SSOF01000087.1, read as the reverse complement.
GAGGCCGGTGAACAGAATCACTCCTGAATCCGGAAGACGCTGCTGGGGTTACTGAGGAGACGCAAATGAAACACCCTCCTCCGCAAACATACCTGCGCCGTAGTGCGAACCCGCGAGTTTCTTGTCGAACCTCCCTGAAAGCTGGGCTGCAAGGAGATTATCCGAGCTGAGGTCGAGCGGCTGCTAAGCAACTTTCCCACCGAGGTGATGTAATGCTCTCGGCCCCCCCCAACCTCTCGAAGAACTTACCCATACGGGCTCCGGCGATACAGGGCTACCCAAGTTCGGCGGCGCGCAGGGTTGCTTTGCCTACGTCATGTCCAACGCAACAGCCAGCAGATTGACCATTGATCGCAATTGTCGGCACCAACCATAATCCAAGTGTCTTGGTCCGATTTGTCGCGTAAATGGCCCTTGCATCACAGAAGAACGCGTGTTCTCTTTGTCCCGTGTCCTAGGACTTGGGACAGGTGGATACGACATACAAAAGAATGTCAAGAAATTTATAGCGCTAAATCCATTGAAACGATGCGCATTTCTTTTCAAAGCTACCTGATTCGTCAGGAACTTTGTTTAAGCCCTGCGACGAATAGGATTAAGTTACTACCAAAAGCATCCCGACCTCGATATTTTCCGTCGAATACCTTGATAACCGCATCTCCACCCACAGCGTCGCCCGCCATACGCCCAAGATCTTTAAGGGAGCGGGGCCACACAAATCTCGCTGCTTCCACCACTCTCGAGATAACTCTTACCTCACTTTCGTTGAATAGACCAACGATCCAACCGAGCAATAACAAAGCGACCATTCTTTGATTCGGATTGCTTCTAGCAACCCCCATCCTGAGACATTCGTCATACGTGAAGTCGCCATGAGCTATCGCTACACAATCATCAGAGAGAAGATATCTCGCAACACCGGCCGGGACACGAGTAGTTCTGAGTCTAAGTAGTAAAGAGAACACCAAAATATAAACGCAGCCCAGATCTACCTCATCATCGGGTCTTTCTTCGCAAGAAGCACTCCTCGAGCCTGATGACTGTGCCTGCATAAACGTTCGCTGAACACGACTGATTAGCCTATTGAATTGATTGAGTAGGTTTATATGCGTTGCGTTTGGAGTTTCGAACTGTCCTCTCGGAACCCCGTAATTTACAGCATCAGAGAATGCGAGCCATGCCTTGTTTTGCAGTTCCCAGGTAGAATTTAACGAGGACAAAAGGCAGTTATGCTCATGACAATAAACATATCTTACATCGCACCAACTCATTCTCCAGCATGGAAGTCCGTACTCCTTTACATCACTTAGCAAGCAGTGCGGACAGTAACAAGAGCGAAAATCACTATCAAGAAGAAGCAATTTTTGACAATTGAAAACACCCCACACAATATATTCAGGAATGTTCCAGCCTAAGAAGAACTCATGGAAATCCTCTTCCCTGACTGGCGCCTCAAAACGAGAATCGCTGGAGTTATAAATCTGACTTACCCTTAGCCAGGCAGCATCCATGCCCTGATATTTTCTTTGCGCACAACGAAAAGACCAAGAGTAAAGTGTCTCTCCGAAAACTGACGCTGGTAAGCCTCTTATTTTCATGTCATCTCCTGAAAATGCCCGATTTAGGTCTCACCGATTATTTGCCGTACCCCCATCGACTGAGCTTTGCCTTCTCTAACATTTCGATAGAAATCCTCTCCTCTCCACAATAAATCGCGTATGCCGCGGCAGACTTTATTAAATCAACCACCAACCCCATCACGCCACCGGTCTCTTTTAGCAAGAACTTAACAATCTCAGGTGAGTACAGCGCCGAGGGGTGTTTTAATGGCAGGTTTTCTTCAATGCTAGCCAAAAACCTTCGGAACGTTTCATTTTCAGTCCAAGGCTGCAGAAGCATCATGTGATATCGCCTCGACAACTGGGAATCATGGTTCAGCGCGTGCTTAGCGTAATCGGTGCCAAATCCAATCACAGAGATAAAGTATGGAGGGCCAGAGAGGCTTTTGAGAACTGAAAGATTTCGCTGCTGCTCAACCTTGCCAAGCAACAAGGCGTCGTGAAATTCATCGATGACAATTCCCCTTATATTTCTTAGGCGAATGAAAGCCGCTAGTTCCGATGGCATTGTTTGAATCGCCCCTAGTTTCGTAGACACCTCCAAGCCTCATAATGAGGCCCATTAGGAGGTGCCATGAGCAACCAGCGTTACCCCGAAGAATTCAAAATCGAAGCGGTCAAGCAAGTGACCGAGCGCGGCCTTCCCGTGGCCGAGGTGGCAGCGCGGTTGGGCATGTCGGTGCACAGCCTGTATGCCTGGATCAAGCGCTACAGCAAGCCCCGGGAACAGCGGCAGCAAGAAGATGATCAACAGGCCGAACTGCGTCGTCTGCGTGCGGAACTCAAGCGGGTAACCGAAGAGCGAGACATCTTAAAAAAGGCCGCCGCGTACTTTGCCAAGGAGTCCGGCTGAAGTACGCCGTCATCAACAAGTTATCGGTGGAGTACCCGGTACGTCGTCTCTGCCAGACCCTCAAAGTACATCCCAGCGGTTACTACGCCTGGTTGTCCGAGCCGAAATCCGTACGCGCGAAGGAAGACCAGCGTCTGCTCGGGTTGATCAAACATGCCTGGCTGGAAAGCGGCGGGGTCTACGGCTATCGCAAGATCCACGACGACCTGCGTGAGCTGGGGGAGTGCTGTGGCCGGCACCGCGTGGCTCGCCTGATGCGGGGAGAAGGGCTGCGCTCGCAGACCGGCTATCGTCGGCGCCCCGGTTATTACGGGGGCAAGCCGACGGTGGCCTCGCCCAACCGCCTGGAGCGGCAGTTCAACGTCAGCGAACCGAACAAGGTCTGGGTCACTGACATCACCTACATCCGCACCTATGAGGGTTGGTTGTACTTGGCGGTGGTGCTGGATCTGTTTTCACGCCAGGTGGTTGGCTGGTCGATGAAGCCACGGATGTGCAGCGACCTAGCCATCGATGCCTTGCTGATGGCGGTCTGGCGGCGGAAACCCAGGCAGGAGGTGATGATCCACTCCGACCAGGGTAGCCAGTTCAGCAGCTCGGACTGGCAGAGTTTCCTCAAGGCCAACAACCTGATCAGCAGCATGAGTCGACGCGGCAACTGCCACGACAACGCGGTAGCAGAAAGCTTTTTCCAGTTGCTGAAGCGGGAACGCATCCGACGGAAAACCTACGGCACCCGCGAAGAAGCCCGCAGTGATGTGTTCGATTACATCGAGATGTTTTATAACGCCAAACGCCGGCACAGCAGCGCTATGCAGCTATCGCCAGTGGAGTTTGAAAAGCGCTATTTCCAGAGCTTGGAGAGTGTCTAGGAAAGCCGGGGCGATTCA